>NZ_JBEZZW010000043.1:0-60896 GCF_040639415.1 Micromonospora sp. NPDC023888 | reverse complement strand
TCCACACGATGGTGCCGGTCAGTGCCGGGGTGGCCCAGGCGAGCATCACGCAACTGGCCACGAAGGTCGCCATCTTGCGGCCGAGTCGGTTGAGCAGCAGCCCGACAAGCGTGCCGAGGACCATGGTGAGCAGCACGTTGGCCGCAGCGAACAGGACCGTGTTGCGCAGCACGGTCAGGAAGAACGGATCGGAGAGGATGTCGGCGTAGTTGCCCAGCCCCACCCACGGCCACTCCCGGTCGCCACGCAGTTGCCGGACGCTGTTGAGCCGGTAGAAGGACATCACCACCACCTGGCCGAGCGGCCAGAGCAGCAGCACCCCGATGATCACCAGTGCGGGCAGGAGCAGCAGGTAGGGCAGGCGGTCCACCCGGCGACGCCGCCGCGCGGGGGTCTCCCGCGCGGCGGCCGTCTCCGGCACCTCGGTCAGCGTGGTCACTTGGCGTTGAGGATGCTTTCCATCTCACCGGCCGCGTCGGCGGTAGCCTTCTCGACCGTCTTCTGACCCTTCATGACCGAGCTGTTCATCGCCTGGGTCACCGTCTTCGTCCGGCTGACCTCCACCCACTTCGGGGTGAGCGGCGTGAGCTTGGTGTTCTGCATGGTGGTGGCGAACGCCGCCATCACCTTGTCGTTCGCGTACGTGTCACCGGCGACCAGATCCTTGTAGACCGGGAAGAAGCCGAGGCTGCTCGCGAAGCTCTGCGCGTTCTTCTTGTTCAGCAGCACTGTCAGGTAGTCCCAGGCCAGGTCCTGGCGCTCACTGTCCTTCCAGATCGCCACGTCCGAGCCGCCCGCGAACCCGGGTGCCGCCTTGCCGTCCGGGCCGGGGATCGGGAACGTACCCCAGACCTTCTCGATCTCGGGGTTGTCCTTCTTGATGGCGCCCTGCTGCCAGCTACCGGCGAACGCCATCGCGGCCTTGCCGGTGGCGAACTGCGTGCGCGCGTCGATCTCGTTCCAGCCCGCGGCCGCCGGCGGGGCCACCTTGTGCACGGTCACCAGGTCGGTCCAGAACTTGACGGCGCGCTGTGCCTCCGGCGTGGTGTAGCCGGACTTCCAGGTGCCGCCCTGGTTGCTGGCGATCTCGCCGCCGGCGCCCCAGAGGAAGGAGTAGAACGGCAGCTCGGAGTTGCCCGGCAGGGCGATGCCGTAGGTGCCCTTCTTCTTCGCCTGCACGGCCTTGGCCACGGTGACCAGGTCGTCCCAGGTCTTCGGGGGCTGCACGCCGGCCTCGGCGAACCAGTCGGTGCGGTAGTAGATGGCGCGCACACCCGCGTACCAGGGCACGCCGTACTGCTTGCCGTCGAGCTGGGCGTTGCGCACCAGGTCGGGCAGCAGGTCCTTGCCGTCGGCCCAGCCGCCCATCCGACCGCTGACGTCGGCGAGCGCCTCCTGGGCGGCCC
This sequence comes from Micromonospora sp. NPDC023888, assembly GCF_040639415.1. NCBI lineage: Bacteria > Bacillati > Actinomycetota > Actinomycetes > Micromonosporales > Micromonosporaceae > Micromonospora > Micromonospora sp. NPDC023888. The sequence continues at coordinate 59,490 of NZ_JBEZZW010000043.1, read as the reverse complement.
AGCCCTGCGTCTCGGTGTTGCCCAGCTCGGTGATGTCCGGTCCCTCGCCACCGGCGAGCGCGGCCTGGAACTTCTTGGGCGCCTCGAGCCACGGAATGTACTGCACCACCACGTCGGTGTCGGGGTGCTTCTGGCGGAACTCGGTCTCGACGGAGTCGAGGAAGGCGTTCTGCGCGTCGCCGCCCTCGCCCATCATCCAGACCGTGAGCTTGCTGTCGTCGGCCGCGTCCTCACCGGAACCTCCGCAGCCGGTCAGCACCATCGCGGCCGAGGCCACCATGGCGGTGACCGGGGCCAACCGCTTCCACCTGTTCACGCCACTTCTCCCCTCGCGCCACCTGGAACTAACCTTCTCCGCCGCACCTTAGTACGGAGAATTCTTTTACGACAGTGGGCGGGACCGGCCGAAGCGTGGCGACCGTACCGCAGTGGCCCGACGAGCGACGCCGTGACATCGGGTCGAAGTTGGGCACAGGGCACGAAAAAGCGCCCGGCTCGCGGCCGGGCGCTTTTTCGGTCGTGCTGTCCTACGGTGGTGCTGCCTCGCCAGGTGATGCCAGGTCGTTATCGGGTGACGCTGCGGCGGCGACCCACACCGGCCACCAGCGCGACAGCGATCGCGGCGACCACGACCTGCACCAGCAACTCGGCCCAGTCGATGCCGCTCGTCTCGGTCGCGATGCCGACGGCCCGCGCCAGCACGGTGCCCAGCAGGGCCGCGCCGATACCGATCAGCAGGTGCAGCCAGATCGGCATGTTCTGCCGGCCCGGGACGACCAGGCGGCCGAGCGCGCCGACGATGAGACCAACAACGATCGCAGTGATGATGCCCCACACGGTGAGCTCCACGGCCACCCTCCTTCAGAAGAATGTTCGACACACGAGGTGTGCTTCCTGTCGTGACCACTAATTGCCCGACCCAACGAAAATCCAAACCGACTCCGGCCACCAAACGATCACGTCTTGGCCGACAAGAGGACGTTCCACAGCCGCATGATCAACACGAGGTTCTTGACGTTGCGGCATCACACCCACCGGGACACCCCGACATCACGGAAACCGAGTGGATCTCCGCGATCCGGCACGCGGGGAACGTCCGACGAGGTGGCAGCGGCAGAACGCCGATGGGCGCCCGGCCTGTCGGCCGGGCGCCCATCGAAGGTGTGGCGGTGGTACGAGAACTTGTGCTCGGTGTTACCGGGTCACTCGGCGGCGGCCACCCACGCCGGCCACCAGCGCGACAGCGATCGCGGCAACCACGACCTGCACCAGCAACTCGCCCCAGTCGATACCGCTCGTCTCGGTCGCGATGCCGACGGCCCGCGCCAGCACAGTGCCCAGCAGGGCCGCGCCGACACCGATCAGCAGGTGCAGCCAGATCGGCATGTTCTGCCGGCCCGGGACGACCAGACGGCCGAGCGCGCCGACGATGAGACCAACAACGATCGCAGTGATGATGCCCCACACGGTGAACTCCACGGTCGCCCTCCTTCAAAGAATGTTCGACACACGATGTGTGCTTCCTGTCGTGACCGCTAAGTGCCCGACCCGCCGAAAGCCCAAACCGACTCACCGTGGATGACAACGCCAGACGTCGATGTCCGAAGGGTGCGTCGGTTGGCGCGGACGTGCGTCCACACAGGTAGGAGCCCATTTCGTGGACCGGTCGACCTGACGACAGCGCCAGAAAAAATTTCTGCGCACCCGTGCCCGCGTACCGACATCCCGCCGCAGCAGGGACCCGACCTCACCGGAGGGGACGACCCCGGCCGACGCTGCCGACCGGGGCCGGAAACTACTTCTTCCCGGCGGCCTTGCCGTCGCCGGAGTCGGAGGAGAGGGCGGCGATGAAGGCCTCCTGCGGCACCTCGACCCGGCCGACCATCTTCATCCGCTTCTTGCCTTCCTTCTGCTTCTCCAGCAGCTTGCGCTTACGGCTGATGTCACCGCCGTAGCACTTGGCGAGCACGTCCTTGCGGATCGCCCGGATGGTCTCCCGGGCGATGACCCGACTGCCGATGGCCGCCTGGATGGGCACCTCGAACTGCTGGCGGGGAATCAGCGTACGCAGCTTGGCGGCGATGGTGACGCCGTAGTTGTACGCCTTGTCCTTGTGCACGATGGCGCTGAACGCGTCCACCGGCTCGCCGTGCAGCAGGATGTCCACCTTCACCAGGTCGGAGGCCTGCTCGCCCGAGGGCTCGTAGTCGAGCGAGGCGTAGCCCTTGGTGCGGCTCTTCAACTGGTCGAAGAAGTCGTAGATGATCTCCGCGAGGGGCAGCGTGTAGCGCAGCTCCACCCGGTCGGCGGAGAGGTAGTCCATGCCCAGCAGGGTGCCGCGCCGACCCTGGCAGAGCTCCATCACCGCGCCCACGTAGTCGTTCGGCGTCAGCACGGTGGCCCGTACGACCGGCTCGTACACCTCGGCGATCTTGCCGCTGGGGTACTCGCTGGGGTTGGTGACCACGATCTCGGCGCCGTCGTCGGTGATCGCCCGGTACACCACGTTCGGCGCGGTGGAGATCAGGTCGAGGTTGTACTCGCGTTCCAGCCGCTCCCGGATGATCTCCAGGTGGAGCAGGCCGAGGAAGCCGCAGCGGAAGCCGAACCCGAGCGCACCGGAGGTCTCCGGCTCGTAGTCCAGGGCGGCGTCGTTGAGCTTGAGCTTGTCCAGAGCCTCACGCAGGTTGGGGTAGTCGGACCCGTCGATCGGGTAGAGACCGGAGTAGACCATCGGCTTCGGGTCCTTGTAGCCACCCAGCGCCTCGGCCGCCGGCCGACTGTTGATGGTGACCGTGTCACCGACCCGGGACTGCCGGACGTCCTTCACGCCGGTGATCAGGTAGCCGACCTCGCCGACGCCGAGCGCCTCGGCCTTGACCATCTCGGGTGAGATGACGCCGATCTCCAGCAGCTCGTGCACGGCGCCGGTGGACATCATCTTGATCCGGTCGCGGGCGCTGATCCGGCCGTCGATGACCCGGACGTACGTGACGACACCGCGGTAGACGTCGTACACCGAATCGAAGATCATCGCCCGGGCGGGCGCCTCGGCGTCACCGACCGGCGGGATGAACTGCCGGACGATCTCGTCGAGAAGGTACGGGACGCCCTCGCCGGTCTTGCCGGAAACGCGGATGCAGTCGGCGGGGTCGCCGCCGATCAGATGGGCCAACTCCTCGGCGTACTTCTCCGGCTGGGCGGCCGGCAAATCGATCTTGTTGAGCACCGGGATGATGCGCAGGTCGTTTTCCAGCGCCAGGTAGAGGTTGGCAAGGGTCTGCGCCTCGATGCCCTGCGCGGCGTCGACCAGCAGCACGGCGCCCTCGCAGGCGGCCAGCGACCGGGACACCTCGTAGGTGAAGTCCACGTGCCCCGGGGTGTCGATCATGTTGAGCACCGCCTGCTCACCGGCCCGCTCACCCTCGCGGATGGTCCACGGCATGCGGACGGCCTGGCTCTTGATGGTGATGCCGCGCTCGCGCTCGATGTCCATCCGGTCCAGGTACTGCGCGCGCATCTGCCGCGGGTCGACCACACCGGTGAGCTGCAACATCCGGTCGGCCAGGGTCGACTTCCCGTGGTCGATGTGGGCGATGATGCCGAAGTTCCGGATGCGACCGGGGTCGGTGGCACCAGGGGCGTTCGCGCCGGGATCGAGCTTCGGTGGCACAGCGGTCCGTTCTGGTCGGCTGACGTGAACAGGCCGGCGCGCCGCCGACCCCCTCCATGTTCCCACGCCGCCGGGGTGCGCCCGCTGCGCGGGCGACGGATCGGCCCGCGACCCTCACTCCAGCGGCGGCTCGACGAAGAGCGCAGCCAGCCGGGGCAACCGCCGGCGCGCCTCCTCCTCGTCGTCGAAGTCCCAGAAGTCGTTGAGGTCCGGCGTCCGCACCGGGTCGCGGTCCGCCGGCAACTCGGTGGCGGTGGCCTTCCGGTACGCGTCCCAGGGCACCGACAGCATCTGCTCGGCGGAGAACTCCTCACCGCTGAGCGACGCCGCCCGCACCTGGGGCAGTTCGGCAAGGGAGTCCGGTTCGGCGACCGCGCGGGCGAAGACCACCCGTCCCTGGGTCATCAGCCAGCCCCGGAAGTGCTCGAAGCCCTCAGCCGAGGCGCCACCATTGATCAGGTACGCCGCACCCCACAGATCGGCCTTGTGCGAGGCGGCCAGCACCCGCGTCTGGTGCCGCGCGTACCCGACGATGTCCTCCGGGTCACGCTCGGCGAGCAGCGCGACGGCCCGCGCGGCGACCGGCCCGGGTTCTCCCCCACCGCCGGCCCGAGCCTCGTCGATCAGCTGCCAGAAGTCCTCGGTCCTCATGGCTTGGCAGTCTGGCAGTGTCGCCGTGCGTCGCGCACGCACCCCGGGGCAGCATGGTGTGGTGTCCCCTCCCCCGCTGCCGCCGGTGCCCTACCACGCGAGCGCCGAGCGCCCGTCGTGGCCGACGCTGCCGGCGGCGCTGCGGGCCGCGGTCGCCGACCGCCTCGGCGCGCCGGTGGTCACCGCCCAGGTCGCGGGCGCGGGCTTCACCCGCGGCTTCGCCGCAGTGCTCCAGACCGCCGACGGTGGCCGGGCCTTCGTCAAGGCGGCACCCGCCGTCGAGCAACCGCACCTGGTCGACTGGTACGCCCGAGAGGCCGCGATCCTCGCCCGGCTGCCGGCCGCCCTGCCAGCGCCCCGCTTCCGCTGGACCCTGTCGGCGGCGGGCTGGTTCGCGCTCTGCACCGACGCCATCGACGGCCACACCCCGCACCTGCCCTGGGTGCCCGCCGAGTTGGACGCCACCCTCGCCGGGTACGCGGAGGTCGCCGCCGCCCTCGCCGACCCGCCGGCAGAGTTGACCGCGCTCGGCCTGCCGCACCTGGCCGATCTCGCCCGCTCGGACATCCTCTGGTGGGAGGAGGTCGCCGCCGGGCGCGAGCCCATCCCACCACTGCCCGCTCCGGCACGGGGCCGGCTGGCCGAACTGGTGGCGCTGGAGTCCCGCCTCCCCCGGTACGCCGCCGCGGCGACCGGCCTGATCCACGGCGACCTGCGGGTCGACAACGTGCTGATCGACGCGGACGGCCGAGCCTGGTTCTGCGACTGGACCTGGGTCTGCTCCGGGCCGGCCTGGTTCGACCTGGCCGGTCTGCTGCTCACCGCGTACGCCAGCGGCCTGGACGCCGACCGGCTCTTCGCCGCGCACCCGGCCACGGCGGGCGCGCCCCCGGACGCGCTTGACGCGACCCTGGCCGCGTTGGCCGGCTACTACCTCACCGGCGCCGCGGCGGCTCCCCCGACCGCCTCGCCGCATCTGCCCGCCCACCAGCGGTGGAGCGGTGAGCAGTTGCTCGACTGGCTGGCTCACCGTCAGGGCTGGCGGTGAGCCGGGGTTGGCCCGGCCGGTGACGCGGGCTCTGCTGGTGACGCGGGCCCGGCGGTGACCCGGCCCTGGCGGTGACCCGGCCCTGGCGGTGAGCCGGCGCGACGGCTGGGGCGTAGGCTGATCCCCGACGGGCCGGGTCCGTCCGCACGATGACCGAGCCGTTTTGGCTCGTCCCGGGCGACCTGGTAACCTGGCTCTTCGCGCAGCGATGACGCATGTTCGTCATCTCGCGCAGAAGCTGACCAACCCGAGCTATCAAGACGAGGCTGTCGCGTGGCGAACATCAAGTCCCAGATCAAGCGCAACCGGCAGAACGAGAAGGCCCGGCTGCGCAACAAGTCGGTCAAGTCGTCGCTGAAGACCGCCGTCCGGAAGTTCCACGAGGCTGCCGAGGCCGGTGACGTCGAGAAGGCCACCGCGCTCATGCTGGACGCCTCTCGCAAGCTGGACAAGGCCGTCAGCAAGGGCGTGATCCACTCCAACCAGGCCGCGAACCGCAAGTCCGCGATCGCGAAGCGCGTGGTTGCGCTCTCCGCCTGACGACTTCACCGTCAGACTGATTCGGAAAGCCCCGGGCCTCGGCCCGGGGCTTCCGTGTGTCCACAGGCCGGCATCGTGTCTACAGACCAGCCGCTCAACCCGACGGGTCCGGTTCGACCTGACGGGGTCGGGCTCAGCGTGACCGGTCGGGCTCAGCGTGACCGGTCGGGCTCAGCGTGACGGGTCGGCGCGACGGGCGGGCGGTGCCGGATCGGCGGTGACCACCACACCGCTGACGCTGTGCGAGATCCACTCCACCTGGGCTCGGCCGACCACCGGCTCCATCTGCCGGCGAAACCGATCGCGTTCCTGCTCGGGCACGAGCGCGGCGGAACGGACCACGATCGCGGCCACCATGTCGTTGAGCTTCACCATCGCGGCCACCACCGCGGGCAGCACCAGGACCGCCCACCAGGTGACCAACTCGGCGAGGGCGAGCAGCACGGCCAGCGCGATGGTGCCCTCGAAGAAGAGGAAGCACAGCACGCCGCCGGGGTTGACGAACCGCAGGCCGAGGAGTCGGGCGTAGAGCGGCCGATAGCGTTCCTCGTCGACGGCGACAGTGGCCCACGCCGGGCGGTTCGCCCTCGTCACCTGGTGCCGCCCTGCCGGGCTGCCGCCACCGAGAAGACCGCACGCTCCAGGGCGTACGCCCGGTCGTCGGAGCCACCCTTGACGGCGGCGTTGCACTCGGCGGCGACCTGCATGGCCCGGACCAGGCCCTCCGGCGTCCAGCCGCGCCCCTGCCGCTGCGCTCGCTCGATCTTCCAGGCGGGCATGCCGAGGCTGCTGGCGAGCTGGTAGGGGCTGCCGCGCCCGGCCGACGCCACCCGGGCCACCGTGCGTACGCCGTCGGCCAGGGCGTCGGCGATGGGCACCGGGTCGACGCCGACGTGCAGGGCCCAGCGCAGCGCCTCCAGCGCCGCCGGCACGTCACCGACCATGGTGGCGTCCGCCACCGTGAAGCCGGTCACCTCAACTCGACCCCGGTAGTAGCGGCTCACCGTGTCGGCGCTGATCCGCCCGTCGGTGTCGGCGATCAACTGGGAACAGGCGGCAGCCAGCTCGCGCAGGTCGTTGCCGACCGCCGCGATGAGCGCCTCGGCGGCGTCGTCCGTACACTTTCCGCCGGCCCGGCGGATCTCGTCACGGACGAAGGCCACCCGGTCGCGGTGCCCCTTGAGCTTGGCCGCCGGGACGACAGTCGCGCCGGCCGCCCGCAACCCGTCGGCGAACGCCTTGCCCTTGGCGGCACCCAGGTGCAGCACCAGGAGTTGGACGTCCGGGTCGGGGTTCTTCGCGTACGCCAGCAGTGCGGCGACCAGGTCCTTGCGGGCGTCCTGGCCCGAGCGCAGGATCAGCAGTCGCCGCCCGCCGAACAGCGATGGGCTGAGCATCTCGGCGATCTCGCCGACAGTGAGCGCACTTGCCTGGTATTCGCGGACGTCCACCTCGGGGTCGACACTGCGAACCTTCGCGACAGCTTCGGTGACCGCGCGCGTGGCGAGCAACTCCTCGTCACCGAGGACGAGCAGAATGGGGGCGAGGTTGGCGGCGGTCACGCCGCCCATATTCGCACGGCCCACGTCGGGATCGTGCCTGCTCATTCGCTGCTTGGTCGGCGCAGCCCGCAGACAGCGCAAATCCCGACATTTATCTCAATTGCCACTTAATCTACAATTCATCTCGCCTCATCGGGTCGGACGCGCGCTGGCGGGTACCCAGCCGGCCGCCACTGCGAAGCCCCATGCCTGATCCACTCCAGCTCAGCAATATCGCGGTATCAGGTCGCGACGGACACCCCCAGATCAGCGAAGCCGAGGGATCACCGAGCCAGGCACTCGAAGTGATCGACGACCGGGAACCGGTCGCACCGTGACGCCGTCGGCTCAGGATTGTCGGCCCGGTGGGATTCCTCGCCGGACCACGGCCAGGCCACCATCGGTCCGGATCGCCGCCACGTCACCGTCGGTGTCGGTGCGCAGCACCCGGGTGCCGCCCCTGCTCAGCCGGTCGAGTAGCCCCCGGTTCGGGTGGCCGTAGGTGTTGCCGCTGCCCACCGGCACGAGCGCCACCGCTGGCCGCACCGCGTCGAGGAAGCTCGGGTCCTGGTACGCCGACCCGTGATGCGCGACCTTCAACACGTCCGCCCGTAACTGGCCGGGCGTTGTCCGCGTCAGCAACGCGTGCTGCTCCTCGGTCTCGGCGTCCCCGGGAAGCAGGATCCGCACCCCGCTCACCGTGGCGCGCATCACCAGCGAGTTGTTGTTCGGGTCGGATCTGGTCCCGGCCAGCGGGTACGGCGGACCGAGCACCAGCAGGTCGACGCCCCCGATCGGGTGGCGCGCACCGGACACGGTGGTGAGCAGCGCAGCCCGCCCGACGATCGCCGCCGCCCGGACCAGGTCCCGACCGCTCTCCGGATCCGTCGAGGACGGCACCAGCACGGCGCCCACCCGTCGCCCCCGGAACACCCCTGCCACTCCACCCACGTGGTCGGCGTGGAAGTGGCTGACCACCAGCAGCGGCACCTCCCGTACGCCGAGCCGCCGCAGGCAACCGTCCACCGCGCTCGGCTCCGGCCCGGCGTCCACCACCACCGCCCGGCCGGCGCCGACCGGCAGCACCAGGGCATCGCCCTGACCCACCGCGCAGGCCACCACCACCCAACCCCTCGGCGGCCAGCCGGCAGCCACCAACCGCACCGGAAGGGCGCCCAGGACTGCGGCGACGCCGACCACAGCCACCAGCCGGCGCACGACGGGCCGGCGCACCGCGACCAGCAGGGCGACCGTCACCACGGTCAGCAGCAGTGCCCCCGGCACCCCGCCGGGCCACGGCAGGGTGCCGCCCGGCAGTCGAGCGCCCTGTCGGGCGAGGACCACGAGCCACCACGCCGGCCAACTCGCCAGCCAGGCGACGAATTCGGCGCCGGCCGGCCAGATCGGCGACACCATGGCCGCCAGCACGCCCAGCACGGTCGCTGGCGCGATGGCCGGCACCGCCAGCAGGTTGGCGGGCACCGCCACCAGACTGACCGTGCCGGAGATGCCGGCGACGACCGGCCCGCAGGCCAGTTGCGCGGCCGCCGGCACGGCCAGCGCCTCCGCCAGGCCGGGCGGCACGCCGCGCCGCCGCAGCCCGTCCCGCCAGCGCGGCGCGAGCAGCAACAGGCCACCGGTGGCCAGTACGGAAAGCGCGAACCCGGGATCCCCGGCCAGCTCGGGATCGACCAGGACCAGCACGGTGACGGCTGCGGCCAACGCGGGCAGCGCGGCGCGGGGACGACCGGCGGCAAGCGCGGCGAGCCCGATCGCCCCCATCGTCGCGGCCCGGACGACGCTCGGTGACGGGCGAACCAGGATGACGAAGCCGACAAGCGCCACCCCGCAGAGCCCGACGGCGAGCCACGGGCCGGCGCGCGCCCAGCGGGCCAGCAACAACACCGCACCCACCACAATGGCGACATTGCTTCCCGACACGGCATTGAGATGTGTCATGCCGGTGGCCTGGAAGTCCTCCTCGACGGCGGACGGCAGTCGGCTGGTGTCGCCCACGACCAGGCCCGGCAGCAGCCCTCCCGGATCGTCGGGCAGCGGCGCGCAGGCCCGTTGCAGACCGGCACGCAGGGTGCCGGCGGCGCGCTGCGCCCAGGACGACTTACCGTGCCGCTGCGGCGGGCCGTTGGTGCTGAGCACGGCCGCCGTGAGGTCGCCACCGCGCGGAAGGCCGAGCCGACCGTCGGCGGTGAGGCGTTGCCCGGGCAGCAGACCACGCCAGGCCGCATCGGTGGCCAGGACGAGCAGCCGCACCGACGCGTGGATCCGGCGGCCGTCGGGGCCGGTGAGCCGGACCAGTTCGCTCGACACCAGCAGCATCCCCGGTCGCCCGGCGGAACGGATCGGGCGCGGATCGTCCCGGACCACCACCTCGGCGGTGACCAGAGCGCGCTGCTCGGCCAGCGCACGGATCGGCGGTGTGTCCCGGACGGCGAGCTGAGCCGCGGTTACCGCTCCCGCGCAGACCACACCGAGGCCGACCGCGACGGCGATCCAGCCGTAACGGCGCACAGCGACCCGGGGACGACCGAGGCGGCCGAGCAGGTGCAGGGCGCTGCACGCGGTCAGGATGGTCGCCACTGCGGCCACCAGGAGCAGCGAGCGGGTGCCGAGATGCAGGCCGGCGAGCGCGGTGAGCCAGGCGGCCACGGCCAGCCCGGCGAGCCGCAGATCCGGCGACGTTGCCCGGTCTTGGGCAGCGGTCAGCTCGCGATGCGGCGTCGGGTCAGCGTTGTTCACACCGTCACCAGGTCCTTGAGTTGCTCGTACCGTGCGTCGCCGATCCCGTCGACCTGGCGCAGGTCGCCGACGGCCTTGAACCCGCCGTGCTGGTCCCGGTGGTCAAGGATGCGTTGGGCGAGCACCGGACCGACCCCGGGCAGCGCGTCGAGCTGCGCCAGTGTGGCGGTGTTGAGGTTGAGTGGCCCGGCGGCCGGGGCCGCCCCGCCCGTCGCCGGCCCGCCCGGCACCGGCGGCGGCGTCACCCCGACCACGATCAGCTCGCCGTCGGTGACCTTGCGGGCGGGGTTGAGCAGCGCCACGTCGACCCCGGGGAGCGGACCGCCAGCCGCCTGCACCGCGTCGGCGAGCCGGGACCCGGCCGGCAACCGCACCAACCCGGGCTTGCGGACCTTGCCCGCGACCGCCACCACCAACTCGCCCGAGCCGGACGCGCTGGGGTTGCCCGCCGGAGTCGCCGCCGCGGCCTCGCTGCCCAGTGGTGCGACCGGCTCCGACTGCGGTCGGGACCGCCAGGCCCAACCGGCTGCGGCCAACACCACCACCACGGCGACGACAGCCAGCGCCCGCACACCGCGTCGCCCTGGGTCGAACGGGCCGGGCCCGGACAGCCGCGGCGCCACCGAGCCTTCCTCGGCAGGGGGTACGCCCGCGTCCGGCTCCGCCAACGGCGCCCAGGATCGGGGTGGCAGCACCCCGCCCAGAGATACGCCCACGGGCGGTGCCAGTGCCGGGGGTGACGACACGTCCAGCGGCGCGTCCGTCAGCCGGCGCAGGCGCTGGCGTACCTCGGTCTCCTCGTCGTGCGACACAGGGCGACGCTATGGCGACGGTGAAGGCGGTGGGGTGTGGCGGCGGCGCCCTGTGGACAACCGACGCCACTGTGGACAACGCCCTGATCAAGCGCAGATCTGCTAATGGTCTCAGCAGCGCCCGAGGCATGGGTAACAGACCAGAAGTAGGGCGCCGCCGGGGCTGCGCCGCCACCGCACTGGCCATAGAAACCGCTGGCGCGGGGACGGTGGACCGGCAAAGATTCGGCGGCGGAGGTGGTATGCGTGCGGACTCGACTACGGCGGATATGGATCGACGGGCGCCCCTTTGTGTGGCGCGCGGTGATTCATTGCGTGCCGGGCAGCGGCGACTGCCACCGGGGCATCCGCGTTCGAGCCTGGGGCGCCGGCAAGACCAGCCGAAAACTCGAGGTGGATCTGCTGTCGATCACCGGGCCCTCGAAGTGGGACGCGTGTGCGACAGACGACAGCTATCCCACGGGCGCCGACGTGCGGGCGGTCATCAGCTATGCGTTGGAGAACGGTTGGCAGCCGGAGCAGCGGGGCGGAACGTTCGTGCTGTCCGAGCGCGAGCACGGGGCCCGGTTCTCACTGCCGGGTTTCCTGCTGGTTGACCCCGTACGCACGGCCGAGAGCGCGGACCCCACGGCGCAGGTGACCCGCGCCTACCAGGCTCGGCAGCGAGGCTGACGGCCGGCGGGCTGCTACACAAAGCCCCCAGGGCGCCCGGCTACGCCGTCTCAGTCGGGCATTGCCCCTGCGTGGCTCGCCGCCAGGCTCAGGAGCCGTTGTCGGTCGCCGACCTGAAAAATATTGACTCACCGCAGCATGATCGCAGGCGGCCGGAGTGACCGGTCACCGTCCGAGCAGTCCGGGGAGCATCATCGTGAGCAGTGACTTCGCGTTCTGGAAGGTCGGCGTGGGCGACCCCGGCGAGATCTACGACGGCTTGGCCGACGGCGAGACCGACGTCCTCGAACCGCACCCCGACGTCACCCGCTTCCGGGGCGAACTGTTGTCACGCTGGCCCGACCTGGTGGACGTCCTCGAACCAACCGAAGACGACCTTGCCGACGCGCCGGACGATGCCGCGAAGTACGTGCTGCTCACCCTTCCAGTAGGGATGCTCGGCCATCTCGACGGCATCTACGAGCTGGCCCGGGAGCACGGTCTACGCGGCTACAGCGGGGTCGCCGACGAAGCGTTCTAGGGCCGTCGGGCGGGTGGTGCCGGCCCGGTGGACTGCCCACCAAAGCCGGCACCCCTCCTCGACGAACGGGTGCGCCGCCGTCGACATCGGTCACTACACGTACGGCCGGGTGATGATCTCGATGGCATGGCCGGCCGGGTCGAAGAAGTAGAAGCCCCGGCCACCGTGCTCGGTGTTGGTCTCCCCTTCCCGCTTCAGCTGCGGGTCGGCCCAGTAGGTGATGCCGCGCGCCTCGACGAACGCCAGGCACCGTACGAACAGCTCGTCGTCGACCAGGAACGCGTAGTGCTGCATCTGGATGTCCACCGGTGGCTCGGCGAACTGGAGCAGCACACCCTCGTCCAGCAGGACGTTGACGAACGGCCCCCACGACGGCGCCTCCGGCAGCTCGAACAGCTCCCGGTAGAACGCGGCGGACGCGTTCCTGTCCTTGCTGGCGATGATGGTGTGGTTGAACGTGACTGTCATGCGTACCGTCTTCCGGTCGATCCGAAGACCCGACCGGAGGCCCAGAGCCCTCCGCAGCCACAGCGATGACGAAGCCCCGAGGGCACCGACGCCCCGGATCCCGCACGAGAGACGCGGACATCGCGTCGATCTCGGCGTGGTGGCTGAAGTAGCCAGAACCTCCGGGGGGTAGGCCCATCTGGGGCGCGCACGGAGGCTAACACGAACGATCCGCTGTCAGCGGGCCTCCGGGTCGAGGCCGAGCACGGCCCGTCCCCCGTCCACCGGCAGGATCACCCCGTTGACGAAGCTCGCCGCCGGTGACAGCAGGTACGCGACGGCCTCGGCCACCTCGTCGACCCGCCCGATCCGGCCCACCGGGTGCAGCCGATTCAGCTCGGCGTCGATCCACTGGGCCTGGGTGGGCTCCTGCGCGGCCAGGAACTCGGTGTGCCGTTCGGTGGCGATCGAGCCGAGCGCGACAGCGTTGGCGCGGATGCCGTGCTTGCCGTACTCGACGGCAAGCGCCCGGGTCAGCCCCTCCACGGCGGCCTTCGCCGTCGCGTACGGCAGGGCACCCGACACGGGCCGGCGGGCCTGGTGCGACGAGACGTTGACGATCGCGCCGCCGGCTGCGCGGGCCAGGAACCGGCGGACGGCCACCGCCGCGCCCACCACGGCCGGGCGCAGGTTCAGCCCGATCAGGTCCAGGACCGTGTCGGCCGACGCCGAGTGCAGCGCGGCGTCGCGGAACACCGCCGCGTTGTTCACCCAGCCGGTCAGGGGCGCGGCGCGTTCGGCCAGCTCGGCGGCGTGCTCGGCCACCCGCTCGTCAGCGGCGTCCCCGAACACCGCGACGAGTCGGTCGGCGGCCGGGTGCCCGGCCAACCAGTCGGCCGCGTCGGCGTCGCGCTCCAACACGACGACTGTGGCACCGGTCGCCACCAGGCGTTCCACCACGGCCCGGCCGACTCCGCGACCACCGCCGGTCACCACACACGACGTGGGCACCGCTCAGCGCTCCGGTCGGCGATGGACGACCACGCAGGCCAACCCCGGGCCGGCATGCGCGGCGACGACCGCGCCGGCCTCGGAGACGTACGTGTCGTGCAGCCGGTCACCGAGCCGTTCGGTGAGCGCGGTCCGCAGCGCCTCGGCCCGTTGCGGCGCGGCCAGGTGATGCACCCCGAGATCCACGTCGTCGTCGCCGGCCACCTCGACGGCCAGGTCCACGAGCCGGGCCACCCCCCGGCTGGCGGTGCGCACCTTCTCGCGCAGCACGATCGCCCCGTCCGGCATGTGCATGATCGGCTTGACGGACAGGGCGGTGCCGAACAGCGCCTCGGCCGCGTTGATCCGGCCGCCTCGGCGGAGGAACTCAAGCGTGTCGACGTAGAAGAAGACGGTGGTGCGGGCGACTGCGGCGAGCGCCGCGTCGCGTACCCCGGCGAGGTCGACGCCGACCTCGGCGGCGGTGGCGGCCGCGATGGCCGGGAAACCCAGCCCCATGCCGGCGGAGCGGCTGTCCACGACCTCGACCCGGCCGTCCAGGTCGGCCGCGGCCAGTCGGGCGGCCTCAACCGTGCCGGACAGCGCGGCGGAGAGGTGCACCGAGACGATCCCGTCCGCGCCGGCGTCGAGCAACTGGCGGTACGTCCGGGCGAACTGGTCGGGTGCCGGGCGGGAGGTGGTGGCCGTGACCCGTCGGGCGCTCAGCGCCACTGTGGCGTCGGCCGGCTGGGTTTCCACCCCCTCCAGCCCTTCCGCGCCGTTGAGCACGACTGTCAACGGGACCACGGTCAGCCGGTGCGCCTGCAACAGCTCAGGCGGAAGATAGGCGGTGGAGTCGATGACGACCGCGACGGGCATGCCCGGCACGCTAGCCGATCGCGGCCCCCAACGCCGAGGCGCGAGCGCTCAGATCGCGTCGACGGCGACCGCGGCGGTGACCAGGCCGACGTTGTGCGCCCGCAACTGCCAGCCACGGACGTCCTGCGGACGCCCGATCGCCGGCGCACGGTCGTCGTGCCGTAGCTCGCTCCAGTGGCAGTTGGCCAGGGAGCCGATGGTGCGCAGCACGCCAGTGTCCCAGCCGAGCAGGTGACCGATGCCCTGCCGGGAGCCGCCACCGTGGGTGGCGATCACCACAGTGCCGCCCGGTGCCGCGTCGGCTGCCTCCCGCAGCGCGGTGCCGACCCGCTCGCCGAGGTCGTGCAGGGGCTCCAGATCCGCGCCCGGATCGGGGTCGCCGGCCCGCCAACGGGCGTACTCCTCGGGGAAACGCTCGGCGACCTCGGTGAGGTGCAGGCCCTGCCACTGACCGAAGTGCCGCTCGCGGAGCCGGGCGTCGGTGCGTACCGGAAGCCCCGTCAACGCGGCGAGCGCGGCGGCGGTCTCGACGGCGCGGCTCAGGTCGCTGGCCACGATGGCGTCGGGCCGCAGCGCCGCGAGCAGCGGCGCGGCGGCGCGGGCCTGGTCGCGGCCCAGCTCGTTGAGGGGTACGTCGGTCTGCCCCTGGACGCGGTTGGCGGCGTTCCAGTCGGTGTTGCCGTGCCGCCAGACGATCAGTCGGGTCATTCGGCGGCGGCGGACCCGCTGGCGTCGGCCTCGACCAGGTCGCGGTCGACGAACGGGATGGTGGGGCAGTCCTTCCAGAGGCGGTCGAGCCCGTAGAACTCGCGCTCCTCGGTGTGCTGGACGTGCACCACGATGTCGACGTAGTCGAGCAGCACCCACCGGCCACCACGCTCGCCCTCGCGCCGCACCGGCTTGGCCTTGTCCGGCAGCTCCAGCAGGCTCTCTTCGATGGCGTCCACGATTGCCAGCACCTGGCGCTCGTTGGGGGCAGCGGCGAGCACGAACGCGTCGGTGATGGCGAGCTGGTCGCCGACGTCGATGATCGTGATGTCCTGCGCCTTCTTGTCGGCGGCGGCCTGGGCGGCCGCCATTGCCAGCTCGTGGGCGCGTTCGGAAACTGTCACCGTTCTCCTTCGATCAAGCGTGCGATCCTCCAAGCGTCTCATACCCGGCGACGCCCCGACCGTGCAGTTCTGGTCGGTAAACTGCACAAACCAGCCGGAATCAGACGCGGTCAGCGTTGATAGAGGCTTCGCTTGGCGATGTACTGCACCACACCGTCGGGCACCAGATACCAGACCGGCTCACCTCGGGCCACCCGGGCGCGGCAGTCGGTCGACGAGATGGACATCGCGGGCACCTGGATCAGGCTGACAGTGTCCGCCGGCAGGTGCTTGTCGGTGAGCGGGAAGCCGGGCCGCGTCACCCCGATGAAGTGGGCCAGCTCGAAGATCTCGTCCAGATCCTTCCAGGACAGGATGCGTTGCAGGGCGTCCGCGCCGGTGATGAAGAACAACTGCACCTTGGGGCCGTACTCGGCCTGGAGGTCGCGCAGCGTGTCGACCGTGTAGGTCGGCCCACTGCGGTCAATGTCCACCCGGCTGACCTGGAAGCGGGGGTTGGAGGCGGTGGCGATGACCGTCATCAGGTACCGGTCCTCGGCGGGGCTGACTGGCTCGTCGGCCTTCTGCCACGGCTGCCCGGTCGGGACGAAGACCACCTCGTCCAGGCCGAACCGGTCCGCCACCTCACTTGCCGCGACGAGGTGGCCGTGGTGGATCGGGTCGAAGGTGCCACCCATGATCCCGATCCGCCGGATATCTTCCTCCACCCGATGATCGTAGGCCGACCGTCGGGACAGGCGACCCCGGCCCGGGTGAGGCCCTCGCCACGGCCCACCAGGACACCGCGACATCCCGGAATCGGCGCTTCCGGGCAGCGGTGGTCAACTCGCCTTTTAGGAAGTCGGCGTGTCACACCGGCCCGGACACCGCAGCTTCGGCAAAACCGAGTCGATCACCGCGCGCGACCCCGCACGGCACGCGCGGGGCCGCGGCACGCGCGGGGCCGCGGCACGCGCGGGGCCGCGGCACGCGCGGGGTCGCGGCACGCGCGGGGTCGCGGCACGCGCGGGGTCGCGGCGGGGTTACTCGTGTGCATATACTCGTGGGCGAGTAGTTGTTCGCGAGTGGACCTGGAGGGCGTTGTGCCGAAGCGGCGTAAGGTCAGCAACCTGCTTGCGCTGGCCGTGCTGTCCGCCCTGGTCCAGCGCCCGATGCACCCGTACGAGATCGCCACCGCACTGCGCGCCTGGGGCAAGGACCAGGACATGGAGTTCAAGTGGGGCTCCTTCTACACGGTGATCCGCAACCTGGACAAACACCACCTGATCGACGCGGTGGAGAGCGTTCGGGAGGGCCGCCGCCCGGAACGCACCGTCTACCGGATCACCGACGCCGGGCGGGCCGAGCTTGTCGACTGGGCCCGTGAGCTGGTCGCCACCCCGATGGCGGAGCATCCCCGCTTCCGGGCCGGGTTGTCCGTCCTCGCCGTGCTGCATCCCGACGAGGCCACCGACCTGCTCCGTCAGCGGCTCGACCTGCTGGACGACGCGCTCCGGCGGGACCGCGAGACGCTCGACGCCCACCTGCGGGAGATCCCACGGCTGTTCCTCGTGGAGTCGGAGTACGACCTGGCCCTGCGGGCCGCGGAGGCGACCTGGCTGCGTGCCCTGCTCGCCGAGCTGACCTCGGGCAGCTATCCGGGGCTGGACACCTGGCGGGCCTTCCACGAGACCGGCGAGATGCCCGCCGAGCTGACCGGGCTGGCCGAGAGGACCAGCACCCCGACCTCGGAAACTACCGACTGACAGACGGCTCCGGCGGGGTGCGCCAACACCCCGCCGGAGCCCTTACCTCGAACCGACACCTGGGAAGGCACCCGGCCCGAAGCGGCAACCAGAGGATAGCCGGGCTCCCTCCCAGGTCGGTTCGCACGCGCACGAACCGAGCACACCCAGGGAGAGACCATGACCACGGTACGAACCGCGATCGTCATCGGCGGCGGCATCGCCGGACCGGTGACAGCGCTCGCGCTGCGCCGAGCCGGCATCACCGCCACCGTCTACGAGGCGTACCCCGCCACGGCCAGCGGGGTCGGCGGCATCGGCGGCACCCTCGCCCTCGCGCCAAACGGCGTGGCTGCCCTGCGCGTGGTCGGCGCGGACGAGGCGGTGACGGCGGTCGCCACCCCGATCGAGCGCAGTGCGATGGCCGTGGGCCGTCGCCGCGTCGACCTGCCCACGCTGGCCGGGGTGCCGCCGCTGCGGGTGGTGCACCGGGCCGAGCTGCACCGGGTGCTGCACGACCGGGCGGTTGCCGAGGGTGTCCCGTTCGCGTACGGCAAACGGCTCGTCGACGCCGAGCAGACCGACAGCGGCGTGACGGCCCGGTTCGAGGACGGCAGCACCGCCACCGCCGACATCCTCGTCGGCGCGGACGGCATCCGGTCCACCGTCCGCGGGCTCATCGACCCGGCCGCGCCCGGCCCCCGGTTCACCGGCCTGCTCAGCTTCGAGGCGGTCGCCCGGCATGAGGTGGGCGTCGAGCCGGGCACTATGACGTTCGCGTTCGGGCAACGGGGCTACTACCTGTACTGGCCGGAGCCCGGCGGCGGCACCCGGTGGGGCGTCAACCTGCCGCAGCAGCGGCCGATGAGCCTCGTCGAGGCCCGTGCGGTGCCGGCGCGACAGTGGATGGAAACGCTACGTGCCAGCTACGGCGACGACGACCCGGGCCGGGAGCTGATGGCGACGAGCGACGCCGACGCACTCCAGGTGGCCGGCTCGTTGCAGATCATGCCGCCCGTGCCGCACTGGCACCGGGGCCGGATGGTGCTTGTCGGCGACGCGGTGCACGCGCCGTCGAACAGCTCCGGGCAGGGTGCGTCGCTGTCCATCGAGAGCGCGGTGCAGCTCGCCCGCTGCCTTCGTGACCTGCCGGACGTGGAGGCGGCGTTCGCCGCGTACGTGCGGCTGCGCCGGGCCCGGGTGGAGAAGGTCGCCGCCCGCGCGGCCCGGATCAACCATGCCAAGGCGCCGGGGCCGGTCGCCCGGACGCTGATGCCGCTGCTGATGCCGCTGATGGTGCGCACGGTGATGGACCCGGAGAAGACCATCGCCCACGAGCAGCGCTACGTCATCGACTGGGACACCCCCGTCACGACGGAGCTCGCGCCGCGCTGAGCCGCCGGGCGCGGGGTGGCCCACCACCCCGCGCCCCGCTCAGCCGCTCGTGGGCCCGGCCGCACGCGCGCCCACCAGGCCACGCGTCTACGCGCCCGCCCGGCTCACGCCGCCGCGGCGGCCACCGCCGTGCGGGCGACAAGCGCGCGACGCAGGTCGTCGTCGGCGTCGGTGACCACCCGGCGCAGGCCGGGGGTCAGGTCGTCGCGGGCGAGCAGCGCCGCGGCCGCCTCCCGGGTCGGCTGTGCCACGGCGTAGCGGGGAAACGCCAGCTTCGCGACCCGGTCGGCCGTCCACGGGGTACGCCGCCGCGCGGCTGTCGGCATGTCGGTGAAGTACCGCTCGACGTACGCGGCGGTCAGTTCGGCCTGCTCGGGTTGCCAGAACCCCTCGGCGGTCGCCTCCAGCAGTCGGTTGGACAGCTCGGTGTCTTGCACGATGATGTCCCAGGCCGCCTTCTTCGCGGCCGGGTCGGGCCGGGCGGCCCGGCAGCGGGCGGCCCGTTCCGCGCCCGTGGAGCTGTTGTCGGCGGCCGCCTCGGCGGCGATCTCCGCCTCGCCTGCGGCACCCAGCACCACCAACCGGTGCAGCACCGCCCAGCGCAGCTCCGCGTCGACCCGCAGCCCGGCCGGCACGTCCCGGCCGGCCAGCCAGCCGACGAGCAGGTCCGCGTCGGTGGTCGCGGAGATCCACCCGCGCGCGGCGGCCAACTGCAACGACTCTCCCGCCGGCGCGCCGTCGAGCAGCCGGTGGCACGCCCCGGCGATGCGGACCAGTGCCGCGGACCGGGTCAGCGGGTCGAGGTAGCGATCCACCAACGCCCGGCTGAGCGTGAGCACGTCCTCGGCGATGATCACCTCGGTTTCGGCGGGCAGCGCGGCGGCCATCAGGTCGACCACGCCGGTGACCGGCCGCTCCCCGTCGGTCGCCGCGTCCAGCGCCTCGCCCCAGAGGATCGCCCGGGTGAGCGGGTCGGTCAGGCCGGGCAGCATCAGCGCGACCGCGTCCGCCGACGCCGGGTCGAGGCGCACCTTGGCGAAGGTGAGATCGCCGTCGTTGAGCAGCAACAGCCGGGCCGCCGGAGTGCCGACCAGGGCCGTCAGCGCTGTCCGGCCGCCGTCGGCCGCAGGGTCGATGTCGAGGTCGTCGCGCTGCACCGTGCCGTCCACCGAGTAGCGGCCCACCCCGATCCGGTGCGGGCGCAGCACCGGGTGGGACTCCGGCGCGGTCTGCACCACGGCCACGTCGGTGTAGCGACCGTCGGCGTCGACGGCGACCTCGGCGCGCAGGGTGTTGACCTGCGGCCGGCGCAACCACACCTCGGCCCAACCGGACAGGTCCCGGCCGCTCGCGGTGGAGAGGCTGATCAGGAGGTCGGCGAGCGTGGCGTTGCCGAAGCGGTGCTCGGCGAAGTGCGCGTTCAGGCCGGCGAGGAACGCCTCGTCACCGAGCCACGCGACCAACTGCCGCAGCACGCTGGCGCCCTTGGCGTACGAGATGCCGTCGAAGTTGAGCAGGCCCTCGTCGGCG
Organism: Micromonospora sp. NPDC023888; assembly: GCF_040639415.1. Lineage (NCBI taxonomy): Bacteria > Bacillati > Actinomycetota > Actinomycetes > Micromonosporales > Micromonosporaceae > Micromonospora > Micromonospora sp. NPDC023888. The sequence goes on along the minus strand of NZ_JBEZZW010000043.1, from coordinate 39,199 downwards.
TCGGCCACCTCCTCCGGCGCGACCGGGTGGGTGGAGGGCCGCTGGTCGGCCGCGTATCCCCAGGCCTTGCGGCGCATGGCGAAGGTCGTCCAGGCCTGGTCGAAGCGGGTCGCCTCGGCGGTGACCCGGGTGCCCAGGTATTCCGCGAAGGACTCGTTCAACCACAGGTCGTCCCACCAGCGCATGGTGACCAGGTCACCGAACCACATGTGCGCCATCTCGTGGGCGATGGTGGTGGCCCGCTGCTCGCGCTCCGTGTCGGTGACCGCCGAGCGGAACACGTAGTCGTCCCGGAAGGTGACGATGCCCGGGTTTTCCATGGCGCCGGCGTTGAACTCGGGCACGAACGCCTGGTCGTACTTGCCGAACGGATAGCGCTCGGTGAAGAGCTGGTGGAACCGGTCCAGGCACTGCCGGGTGACTGTGAAGATCTCCTCGGCGTCGGCGTCGAGGTGCTCGGCGAGCGACCGGCGGCAGTAGATGCCAAGCGGCACGCCGTCGTGCTCGGACCGGCGCACGTGGTAGGGACCGGCGATCAGCGAGAAGAAGTACGTGGCGAGCGGCGCGCTGCTGGCGAACTCCCAGCGCCCGGGCGCCGGTGTGGCGGCCACCTCGGCGTTGCCGGAGACCGTCCACTCCGGCGGAGCCGTCACCGAGAGGACGATGGGAGCCTTGAGGTCGGGCTGGTCGAACGCGGCGAAGATGCGCTGCACGTTGTCCAGGAAGCTCACCGCGTAGAGGTACGTCTCGCCGTCGGCCGGGTCGACGAACCGGTGCATCCCCTCGCCCGCGTTGGAGTACGTCATCTCGGCCTCGACGACAAGCGTGTTCGCCGCGTCCAGGTCGGTGAGCGGCAACCGGTTGTCGGTCAACAGGCCGGTGTCGAGGTCGCGGCCGTTGAGGCGTACCGCCAGCAGTCTGGCGGGCTTGACCTCGACGAAGGTCGCGGTGCCGGGGGTCGCCCGGAAGCGGATCTCGACGCGGGAGCCGAACAGCTTCGCGCCAGCGGTCAGGTCGAGGTCCACCTGATAGGACTCGACAGTAATCGCCGCGCCACGCGCGGTCGCCTCTACACGGGTCAGGCTCGGCATCCGCTTATCCTGCCCGATGGGGATCGACAGTCGGTCACCACACGACCCTCGGCACTGGAGGAAAGAACCATGGCGCAGCACCCCAAGGGCGACTTCGACCTCTCTCGGGCGGTCTGGCAGCGGGCCGAAGGGGACACCTCCGACAGCGCCGTCGAGGTCGCTTTCGTCGACGACCTGATCGGGATGCGCAACTCGGCCGAGCCCGAGGGGCCGGTGCTGGTCTTCACGCAGGCCGAGTGGGACGCGTTCGTGGCCGGCGCCCAGGACGGTGAGTTCGACCTGGACTGATCGCGCCCGCCGGTGTGCGGTGGCCGCCAACCCGGGTCGGCGACATCGGGTTGGCGGTCAGCCACGGGCCGGGCCGTCGCCGTCGCCCCAACCGAGACCGCCGGGCCCCGGGGCGTGGTGGAAGCCCGGATGACCGGCCACGTCGACACAGCGTTCGCCGTCCGGGCCGACCGCACCGCAGAACAGCCGCTCGGCCCGCTGCCAGGCGTCGGCCGGCGACAGGGCCGCCGCGCCGAGCGCCACCTCCGGGCGGAGCAGGTTCAACGCCTCCGCGTACGCCACGGCCAGCTCGCGGGCCTCGCCGACGGTCGGCGCGGTGAAGCCCAGGTGCACGGTGAAGAACCGGTGCGGCCGGACGGGCCGCCGAGGCGGCCCGATCAGTGGCCGCGCGTCACGGCCTCCACCCAGCGCCCCGACCGTCCGCCGCTGCCGCCAGTGCGGCGATGTGTTGTCGCGCATCCGCCCTCCCCGTGGTTGCCCCACCAGCAGCAAACCAGGTTCCGTCGCTCCTGGGAGGGGCCAGCCGGCGTGCCGTCGGCGCGGGGATTCAGCGGCGGCGACGGGGGTACCCGCAACCGGCCCGGTGGTGACCGGCCGTACCCGCGTGTGAGGAGACCCGATGGCGACCATGCCGGCCGACCGCAGCCCGGACAGCACCCTCGCGTTGCTCCGCACCGGCTACCGGTTCATCGGTGCACGCTGCGAGCGGTACGGCAGCGACGTCTTCCAGACCCGGATCCTGCTGGCACCGACCATCTGCCTGCGCGGCCGGCCGGCGGCGGTGTTGTTCTACGACAATGAACGCTTCCAACGCGCGACAGCCATGCCGCTGCGGGTGCAGCGGACGCTCACCGGTCGGCGGGGCGTGCAGGGGTTGGACGGGCCGGAACACGCCGACCGCAAGGCCATGTTCATGTCGATCATGACGCCGACCGCCATCCGGCATCTCGGCCAGCTCTTCGACGACGAGTGGCGGGCCCGGATCCCCGCCTGGGAGGCCGCCGGGCCGCTGTCGCTCTACGACGAGCTGGGCCGCCTGCTGACCCGGGTGGTCTGCGCCTGGGCCGGGGTGCCGCTGCCCACGTCGCAGGTCGAGCGGCGCGCCGTCGACCTGCACGCGATGATCGAGGGGCCGGCGGTGGTCGGGCCCCGGCACTGGCGGGGACGGCTCGCCCGGCACCGCGCCGAACGCTGGCTCGCCGACCTGATCGAACGGACCCGGGTCGGTCTCTTCCCCGCGCCGTCCGGGAGCGCGCTGGCCGTGATCGCCGAGCACCGGGACCGGCAGGGCCGGCTCCTCCCCCGGCGGATCGCGGCTGTGGAGTTGCTCAACGTGCTGCGGCCGGTGGTCGCCGTGGACCAGTACATCGCGTTCGCCGCGCTCGCCCTGCACGACCATCCGGGCTGGCGGGAGCGGGTCCGCGACGACGACGAGGCCACCGGGAACTTCGTCCAGGAGGTCCGCCGCTACTACCCGTTCTTCCCGATGGCGGCGGCCCGGGTCCGGCACTCCTTCGACTGGCAGGGCCACCACTTCCCCCGGGGCCGACGGGTGCTGCTCGACCTGTACGGCACCAACCACCACCCGGCCCTCTGGCCGGAACCGGAGCTGTTCCGCCCGGAACGGTTCGCCGGTCGACGCGTGGACCCGTTCGAGCTGATCCCGCAGGGCGGCGGTGACCACTGGGCCGGGCACCGTTGCGCGGGCGAGTGGATCACCATCGACCTGATGAAACGGGCGGTCGCCAACCTGACCAGGACCATGCGCTACGACGTTCCCGTTCAGGACCTGGCCCTGGACCTGCACCGGATGCCGGCGCTGCCGCCCCTCGGTCTGACCCTCACCAACATCCGGCGCACCGCCTGACCTCCGCCTCGCCGATCAAGCGGGTGACCGGCGAGGCGGCGCGCTCGGCGGGTCAGGGGTGCAGGACGCTGCGCAGACAGCCGTCCTGCTTCTTCTCGAACAGCTCGTAGCCGTGTGCGCCCTGTTCCAGGGAGATCGGGTGGGTGGCCAGGTAGCCGGGGTCGATCTCGCCGGCGGCGAGCCGGTCGAGCAGCATCCGGATGTAGCGCTGCGCGTGCATCTGCCCCATCCGCAGCACCAGGGCCTTGTTCATGGCCGCGCCGAGCGGGAACTTGTCGACCAGACCGGCGTACACGCCGACGATGCTCACCGTGCCACCCTTGCGGCACGCCATGATCGCCTGGCGGACCGAGGTCGGGCGGTCGGTCTGCAACCGCGCCGACTGCTTCGCCCGGTCGTACGCGTAGGTCGGCCCGACGTCGTGCGACTCCATGCCGACGGCCTCGATGCAGGCGTCCGGCCCGCGCCCGGCGGTCAGCTCCCGCAGCGCCTCCAGCACGTCGGTCTCGGCGTAGTTGATCGTCTCGACGCCGACCCGCTCGGCGGCGGTGGCGAGCCGGTCCGGGAACCGGTCGATCATGATGACCCGCTCGGCGCCGAGGAGTTGCGCCGACCGGGCCGCCATCTGACCGACGCCGCCGGCACCCCAGACGGCGACCACCTCGCCACCGGTGAGCCCGCAGAAGTCCGCAGCCATCCAGCCGGTGGGCATCGCGTCGGAGGCGAACACCACCGAGTCGTCCGGCACCCCGTCAGGCACCCCGAACGCGCCGATGTCGCCGAACGGCACCCGGATGTACTCCGCGTGCGATCCGGAGTAACCGCCGGCGGCATGCGAGTAGCCGAGGATGCCGGCCGGCGAGTGCCCCCACAACTTCTCGGTGAACACCGGCTGGGGGTTGGAGTTGTCGCAGAGCGAGTACTGCTCGGTCCGGCAGTACCAGCAACCACCGCAGGCGACCACCGAGCCGACCACCACCCGGTCACCGACCTTGTGCTGCCGTACGCCGGGCCCGGTCTCCACCACCTCGCCCATGAACTCGTGGCCGAGGATGTCCCCCTCCCGCATGGCCGGCAGGTACCCGTTGATCAGATGCAGGTCGGAGCCACAGACACTGCTGGCCCGGACCCGGACGATGATGTCCCCCTCGGCGCGGATCGTAGGCTCCGGCACGTCCCGCACCGCCAGCTTGCCGACGCCTTCCCAGCACAGTGCCCTCACGCCCGTCCTCCCGTCATCAACTTCTCCCGGACCTTGTCGGTCGCCCTCTCCTGCCTCGGGCTACGGCCGGACGGGTCGTTCCGGGTGTCGATCACCTGGCCGCACTCGACGAGCGCCTTCACCCGTCGCAGGGCGTCCCGCAGCGCCAGATCGGGGTCGTCGCCGCCGATCAGCCCGAACACCCGGCGCACCGGGCCCGAGCGGTACCGCAGCTCGGCCCGGATCTCGGTGCCCCGGCCCTGGGGGGCGTCGACCAGCTCGATCCGCCCCTCCTGCGGCGCCGGCCCGTCCTCGACCCGCCACCGCAGCGTGCCCGGCCCGTCGACGGTGATCTCCGCGCGCCACTCCGTGTCGCCGCCGGCCCGGTCGCGGGCCACGCACCGCCAGCGCCGGTCGTCGAGCTGCTCCAGGGTGGCCCACCCGGCCAGCGCCCGGTCCAGCCGTTCCCGGTCGGTCCAGAAGCCGATCACCCCGTCCCGGGACCGGTCCACCGTCACGCCGCGCCGCACCACGTACCAGCCGTCCTGCCGCTCCGGCTGATGCCGGTGCCGGCGGCGAGCCACCGCCCGCCCCACACCGCCCGCCGTGACAGCGGTGACCCCCAGCACCGCCCATCTCGCTCCGTTGTTCGTCATCTCGTCTCCTCCACCCGGACATCCGGGGATGGACAGCTCTTACCGGCAGCGCTACCCGGCGGCCGGCGGCCGAAACAGGTCCGTTTGATCGGCGGGAATCCGGGCAGGTGCTGCTCGGCCACCGGTTCATCGCTGTCCCGACGAGGAGGCACGTCGATGTCCTTGTTCAGCCCACCCGGTGACGCCCGGCGCGCCGCGCGCCGGTGGGGCGTCGACCGCGCCGGCGCGTCGCCGGTCCACCTGCCGATGACGTACGTGCTGCCGCTGCGCTGGCACACCGACACGGGCCTGGCCGAGTTGACCGGTTACCTGCGGTGGCTGGCCGACCGGGTCGAGGTGATCGTGGTCGACGGCTCGGCACCGGATTCGTTCGCGCGGCACGCGGACGCCTGGCGAGGCCTGGTCCGGCACCTCCCGCCCGACGCCACCGCCAACGGGCTCAACGGCAAGGTGCTCGGCGTACGCACCGGCGTACGCGCGGCAGGCCACGAGCACGTGGTGATCGCCGACGACGACGTCCGGTACGACGAGACCGGGCTGACCGCCGTGCACCGGCTGCTGGGCCGGGTCGATCTGGTGCGACCGCAGAACTACTTCGACCCGCTGCCCTGGCACGCCTGGTGGGACACCGGCCGGACGCTGCTCAACCGGGCGCTCGGCGCGGACTACCCCGGCACCCTCGCGGTGCGGCGCAGCACCTTCCTCACCATGGGCGGCTACGACCCGGACGTGCTCTTCGAGAACCTGGAGCTGATCCGCACCCTGCGCGCGAACGACGGCACCGAGGCGGCTCCGGCCTGGCTCTACGTACGCCGGCTCCCTCCGGACGCCGCGCACTTCCGCGGTCAACGGGTCCGTCAGGCGTACGACGATCTGGCCCAGCCGGCCCGCCTGCTGACCGCGCTCGCGGTCCTGCCGGCACTGGCCGCGGCGGTCGCGGCCCGCCGGCCCACGCTGGTGCTCGGCGCGGCGGCCGGCACCGTGGCCCTCGCCGAGGTGGGTCGCCGTCGCGCCGGCGGCACGGCGGTCTTCCCTGCGGCAACGGCGCTGGCGGCTCCGGTCTGGCTGCTGGAGCGCGGCGTGTGCGGCTGGCTCGCGGTCGCCCAGCGGTTCCTGTTCGGCGGTGTCCGCTACGGCGACACCCGCATCCGCCGGGCCGCCCACCCGATCCGCGCCCTGCGACGCCGCCACCACTGACCGCACCCCACGCTCGCGGGCGGGGAACGCGACAGCTCGCGGTCACCGAGGTGGCCGCGAGCTGTCGGGACTGCGGTGGGCTCAGGAGTTGACCTGGTGCCGGGCCTGCTGGGCCTGGTCCTTGACGTCATGCGCGGCCGACCTGCTGTCGTCCTTGACCGCGTGCACGGCGTCCTGGGCGGTGGACCTCACCGACTCGGCGGCGTGCTGGGCGGGCTCGCGCAGCTCCTCCTTGAGCTCGCTGGCCACCTCGCCCAGCTTCTCCTTCACCGCACCGCTGTGCTCGCCGACCCGCTCCTTGAGCTGGGTCGCGGCCTGCTGCTCGCGGCGGGAGGCGGGGATCAGCGACGAGGCCAGCCAGCCGACCCCGAACGCGATCAGACCGGCGGCGAGAGGATTGCCCTGGGACTTCTGCCGGATCACCCGCGGCGCGCTGTGCGCGGCGTCGCTGACAGTGGTCGCCGCCGACTGCGCGGCGTCGCTGACGCTGGAGGCCGCCGACGAGGCGCGGTCGCCCACCGAGTGGGCCGCCTGGCCGGTGCCGTGACCGAGGTCAGACGCGGTTCCCATGACCTTCTCCCTCACATTCTGCAGAGCGGAACGGGCCCGCTGCTTGCGGTCGTCGACGATGCGGCTGGGGCTGACCTTGTACGCCAGCGCGTCCACATCGGAGCTGAGGCTGTTACGGGTGGCTTCGATCTCCCGGCGGATCTGATCGGGATCGGTGCTCATCGGGTGACTCCCTCCGGGTGCGGCTTGAGCGCGTCGGGGATCCGCTGCACGCTGTCGTTCGTCTGCTTGAGCCCGCGTACGTGCTGCGCGTTCTTCTTCGCCATGGAGTAGAGGACCCCGCCGATGACGGCCCAGACGACGGCCACGATCAGTGCGGCCAGGCCGGAGTCCATGACGTTGTCCAGGAACTGCCACACGGCGATGGACACGAAGAGCGCCACCATGTAGCCGCCGAAGCCGGCCCCGCCGAAGAGCCCAGCGGCCTTGCCGGCCTTCCTGCCCTCCTGGCGGATCTCGGCCTTGGCCAGCTCGACCTCCTGACGCATGAGCGTCGACAGGTCACTTGTCACCTGGCGCATCAGCTCACCGATGGAGCTGCCCTTCACCTCCGCCGCGGTGTGCGGGGCACCCGCGTCGGGGTGGTATCCGGAGCCCAGGCCGGACCCCTGCGTCGGCGTGGTCATGCCGTCGCCTCCCTTCGGATGACTCGGCGGCTCACGGGCGGGGGGTGCCGCTGGACGGGACGCCCGGCAGCGGGTCGGTCTGCTGCACCGGCGGCAGCGGCTGTCCCGTGCCGGAGTGCTGCGGGTAGCCGTCCCGGCTGGGGTCGGCGTAGCCGCCGGACGTCGGCTCCGCGTAGCCGCCGGACGTCGGGTCGGTGTGCGTGCCGGGGGTCGGGTCGAGGTAGCCGCTTGGCGGGACGGCGTCCGACACGGCGCCGGGTGCCGGCGGCTGCGTCGGGATGACAGCGGTCTGCTCCGGGTCGTACGCCCCCGCGCCCCGGTAGGTCGAGGATCCGTTGCCGGAGCCGTCACCAGCGGCGGAGACACTTCGGGTCAGCCGGCCGGCCAACACACCGAGAACCGCCGCGCCGACCAGGAAGGTGCCGGGATTGCGCCGCGCGTAGTCGCGTACCTCGGTGATCAGGTCGCCGGGCTCACGCTGCTCGAGCCAGCCGGCGACGCCGTGCACCCGGTCGGCGGCCTGACGGGCCAGCTCGGTCACCGGGCCGGCCTGACCGCCCTGCTCGGCCATCGAACGCATCTCGTCGGCCAGCGAACGCAGGCCACCGGCAGCGCGGCGCTGCTGCTCACCGGCCTGGCCGGTGAGCTGGGTGCGGGCCTCGCCGTACAGGTTGCGGGCCTGCCGGGCCGCCTCGCGGCCGACCTCGGCGCCCTGCTCCTTCGCGGTCTGGGCGACCGCGCCGCCAGCCTGCGCGGCCTCGGAACCGACCTGGCGCACCTGGTCGCGAACGCCACCGCCGTTCGTCGACTGCTGCCCGTACGTGGAAGACGTAGGTGAAAGATCGTAAGACATGATTTCCCTTCCGCTCAGAAAGTCGTAGCGGTTGTGCTGGGGGGATGCGGTGCGTTGCCGCGACCGCTGACCATTCACCTACCCTCGGTTTCGGCTTCCATACTTCTTCGTGCATTTCTCTGCGCGGCCGGTTGGATCGACTTCAAAATGGAGGATCGTCGGGCTGCGTCATGTCGCCGCTGCGGACAGTGCGGTTCGCGAGGGCCGGCAGAGCCACGGAGGGGGCAGCGATGGCACGAGACGTGCGAGGTGGCCGACGGGCGGGCCCCCGACCCCGGGTCCAGGTGGCCGCGCTGGTGGTGGCCGGGGTCTTCCTGCTGATCGGCGTTCTCGGCTTCGTCCCCGGTATCACCACCGACTACGGCGAGCTGAGATTCGCCGGACACCACTCCGACGCGCGACTGCTCGGGCTGTTCCAGGTGTCGATCCTGCACAACGCGCTGCACCTGCTCTACGGGCTGGCGGGCCTGGCGCTGGCCCGCAGCGTCGCGGGCGCCCGCGTGTTCCTGGCCGCCGGTGGGGCGAGCTATCTGGCGCTCTGGCTGTACGGCCTGGCCATCGAGGCGGTCGACACCGAGAGCGGGGCGAACATCCTGCCGGTGAACAACGCCGACAACTGGCTGCACCTCGCACTCGGCTTCGGGATGCTCGCGCTCGGGCTGCTGCTGTCGAACCAGGCGGGCACCGGCGGGCGCCTGGACAACCCGGCCGAACGGCACTGACCCGGAGCTTTGGGGTTTCCCGGTCACGACCACCGGGGTAGTCGACAGGTGAAGGAGGTGCGGACATGCCTCGTTGGCTACGCAACAACGCCCTGACCGCCGCCATGCTGGGGGCGTTCCTGATCTTCCTGCTGTTGCAGAGCGTCTTCGGCTGGCAGACCCACAACGAGGAGCTGACCGAGTTCGGGGCCGCCCCGCTGACCTGGCCGGCGTACCTGAGCAGCGGGCACTTCATCGAGTCGGTCTTCGAGAACTGGGAGTCGGAGTTCCTCCAGATGGGCGGGTACGTCCTGCTCACCGCGTACCTGGTGCAGCGGGGCTCGGCCGAGTCGAAGCCGGTGGAACAGACCGACCGGCCGAAGGACGACGAGCGTCGGGCCACCCCGGAGTCACCCTGGCCGGTGCGCGCCGGCGGCCTGCCCCTGGTGATCTACCGCAACAGCCTCTCCCTCGCGCTGCTCCTGATCTTCGCCGGTTCGTTCGTCGGTCACCTGCTCGGTGGCACCGCCGCGTACAACCAGGAGCAGGCGCTACAGAGTGGCGCACCGCCGATCGGCGTGTGGGAGTTCCTCGGCACCAGCGACTTCTGGTTCCAGTCCATGCAGAACTGGCAGAGCGAGTTCCTCGCCGTCGGAGCGCTCATCCTGCTGAGCATCGTCCTGCGCCAGCACGCCTCACCCGAGTCGAAGCCGGTGACCGTCGCGCACGCCAGCACCGGCGGGTGAGCGGCGGCACGGCCGTCAGGCCGCGACCGGCAGTCGCTTGGCGAAACAGACGCTGTACGGGTTGCCCACGTACTCGCCGTAGACCGGGATCTGGTCGTAGCCAGACGAGGTGTACAGCCCGATCGCGGCCGGCAGGTAGGTGCCCGTCTCCAGGCAGACCATCGAGTGCCCCTGCCGGAACGCGCACTCCTCAAGTGCGGCAAGCAGTTGACGGGCGATGCCCCGCCCCCGGTAGGCAGGCCGGACGTACATCCGCTTGATCTCGCCGGTGTCGGCATCGAGCGCCTGGAGACCGCCGCAGGCGACCGCCCGACCGTGCACCACCGCCGCCAGGTAGCGAACGTCGTCGTGGGGGACGAACACCTGCCCATCCAACCCACCATCGGCCGCACGCAGCTCACGCTGCTGCGCGATGACCAAAGCGGCGATCTCCGGATCGATGACGGGCCGAGACTCGATCAGCATCACCCCACGCTAGGACGGGTGGATTTCGCGAAGGTTTCCGGAAATCAACCCGATCACGGAGCGCAACGGACTACTCGGCGTCGTCATCGTTGTCATCGTCGAGATCGTCGAGGTCGTCGGACGAGTCCGCGCCCACCTCGTCCGCCGATCGCACCCGGCGGGCCTTGCGGGCAGCGAGCCGGTCGGCCGCGGAGAGCCGGTTCGACTTCTCCTCCAAGCGGACGTCGGTGCCCCGGTTGCCGGGTACGAAGTCCACGCCGGCGTAGAGCGTCGGCTTCCAGTCGAACTCGCGCTCACCGATCCGGACCAGGTCACCGGGCTCCGCGCCGGCCTTGGCGAGCTTGTCCTCCACCCCGAGCCGGGCCAGCCGGTCAGCGAGGTAGCCGACCGCCTCGTCGTTGTCGAAGTTGGTCTGCTTGACCCAGCGCTCGGGTCGGACACCGCGAACGGTGAACGAGCCGTCCACCTCGGCGGTGATGGTGAAGCCGTCGTCGTCCACGGCGATCGGACGGATCACGATCCGGGTCGGCTCGGCGGGCGGCGCGGCCTTGCGCTCCGCCTCGACCAGCTCGGCCATCGCGTAGGTCAGCTCCTTGAGCCCCTCCCGGGTGGCCGCAGAGACCTCGAACACCCGGTAGCCGCGCTCCTCCAGGTCGGGGCGCACGATCTCGGCGAGGTCCCGACCGTCCGGCACGTCGACCTTGTTCACGGCGACCAGCCGTGGCCGGTCGGCCAGCCCGCCGTACTGGCTCAGCTCGGCCTCGATGGCGTCGATGTCGGCGACCGGGTCACGGCCGGGCTCCAGGGTCGCCGAGTCGATGACGTGCACCAGCACGGCGCAACGCTCGATGTGCCGCAGGAACTCCAGACCCAGCCCCTTGCCGGTGGCCGCGCCGGGGATCAGGCCCGGCACGTCGGCGACGGTGAAGGTGTGGTTGTCCATCCGGACCACGCCGAGGTTGGGCACGAGGGTGGTGAACGGGTAGTCGGCGATCTTCGGCTTCGCGGCGGAGATCACCGAGATCAGCGACGACTTGCCGGCCGACGGGAAGCCCACCAGGCCCACGTCGGCGACGCTCTTCAGCTCCAGCACGATGTCGAGCTGGTCACCGGGCTCGCCCAGCTCGGCGAAGCCCGGCGCCTTGCGCTTGGCGTTGGCGAGCGACGCGTTGCCCCGCCCGCCGCGCCCGCCGCGAGCCACCTCGAAGGTGGTGCCGGCGCCGACCATGTCGGCCAGCACGGTGCCGTCGGTGGTCTGCACCACGGTGCCGTTGGGCACCTTCAGCACCAGGGTGCGGCCGTTGGCCCCGTCCCGGTTCGACCCGGCGCCGCCCTTGCCGTTGTCGGCCTTGACGTGCGGGTGGAAGTGGAAGTCGAGCAGGGTGGTGACCTGCGGGTCGACGACCAGGGACACGCTGCCGCCGTGCCCGCCGTTACCGCCGTCCGGCCCGCCGAAGGGCTTGAACTTCTCGCGGTGGATCGAGACACAACCGTGCCCACCATCGCCGGCCTGCAGATGCAGAACGACCCGGTCAACGAACGTTGCCACGGCGTCAATCCTTCCAGCGAGGTCCAACCCCGCACTTCGAAAAAAAGCCAAACGGGCCGGGACCCGTAGGTCCGCGGCCCGCTTGGCTCGAGAACTACTGCTGCGGAACGATGCTGACGGTCTTACGACCGCGCTTGGTGCCGAACAGGACCGCACCGGCCGACAGCGCGAACAGCGTGTCGTCGCCGCCACGGCCGACCAGGTCACCGGGGTGGAACTTGGTGCCACGCTGCCGGATGATGATCTCACCGGCGCTGACGACCTGACCACCGAAGCGCTTCACGCCGAGTCGCTGGGCCGCGGAGTCACGACCGTTACGCGAGCTGGACGCACCCTTTTTGTGAGCCATTGGAGGACGACCTACTTCCCGCTGGAGATGCCGGTCACCTTGACCTGGGTCAACGGCTGGCGGTGACCCTGGCGCTTGTGGTAGCCGGTCTTGTTCTTGAACTTGTGGATCCGGATCTTCGGGCCCTTGGTGTGCGCGGCGATTTCGCCGGACACCGCGACCTCGGCAAGCTTCGCCGCGTCGGTCACCAGGTCGTCACCGTCGACGAGGAGCACCGCGGTGAGCTTCACCGCGTCACCGGGGGCACCGGTGAGCTTCTCGACCTCGATCACGTCGCCCTCGGCGACCTTGTACTGCTTGCCGCCGGTCTTGACGATCGCGTACATCGGAGGCGGACTCCCTGTCGTTGAGGCTGCTGGCGGTCGTCCCCGCGGCGGCTCGCCGGGTAGCAGTGCACGGCGGCGCGGGCACACGGGAACTCGGCACACCAAAGGTGGGCCGCAGGCAAGAGTACGCCATTGCCGGCCCGGACCCCAAACCGGCCCGCCCTGGTCAGCGCGCGCAGAGCTGGTCGAGGCGCTGCTGGAGCCGGTCCAGCTCAGTCTCGTCGATCGACTCGACGTCGACGCTGAGCGCGGCCACCTCGGTGCCGAGGTCGGTGAGCAGAGTCTTGAGCTGCGGATCGGTGGCCCGCTCCGACTGCTCCCGCAGCTCGGTGCGCCAGCCGTGCAGAGCCCCCTCGGCCCGCCCACGGGCGGCCTCGGCCGTGCCGCTGTCCCCGGCGCCCACCGCCGCGACCATCCGGCCCAGCTCTGCCACGTACGTCCGGACGGCGGTGGTGCTTGCCTGCTGGGCGGCGGCACAGACCTGCGTGGCGTCGCCCGCCGCGGCACCACTTGCCGGAATGCCGCTCGGCCCGGAGGTCGGGCCACCGGTGGTCACGCCGACCGGACCGGACCCCACGCCCTCCGGCCGGTCGGCGGAGCAGCCGGCCACGTCGAAGAGCACTGTGACAAGCGCGGTGACGGCGAGCAGACGACGCATCTTCTTCTCCTGACCCGGGACGACCGATCCTGGACCGAGGTGGCCGCAACGACGAGGTCCCTCCCCCGTCACTTTGCCGGGGAAGGGACCTCGTCAAACACTTGGCCGGTCAGGGGCGCGTCCGCCGGCGGGCACCACCCCGGCGGGACCGGCGACGACCGGCGCCACCCTCGGCGCTGTCCTCGTCGCCCTCACCGTCGGCGAGCGCGTCCGGGTCGTCCGCCGCGGCCAGCCGAGCCGACTCCCCCTGCTGACTGTCGGAGACCGCCGGCGCGGCGGCGGTGTCCGACTCGTAGCGGGACAGGTCGTAGCCCATGGTGTCCTGGTAGTCGGCGTCCGGCTCGGCGCTGGTGTCGGTGTCGACGACCTCGACCACGGCCCGCTCGGCCGGGGCGTTCTTGCGTGCCCGGCGGCGGGACGACGCGGTGCCCTGCTCGGCGGCCGGAGCGGCGGCCACCGACGAGGCGACCGCCTTGACCTTCTCCCCGGCACCGGCGGCGCGCGCCTTCTCCGGCACCGGCTCGGTGTGCATGATGACGCCCCGACCCTTGCAGCACTCGCAGGTCTCGCTGAACGCCTCGAGCAGGCCCGCGCCGATCCGCTTACGGGTCATCTGCACCAGGCCGAGCGAGGTGATCTCGGTGACCTGGTGCTTGGTGCGGTCGCGGCCCAGGCACTCGGTGAGCCGGCGCAGCACCAGCTCACGGTTCGACTCGAGCACCATGTCGATGAAGTCGATCACCACGATGCCGCCGATGTCCCGCAGCCGGAGCTGGCGGACGATCTCCTCCGCCGCCTCCAGGTTGTTACGGGTGACGGTCTCCTCCAGGTTGCCCCCGGAGCCGGTGTACTTACCGGTGTTGACGTCCACCACGGTCATCGCCTCGGTGCGGTCGATCACCAGCGAGCCACCGGAGGGCAGGAAGACCTTGCGGTCCAGGCCCTTGATGATCTGCTCGTCGATCCGGTACTCGGCGAAGACGTCACTCGTGCCGACGTGCCGGCGTACCCGGTCGACCAGATCCGGTGAGACGTGCGACAGGTACGACTCGACCACGTCGTACGACTGCTCGCCCTCGATCACCAGCTCGCGGAAGTCCTCGTTGAACAGGTCCCGGACCACGCGGATGACCAGGTCCGGCTCCCCGTAGAGCAGCGCCGGAGCGCCACCCTCGGCCGCCTTGGCCTGGATGTCCTCCCACTGCGCCTGCAGACGCTTGACGTCGCGGGCCAGCTCGTCCTCGCTGGCGCCCTCGGCGGCCGTCCGGACGATCACGCCCGCGCCGTCCGGGACCAGCTTCTTGAGCACGTCACGCAGACGCTTGCGCTCGTTGTCCGGCAACTTCCGGCTGATGCCGGAGGCGTTGCCGTTCGGCACGTAGACCAGGTGCCGGCCGGAGAGCGCGATGTGGCTGGTCAGCCGAGCGCCCTTGTGCCCGATCGGGTCCTTGGTGACCTGGACCAGCACCGAGTCGCCGGAGCGCAGCGCCTGCTCGATCGAGCGGGCCCGCCCTTCCAGACCGGACGTGTCCCAGTTGACCTCGCCGGCGTACAGCACCGCGTTGCGACCCCGGCCGACGTCGACGAACGCCGCCTCCATGCTCGGCAGCACGTTCTGCACCTTGCCCAGGTACACGTTGCCGGCCATGGTGCCGGAGGAGTTGCGGGTGACGTAGTGCTCGACGAGCACCCCGTCCTCCAAGACGGCGATCTGGGTGCGGTCACCGCGCTGGCGGACCGCCATCACCCGATCGACGGCCTCCCGGCGCGCCAGGAACTCCGACTCGCTGAGAATCGGCGGTCGGGTACGCCGCTGCTCCCGGCCGTCCCGGCGGCGCTGGCGCTTGGCCTCCAGCCGGGTCGAACCGGACACGCCCTGCACCTCGTCGACGGTCCGGCGCGGCTCGCGGATCTTGACCACGGTCGGTACGCCGTCGTCGGCGGCGCCCTCCGTGTCGCCTGCGCCCCGGCGACGACGACGCCTGCGGCGACGGGTCAAGCCGTCCCCGCCCTCGGCCTCCTCGTCCTCGTCACCCTCGGCCTCGACCTCGGCGGTCTCTTCCTCGTCGGCCTGCGCCGCCTCCTCGGACTCCTCGTCCTCGGCGTCGTCGGCCCCGCCCTTGCCCCGGCCCCGGCCGCGGCGACCACGCCGGCGGCGGCGGCGCGCGGCGGCGCTGTCCTCGTCGTCCTCATCCGCCTCGGCGGCCTCGTCGGCCTCCTCGGTCGGCTCCTCCTCGGCCTCGATCGCCTCGACCGGCTCCACCGGCTCGACCTCGCGGCGACCACGCCGACGGCGGCGGGACGGCTCGGCGGCCTCCTCGACCGCCGGTTCCTCGGCGACGGGAGCGGGCTCGACCGGCCGGGTGACCGGCACGGCGTCCGGCTGGGGGGCCATGAACAGCACGGTGGGCGCGGAGAGCGCGGCCCGCCCACGACGGGTACGCGGCTGCTCCGGCTCGACCTCGGCCGGCTCAATCGGCTCAGCTGTCACACCGGAAACGGCGACACCTGGTGACACCTCACCGGCGCTGCTCCAGGGCGACTCGGCGGCGGTCACGCTCCGGGTGTCGTTCAGCTCGGCCTCGGCCTCGCGCAGGTCGGAGGCCGCCGGCTCCTCGGCCGCGACCGGCTCGTCGGCGGGCGGCTCCTCGACCGCGGGCGGCTCCTCGACGGCCGCCGGGGTGGCCTTCTTGCGCCGGGTACGGGTCACCTTGACCGGCGGGACCACGTCGGTCGGGGCCGCCTCCGCGGAGGACGCGACAAGCGGCTCCTCGGCGGTCGTCTCGACGGGGGTGGCCTTGCGACGGCGCCGGGGGGTCTTGGGCGCGACGTCCTGGTCGCCGGAGATCGGGGCGAAGACCTCCGCCTGCGGCGACTCGGCGCTGGCGGCCTCGCTGGTGGACGCCTCGGCCGGCGCGTCGGTCTGCTCCGGCTGGCTGAGCGGGGCGGCGCGACGCCGGGTCGTCCGGGTGCGCCGTACCGGTGTGGTGGGCTCGGCGCTCTGCGCGCCGTCCGGCTCCACCGAAGCCGAACCGACGGCCGTGGTGGGAGGCGCGACGGCGGCGCCGTCGGCCGTGGTGCTCTGGTCGGCGGTGTCCCCGGCCGGCTGTGAACCGGTCCGTTCGCCGCCCTCGGGCTCGTTCTCGAGCATGGACGTTCTCCAGTTCTGGCTACCCCGGGCGCGGGTGAGCGCTGCCACGCAGGGTCGCCGCAAAAGTGTTTCCGCCGGGCGCGCGTGGTGCGCGACCGCCGAAGTCTGCCTGCCAGAGCACGGACCGTCGGTCAGTGCCCAACGATGGCTGCCCCGTCGCGGTCCGCATCCAACGGATCCACGATCGCACCCTGCGCGGTCAACGTGCCCTGAGCCAGCCGGGTCACCCTCGGCGAAACCGGCGGCTCCAGGTCGGCCACCACGCGGAGGCCGGAAAGGACGTCATCGGGCCGTACGGACGGGGTGACCTGCCGCACGACCAGTTCGAGTATCGCACACGGTACGGCCGGCGCCCCGGAAGGCGTCGGCGTTGGCGCGAGGACATCGACCGATATCACCGCGGCGCGGGCGTCGAAGGTGCGTCGACCCTGCTTGGTCATCCGCTCCACCAGCACCTCGTCCGCCGCGAGGAAGGCGTCCACCGCGGTGCGGAGCACCGTCGTCTCGACCTCGGGCAACTCGATGCGCCAGTGCGACGCCTCGATCCGGTCCGGGAGGTTGCCCCCCTCGGCGATCACGGCGTCCAGGACGTCCAGCCCCGGCGAGAGCGCGGCGTCCAACGCGGCCCGCAGTTGCTCCGGGTCGACCGCTGCCTGGAGAGCGATCTCCAGGTACTCCGCCTCGCTCGCCACCCCGGTGGGCGCGGCGCTGGCATAGGAGATCTTCGGGTGCGGGTGGAAACCCTGGGAGAAGGCGATCGGCACAGCGGCCCGGCGCAGCGCGCGCTCGAACGCCCGGGCGAAGTCCCGGTGCGAGGTGAACCGCAGTGGTCCGCGCTTGGCGTACCGGATGCGGACGCGCTGGACGACCGGTGCCTGGCCGCCCTCGGGTTGAGGCTTCTTGGCGATCGTGGGCTCCTCGGGTGTACCTGCGTGTCCGACCATCCTGGCTCAGCGCCAGCGACGGTGTGCAGCCGGGGCGGCCGGATCGTCCCGACAGGCGGGTGCAGGCCGACCGGGTGGGCCGTAACCCACCCGCCCGGGAAGCCTGATGGCCGGCTGGCGCCCCGAAGGGTCACCAGCCGGCCATCACACGATCAGGACCGGTTACCGCTCCTGCGGCGGGACGGGTGGCGCCCCGCCCGGAGGGCCGTACCCACCCGGAGGGCCGTACCCGGGGGGCGGCGGGGGGTAGCCGGGCGACGGGGCGTACCCGGGTGGCTGCGGGTAGCCGGGAGGCGGGACGTAACCCGCGTCCGGTGCCGGATGGGTGCCGGAGATCATCCGGTCCAGCGCCTCGTCCGGGATGTCGGCGGCGGCCCGGGCCGCCTCCCGCCGGTACCGTCGGCGGTTCCAGATGAGGAACACCGCCAGCGCCAGCAGCAGCACCAGCACCACGGCGATGCCGATGACCACGACCATGACCTGCTGGTCGGTGGGGCCGCCGCGATCGCCGTGCTGGCTGAGGTCGAACTCCTCCTCCGGATCCCCGCCGGTGATGACCGGGTCCGAAGCGGTCGTCGCCGACGGGCCGAGCAGCGGGTTGGCGGTGACCGACGGTACGTCGGCGGTCAGCGCCTTCATCGGGTCGATCACTCCGAAGCCGTACTGCGGATCTCGGCCAGCCGGGCCGGCGTCCCGGGCGGTCCGGATGATCCGGTTTATCACGTTCGGACCGCTGAGGTCCGGATATTTCGCCCGGATCAGCGCGGCCAGAGCGGAGACGATAGCGGTGGAGTCGGAGGTCCCGTCACCCCAGCCGTAGCCGCCCTCGTTTGTGGCGTTGTAGATGCCATCGCCCGGAGCGGCGACCACCGCCTCGGGCCCCTGGACCGAGCCGGACCAGAACGAGCCACCCTTGGTCGTCCCGGTCACCGCGATCACACCGGGGGTGTTTGCCGGATTCACCACGCCGACATCGCCCTTGGCGGTGTTGCCAGCGGAGGCCACCAGGACGACGTCGTGGTCCAACGCGTACTTGATCGCGCTCTCCTCGTCGGCGCTGGCAGCGCCCGGCCCACCGACGGACAAGTTGATCACCTTGGCGCCACCGTCGACTGCCATCCGGATGCCGAGGGCGATCGCCGCGTCGCTGTAGGTCCCGCTGCCCTTGCGCATCTTGATCGGCAGGATCTTCACGCCGGGGGCGATGCCGTCCACCCCGTCGCGACCACCGCTCTTCGCCGCGATGATGCCGGCCATGTGCGTGCCGTGGCCGTTCTCGTCGGCCCGACCGTCTCCGGAGGCGCCGTAGCTGCGACCACCGGGAAGCACCTGGCCGCGCAGATCCGGGTGGCTGGCCTCGACACCGCTGTCGAGCACGGCCACGACCACGCCCTGCCCGGTCGAGATCGTGTGCACCTGCTCGATCCGGAGCTCGTCCAGATACCACTGCTCGGCCCGCCGGGGCGCGGCGGCCGCCGGCTGGGCGGCCCCCACCACCAGGAACCCCGCCAGCAGACAGGCGATCACCGGTCGGAGGCTTCCGACATTCACTCTCATCCGCCCATCCTCACCGCAGGACACCCGGCGACGCCCCGTCACCAGGACCCCACGGATCGTCATCCTCGGTCAACCACGACGAGTGCTCGGAGCCGCTGCCGCCGGCACCGTGCCCGGCGCCGCCCGCGCCGCCCATCATGCCGCCCGCCATTCCGGCGCCTCCCAGGCCCGCGCCCCCACGCGCGCCGCCCGCCATCCCGGCGCCGCCCGCGCCAGCACCCGCGGCGGTACGCAGCGCGTTGGCCGCGCTCGTCATCGGCGGCACCTTTCCGTTGCCGCCACCCACCATGCCGGGGATGCCGCCCACGCCGATGCCGCCGCCCGCGCCCAGGCCGCCGCCCGCGCCGACCCCGCCGGCCGAGCCGACACCGGCCCCACCCCCGAAACCACCGCCGGCGCCGCCCAGACCGGCGCCGCCCAGACCGGCGCTGCCGAGACCGGCGCCACCGATGCCGCTGGGGCTGGCACCAGCCAGACCACTGCTGTAGCTGTCGTCGCCCTCCGGGTAGCCCGGATAACCGGACCCGGTCGGTGGGGGCGTGAGCCCGCCGGTGCCGCCGGAGGACGGGCCACCGCCGATCCCGCCGGAACCGGTCGGGGAGAACGGGTCGACAGTGGACGTGGGGCCGCCCCCACCACCGAGACTCGGTGGCCTACTGCCGATCGAGGGGCCGCCACCACCGATGTCGGGCTTCCCGCCGAAGTCGCCACCACCGATGTCGGGCCGCCCGCTCGGCGGAACCCGGGGGTCACGACGGATGTCGTCCCGGAGATCTTGCGTGTCCGGCCCGGCGACGGTGAGCTTGGGACGCTCGGTGTAGACCGCCTGGGGCAGCGGCGACATCGCGGCGGTGGCCGCCTGCTGGTTGTCCCGGTACCAGTTGTCCAGGTGCGACTTGGTGTCCCACCAACCGCCCCGCTTCTGGTCACCCGCCTGGCCGTCGACCTTCATGGTCGCCTCCAGGTCGTCGGCCTTGTCGCGGAACGCGCCGTCGGCGTACGAACCGGGGTTGCTCTGGTAGTCCTTGCGCAGCGCGGCGAGGAAGCCCGACGCGCTCTCGCCGTCGCGGGCGTCGTCGAGTTCGGTGCCGTTGGGCAGGCTCCACTCGTTGATGCCGAAGTCGTCCATCAGCGGGACCGGGATCGAGGCGACAGCCGTGCGGATGTCCTTCTCGATCCGCGTCAACGCGCCGCTGACGTTCGTCGCGTCGGTGATCAGTTCCTCCACCTGCTTGCCGATCTGGCCCAGGTGCTCGCGGTAGGCGTCACCACCGCTGCCCTTCCAGCCGGCGAGCATCCCGGGCAGGCCGCCGACGTGCGGGCGTTCCTGGCCGGTCGCGATCGGGCCGACGAACGACCGGCCGACGAGCGCGTCCCGGAGTTGTTGCAGACCGCTGGAGAGGTTGCTCCAGCCCGCTCCGACCGAACCGACCGTCTCCGGGTCGGCGGAGAGCGTGACCTCGCGGACGCACCGCTCCCAGGTTCCTCCAGCCATGACGTCCCCCTCAGGCCGTGTACGGGTAGGTGGGCGTGCCGCCGGCAGGGGGCGGCGGAGCCGCCGATTCGAGCAGCCGCTCGATCTCCTTGCCGTTGGCGGCGTTGCGTGCCTCGGTGTCCCGGAACGCCTTGGCGATCTCCTCGGTGCCCTCCTTCAGCGCGGCGAGTTTCTGGGAGAGCGTCTGGAGGTGCGTCTCCATGTTGCCGGTGGACTTGGTGAGCGCCTGCCACTGCATGCGGGCGTCCTCGTACGCGCCGAAGGGCGTGCCGCCAGGGACGGTCTGGGCGTTGTTGCTGTCGCCCTTCATCCGCTCCTTGATGCGTTCCATCTCATAGCTGATGGTGTCGTCGACGTACTGCTTCAGTCGATCGACATACGCCGCCGCGGCGTCCAGGTCCTCCACGCTGACGTGCAGATCGCCGATGTTCGGCGGCGGGATGGTCCCCATGAGCTTCCTCCCCCGTTCCCGACCCGCCGGGTCGGTCCATGTCAGACGCAGCGTATCGAGTCTGACCACGTCGGGGCAGCCCCGGTCGCCGCCATGTCGCGCCGGCTCTCGTCGATGGCGAGGCGGTCCTGGTGTGGAGCCCGACACGTGCCGACGGGCCCGCGAGAACGCGGGCCCGCCGGGTGACGTGTCGAGTGTGGAGAGTAGTGGGCACCGCCGCGGGGCGCTGCCCCGCGCCGGGCGGTCAGGCCTGGTGGTCGGCGGCCGGGACCTTCATACCGTTGCCGCCCAACGGGGTGAGCGGCAGCAGCTTCTTGCCGGTCGGGCCGATCTGGATCTCGGTGTCCATCGAGGGGCAGACGCCGCAGTCGAAGCAGGGCGTCCACCGGCAGTCGTCCTGCTCGAACTCGCTCACCGAGTCCTGCCAGTCCTGCCAGAGCCAGTCCTTGTCCAGGCCCGAGTCGAGGTGGTCCCAGGGCAGGACCTCAAGCTCCTCGCGCTGCCGGGTGGTGTACCAGTCGAGGTCGACCCCGAACGCGGGAAGCGTCTCGGCCGCCGCGTCCACCCAGCGCTGGTAGGAGAAGTGCTCGCTCCAACCGTCGAACCGGCCGCCGTTCTCCCAGACCTTGCGGATCACCGACCCGACCCGGCGGTCGCCCCGGGAGAGCAGCCCTTCGATGAGCGACGGCTCGCCGTCGTGGTAGCGGTAGCCGATGGCCCGACCCAGCGACCGGTCCGAGTTGATGGCCTGCTTGAGGATCTTGAGCCGGTGGTCGATGACCTCCGGGCGCTCCATCGAGGCCCACTGGAACGGGGTGTGCGGCTTGGGCACGAAGCCGCCGATCGAGACGGTGCAGCGGATGTCCTTGGAACCGGTGGCGGCCCGACCGGCCCTGATCACCTCGTGGGCCATCTCCGCGATCTCGAGGACGTCCTCGTCGGTCTCGGTGGGCAGGCCGCACATGAAGTAGAGCTTCACCTGCCGCCAGCCGTTGGTGTACGCGGTGACGACGGTGCGGATCAGGTCTTCCTTCGTCACCATCTTGTTGATGACCTTGCGGATCCGCTCCGACCCGCCCTCCGGGGCGAAGGTCAGGCCGGTCCGCCGCCCGTTGCGGGACAGCTCCTGGGCGAGGTCGATGTTGAAGGCGTCCACGCGGGTCGACGGCAGCGACAGCGACACGTTGGTGCCCTCGTACTGCTGGGCGAGGCCCGAGCACATGTCGCCGATCTCGGAGTGGTCGGCCGAGGAGAGCGACAGCAGGCCCACCTCGTTGAAGCCGGAGAACTCCAGGCCGTCGCGGACCATCTGCCCGACCGTGGTGATCGACCGCTCCCGCACCGGGCGGGTGATCATGCCCGCCTGGCAGAACCGGCAGCCCCGGGTGCAGCCTCGGAAGATCTCCACCGCGTACCGCTCGTGCACCGTCTCGGCCAGCGGCACGAGGGGCTTCTTCGGGTACGGCCAGGCGTCCAGGTCCATCGTCGTGCGCTTGTGCACCCGGAACGGCACGTCCGCCCGGTTCGGCACGACCCGCTGGATGCGCCCGTCCGGGAGGTAGTCGACGTCGTAGAAACGCGGCACGTAGACGCTCTCGGTGCGTGCCAGCCGCAGCAGCAGCTCGTCGCGGCCGCCCGGGGAGCCCTCGGCCTTCCACTCCCGGACGATCGCGGTGATCTCCAGGACGGCCTCCTCGCCGTCGCCGAGCACGGCGGCGTCGATGAAGTCGGCGATCGGCTCCGGGTTGAACGCGGCGTGCCCGCCGGCCACGATCACCGGGTCGGCGTCCGTGCGGTCGGCGGCCAGCATCGGAATGCCGGCCAGGTCGATCGCGGTGAGCATGTTGGTGTAGCCCAGCTCGGTGGAGAAGGAGATGCCGAACACGTCGAAGTCGCGCACCGCCCGGTGCGCGTCGACGGTGAACTGCGGCACGCCGTGCGTGCGCATCAGGTTCTCCAGGTCCGGCCAGACCGCGTACGTCCGCTCGGCGAGGGTGTCGGGCAGCTCGTTGAGCACCTCGTAGAGGATCTGCACGCCCTGGTTGGGCAGGCCCACCTCGTACGCGTCGGGGTACATCAGCGCCCAGCGCACTGTCGCGGCGGCCCAGTCCTTCCGCACCGCGCCCAGCTCGCCCCCGACGTACTGGATGGGCTTGGAAACCTGGGGCAGCAGCGGCTCGAGCTGGGACCAGACGGACGGCTCCAGGGAACGGCTCGGCGTCAGGGGCGCCGAGCTGGAGTCGTCGCGAGAGTTGGTCGCGGCCGCGCGCGGCGTCGTGGACGGGGCACTCATGATGCCCAAGGGTACGCGCCCGCCCGGCGGTGGCGACGCGGTACTAACCTCGGACCGGCGCGAGAGGAGATTGCCGCGATGCCCGAGCCCCAGCCGGGAGCACGGCCGGCCGACGGGACCACCCCGGGCGCGGAGCCGGACCGGGATCCGGCGGCCGCCGATCAGCCGGCCTCCCCGCCCGTACCGTCGGACCAGCCGGA
This sequence comes from Micromonospora sp. NPDC023888, assembly GCF_040639415.1. Classification (NCBI taxonomy): domain Bacteria; kingdom Bacillati; phylum Actinomycetota; class Actinomycetes; order Micromonosporales; family Micromonosporaceae; genus Micromonospora; species Micromonospora sp. NPDC023888. The sequence goes on along the minus strand of NZ_JBEZZW010000043.1, from coordinate 15,965 downwards.
ACCGTCAGACAAACCGGAACCGTCGGAACCGTCGGACCAGCCCGAGCCGTCAGACCAGCCCGAGCCGTCAGACCAGCCGGAGCCTCCGGCGCAGCCCGAGACTCCGGATCAGTCGGCAGCCTCGGATCGGCCCGAGCCCGCCACCGCCGCGGAGGCCCCCGCGCCCAGGTGGAGCGGCTCGGCGCCGGTGCCGCCCCCGTTGCCGCGTCGACGGGCCTGGGGCGAGTCGGCCGAGCCGACCCCGCCGCCACCGCTGCCCGTGGGGCCGCCGGAGCACCAGACACCCGTCGACCCGTGGGCCGGCGTGGACACCGGCGGCTGGGACCTGCCCTCCGCCGAACTGCCGCCGCTGCCCCCGCTGCCCCCGCTGCCCCCGCTGCCCCCGACGATGCCGCACCCGACGCCGCCGGCGACCCGCCAGTGGTCCGGTCCGCCCGCTCCCCCGGTCGGGTCGCACCCGGTGTCTCCGGCGGCCGCGCCGAGGTCACCGCAGGTCACCGGGCCCAGGATGCCGACCCGGCCGACGTCGCCGCCCGCGCCGCCGCCCACCGTGCCGAAGCAGCGCCGGGGCCGGCGATCCACCCCGCCACCCGCGGCGCCACCGGGTTGGCAGGCCCCCAAGGGGTACGTGCCGGTGCCGGTGCGCCGTCGTCGCCGGTGGCCCTGGCTGCTCCTGCTCACCCTGGCCTGCTGCTGCGGCTGCCCCGCCTACTACGGGTTCCCGATCTCAACCCAGTACCCGGTGCAGGCCGCGCTGCCCGCCGAGGTGGACGATCTGAAGCTGCGGCAGGACAGCCGCAGCACGGAGGCCGCCCGGCAGTTGGAGAACGAGGTACGCCGGGAGCACCTGCTGGCCGAGGGCACCTTCGCCGGTGTCTACTCCACCTCGGGTGGCAAGCAGGTGACGGTGTTCGGCGGCACGGGTTTCCGGTTCAGCCCGGAGTCGGACGCGGAGGCCGAGATCAGCCGGCTCACCGAGCGTTACGCCTTGGAGGCCGCCGAGAGCGTGGACACCGGTGTGCGGGGCCGGCACGAGCGGTGCGCGGTCGGCCGGTCGGACGGCGGTGACGTGGTGGTCTGCACCTCCGTCGATTACGGCAGCATCGCCACCGGGGTGTTCACCCGGCTCTCCGTCGCCGACAGTGCCGCCCTGTTGAACACCCTGCGCGCCCAGATCATCCAACCCAAGTCCTGAACCGCGACCCACCAGGTGTTGGGCCGGGGGTCCCCCGCCCCGCGAAGGCGGTGGACCTCCTGCCCGACCGGGCGGGGATCAGGCTTCGCGGATCGGGTCCGGGTGGGCGCGCGGCGGGGCGTAGCGGGGGACGTACTCCTGGCCGGTGAGCTTCTGGATCTCGCTCATCATCTCGTCGGTCATCTGCCGCAGCGAGGTGCGGTCGGTCGGCCGGCCGGACAGGTCCATCGGCTTGCCGAACCGAATGGTGATCTCGGCAGCGCCGGGACGGGGAAACCGGGCCCCGATCGGCTGCGCCTTGTCCGTGCCGATCATGCCGACCGGGATGACCGGGACACCGGTCGAGGTCGCCAGCCGGACCGTGCCGGTCCGTCCCCGGTAGAGCCGGCCGTCCGGCGAGCGGGTGCCCTCCGGGTAGACCACCACCAGGTCACCGTTCTTGAGCACCGGGATCGCCGCGTCGAACGCGGACAGCGCGGCCCGACCGCCACCCCGCTCCACCGGGATGGCGCCCAGGCCGGTGAGCACGAACTTGGAGATCGCACCCTTCACACCGGTGCCCTTGAAATACTCAGACTTCGCCCAGAACGCCAGATGCCGGGGCACGACCGTGCCGAGGAACAGCTCGTCTGCCACCGACAGGTGATTGCCGGCGAAGATCGCCCCGCCGCTCTTCGGCACGTTTTCCAGCCCCTCGACGGTCGGGCGGAACGCCAACCGCAGCGTGGGCCCCACAGCGAGCTTGCCGATGGTGTAGAGCAGGGGCACTGGTCCTCCGGCAGATCAGGTGCGAACAGGCGGTGTCACGGTAGCGGACGCCCGCACACCTCCCGGACGGAGGTGGCGCGACGCCCGCTACCTGACGATGGTCCCTACACCCGGCGGACGGAGACCGTCACGCGGTCGCCCTCGCCGACCTCACCGGCGAAGCCGTCGATGCCCTCGGCGAAGTCCACCGAGTCCGCCAGCACCTCCCCGGACACGAAGTCGAGGTACCCGGCCACCGCCGCGCGGACCTCCTCGGAGGCCGACACCGACACCACGATCCGGTCCGACACGTCCAGGTCGGCGTCCCGGCGGGCCTGCTGCACCACCCGCACCACGTCGCGGGCCAGCCCCTCGGCTGCCAACTCGGGGGTGACATCGGTGTCCAGCACCACCACACCCTCCCCGCCCGGCAGTGGCGCGGAGTTCTCGGCGTCGGCGGCGACCAGCCGCAGTTCGTACTCACCCTCGGCGAGGGTGACGCCGGCGGCCACCGGGGCGCCGTCGACGAGCTCCCAGTCGCCCGCCTTGACCGCCTTGATCACCTGCTGCACCTGCTTGCCGACCCGCGGACCGAGCGCCCGGGGCACCACCGTCAACACCTGCTCGCAGTACGCGGACAGCTCCGCGCTGAACTCGACGGCCTTCACGTTCACCTCGTCGGTGACCAGGTCGGCGAACGGGCGCAACTGCTCCGCCGCCGGCGAGGCCACGGTCAGCTTGGACAGCGGCAGCCGCACCCGCAGGCCCTTGGCCTTGCGCAGCGACAGGGCCGCCGAGGCGACCGCCCGCGTGGCGTCCATCGCGGCGACCAGGTCGTGGTCGGCCGGGAACTCGCTCGCCTCCGGCCAGTCGGTCAGGTGCACCGACCGCTCACCGGTCAGGCCGCGCCAGATCTCCTCAGCGGTCAGCGGCGCGAGCGGCGCCACCACCCGGCAGAGCGTCTCCAGCACCGTCCAGAGCGTGTCGAACGCGCCTCTGTCCCCGGACCAGAACCGGTCCCGCGAGCGGCGCACGTACCAGTTGGTGAGCGCGTCCAGGTAGGACCGGACGGTGGCGCAGGCGCCGGAGATGTCGTACGCGTCCATCTGCGCGCCGACCGTGGCCACCAGCTCGTTCGTCTTCGCCAGCACGTACCTGTCGAGCAGGTGCGTCGAGTCGGTGCGCCGCCGCGCCTGGTACCCGTCGGCGTTGGCGTAGAGCGTGAAGAAGTACCACACGTTCCACAACGGCAGCAGCACCTGCCGGACGGCGTCGCGGATGCCCGCCTCGGTGACCGCCATGTCGCCGCCGCGCAGCACCGGCGAGGACATCAGCATCCACCGCATCGCGTCCGAGCCGTACGCGTCGAAGATGTGGTAGACGTCCGGGTAGTTGCGCAGGCTCTTGGACATCTTGCGCCCGTCCGAGCCGAGCAGGATGCCGTGGCTCAGGCAGTTGCGGAACGCCGGGCGGTCGAACAGCGCGGTGGCCAGCACGTGCATCGTGTAGAACCAGCCGCGGGTCTGCCCGATGTACTCGACGATGAAGTCACCCGGGTAGTGGTGCTCGAACCAGTCCGCGTTCTCGAACGGGTAGTGCACCTGGGCGAACGGCATCGACCCGGACTCGAACCAGCAGTCCAGCACCTCCGGCACCCGGCGCATCATCGACTGGCCGGTCGGGTCGTCCGGGTTGGGGCGGACCAGGTCGTCCACCGCCGGCCGGTGCAGGTCGGTCAGGCGTACGCCGAAGTCCCGCTCGATGTCGGCGAGGGAGCCGTAGACGTCCAGGCGCGGGTAGTTCGGGTCGTCGGACTTCCACGCCGGGATCGGTGAGCCCCAGAACCGGTTCCGGCTGATCGACCAGTCCCGGGCGTTCGCCAGCCACTTGCCGAACGAGCCGTCCTTGATGTGCCCGGGCGTCCAGTTGATCTCCTGGTTCAGCTCGACCATCCGGTCCCGGAACTGCGTGACCGCGACGAACCACGAGGACACCGCCTTGTAGACGAGCGGGGTGTCGCAGCGCCAGCAGTGCGGGTACGAGTGGGTGTAGGTGTCCTGCTTGAGCACCACCCCCCGGTCCTTCAGCTCCCGGATCACCGGCTTGTTGACGTCGAAGACCTGCTCACCCTGGTACGGCGGGACCAGCGCGGTGAAGCGGGTGTGGTCGTCGACGGTGACGATGGTCGGGATGCCGGCGGCGTTGCAGACGTTCTGGTCGTCCTCACCGAAGGCCGGGGCGAGGTGCACGATCCCGGTGCCGTCCTCGGTGGTGACGAACTCCGCGCCGAGCACCTGGTAGGCGTTGTCGCCGGCCTGCTCGACGAGGAAGTCGTACAGCGGGGTGTAGCGGCGTCCGACCAGGTCCCGGCCGTACACCGTGCCGACCTGCTCGTAGCCGTCCAGCTCCTTGCCGTACGCGGCCAGCCGCGCCGCGCCGACCACGAACCGCTCGCCGTCGCGTTCCAGCACCGCGTACTCGATGTCGGGGCCGACGGCGAGCGCCAGGTTCGACGGCAGGGTCCACGGCGTGGTGGTCCAGACGCCCAGCTTGACCGGCCCGCGCAGCAGCTCCGGGGCGGACTCGTCGGCGGTCAGGCCGAACCACACCGACAGGGTGGGGTCGTGCCGGTCCCGGTAGACGTCGTCCATCCGGGTCTCGGTGTTCGACAGCGGCGTCTCGCAGCGCCAGCAGTACGCCAGCACCCGGAAGCCCTCGTAGATCAGACCCTTGTCGTACAGGGTCTTGAAGGCCCACATGACGCTTTCCATGTAGTCCAGGTCGAGGGTCTTGTAGTCGTTGGTGAAGTCGACCCAGCGGGCCTGCCGGTTGATGTACCGCTCCCAGTCCTGGGTGAACTCCAGCACCGAGGTGCGGCAGGCCTCGTTGAACCGGGCCACGCCCAGGTCGATGATCTCCGCCTTGCTGGTGATGCCGAGCTGCTTCTCGGCCACCACCTCGGCGGGCAGGCCGTGGCAGTCCCAGCCGAAGCGCCGCTCGACGTGCCGCCCGCGCATGGTCTGGTAGCGCGGCACCACGTCCTTGACGTACCCGGTGAAGAGGTGACCGTAGTGCGGCAGGCCGTTGGCGAACGGCGGGCCGTCGTAGAAGACGTACTCGTTCTTACCGTTGTCGCCGGCGGGCCGGGCCTCGACCGACGCCTCGAAGGTCTGGTCGGCCGTCCAGTGCTCCAGCACCCGGCGCTCGACCGCGGGCAGGTCCGGGCTCGCCGGGACTCCGGCGGCGGTCGGGTCGTGCAACGGATAGGCCATCGGGGGTCGCTCTCCTCATGCAGCTCACTCAACGTGGGTCTGCGAGGACGAACCTCCCGGAGGTACGCCTCGACGGCGCTTCCGGGTGATCCGCGGTACCACCCCGCTTGACGGTCAGGATCGACCGCCCGCTCAATTACCGGCTGTGACGGGCCGCACCCGTCCGGTTCTACTGGGCCGGTTGCCCGGCCGTTCTTCCGGAGGCTCACCGGTGATAGCCGGGTCATCGCCGTACGGTGCCCAACGATACTCGACCCGCCCGCCGCTCCCCCCGGGTCCTCTCCTGTCGATCATGAGGTTGACGGGCGGGTGGATCACGGATCTGCCCGTCAACCTCATGATCAGCGCAGTCGGGTCAGGGAGCGGGGAGGGTGGTGTTCCAGAGGGAGGCGCCGTCGCGGTCACGGAGGTGGACCGTCAGGGCGCCCGACTCGCCGTCGATGGACACCTCACCGAAGTGCTGGAAACCCTCCGCCGGCGAGGTGTTGGCCGCCGGCGGGGCGTGCACGAAGGCCGCCCGCGGGCCGAACGTGCCGTCCAGCGCGTTCGGGCCGAACGCCCCGGCGTGCGCCGGGCCGGAGACGAACTCCCAGAACGGGGTGAAGTCGCCGACCGCCGCCCGGGACGGGTCGTAGTGGTGCGCGGCCGAGTAGTGCACGTCGGCGGTGAGGAACACCATGCCTGTCACCCCGGCCCGGTGGGTGGCCCGCAGCACCTCGGCGAACTCCAGCTCCCGCCCGGCCGGTGCGCCCGGGTCACCCTGCGCGACACCCTCCTGCGCGGTCGGACCGTCCGGCACCACCACCCCGATCGGCAGGTCGTTGGCGATCACCTTCCAGGTCGCCGTGGACCGCTTCAACTCCCGGATCAGCCACTCGCGCTGCTCGCGGCCGAGCAGTCCGCGCTTCGGGTCGGCGTACGTGTTGCCGTCGTTCGGGTCCTTGTGGGTCCGCATGTCCAGCACGAACACGTCAAGCAGTGGCCCGTGCGAGATCCGGCGGTACAGCGGCCCGTTGTCCGGCACCGGCAGCCACTCGCCGAACGCCTGACGGGCCCGCGCGGCGAGCACGTCCACCCGCCGCTCGGTGTAGCGCGGGTCGTCCAGGATCTCCCCCGGGTACCAGTTGTTGAGGACCTCGTGGTCGTCCCACTGGTTGATCTGCGGGACCGCCGCGTTGAACGCCCGCAGGTGCTCGTCGATCAGGTTGTACGCGTACTGCCCCCGGTACTCGGTGAGCGTCTCGGCGACCTTGCTCTTCTCCGGCGTCACCACGTTGCGCCAGATCCGCCCGTCCGGCAGGGTCACCGACTCGACGAGCGGGCCGTCGGCGTACACCGTGTCGCCGCTGCACAGGTAGAAGTCGGGCTGGGCCGCCCGCATCGCCCGGAAGATCGACATTCCACCGAAGTTCGGGTCGATCCCCCAGCCCTGCCCGACGATGTCGCCGGTCCAGACGAAGGTCACGTCGCCGCGCCGGTGCCGCCCCGGTGCGGTGGTGAACGTCCCGGTCAGCGGCTCGCTCACCACCCCGTGCCGCTCCAGGCTCTCCACCCGGACCCGGTAGTGCAGCCGCTCGGCATCCGGCAGCCCCCGCAGCCGGACCTTGCCGGTGAGGTCGCCGTCGGGGGTGAGCACCGGGCCGCGTAGCTTCCGCGCTCCCCGGAAGTCCGGCCGGCGGCTCACCTCGACAAGCATCCGGCCCGGCCGGTCGGCCCGGGTCCAGACCAGCGCGGAGTCCGCTGTCACGTCACCGCTCTGCACCCCGTGGGTGAGCACCGGGCGCGCGGCCGGGCGCCAGGCCGGGGCGGCGTTCGCGCCGGCACCGCCCAGCAGGGTGCCGCCGGCGACTCCGGCACCGACCACCAGGCCGGCCCGCAGCAGAGTACGTCGATCAAGCTCGGTCATGCTTCCTCCGCATCATCGGTTGACCCAGTCGGTCTACCGGCCGGAGATGACCGTGATCGGCGGCAAGGATGACGAGGGGCGGAACGGGGGTTGTCCGGACGGCACGCCCCGCGGGCGTGACCGGGGTCACCGCCGCGGTTGTCACGGCACGCCCCGCTCGGACCGTCGTGACGGTGTCGGATCGAACAGGGAGTTGGTCATGCAACGAATGAGGCTCTTCGAGGTCGCGCCGCAGGGATACCAGGCCGTGTCGGGCCTGGAGAAGTACGTCCAGGCGAACGTCGACCACACCGTGCTGGAACTGGTCAAGCTGCGGGCGTCGATGCTGAACGGCTGCGCGTACTGCGTGGACATGCACAGCCGGGACGCCCTCGCCGCCGGCGAGTCGAGCCGGCGGCTGTTCGCGGTGTCCGCCTGGCGGGAGGCGCTGTCGTTCTTCGACGAGCGGGAGCAAACCGCGCTGGCGCTCACCGACGCGGTGACCCGGCTCGGCGAGCACGGTGTGTCGGACGAGGTGTGGGACGCCGCCGCGAAGGTCTGGTCGGAGAAGGAACTGGCCGATCTGGTCCTCGCGATTGCCACAATCAACGTGTGGAATCGGATCGCCGTGACGACGCACACGGAGCCCCCGGCGCAGGTGTGACGACCGAGGCAGCAGACGCGGCCGGTGCGCTCCAGGCGCACCGGCCGATGCTGCTCGGGCTCGCGTACCGCCTGCTCGGCAGCCGGCACGACGCGGAGGACGTGCTCCAGGAGGCGTACCTGCGTTGGCTCGGCGTGGACCGGTCGACGGTGCAGGAACCGCGCCGGTACCTGTCCCGGGTGGTCACCCGGCTGGCCCTGGACCGGTTACGGGCCCGGCAGGCGGCCCGTGAGACGTACGTCGGCACCTGGCTGCCCGAGCCGGTGCCGACCGCGCCCTCACCGTTCGGACCGTTGGACCGCGCGGAGTTGCGCGACTCGCTCTCCACCGCGTTGCTGCACGTCCTGGAGCGGCTCACCCCGCCGGAGCGGGCGGTGTACGTCCTGCACACCGCCTTCGACCTGCCGTACACCGAGATCGCCGAGATCCTGGACCGGACCCCGGAGGACTGCCGCCAGCTCCACCACCGGGCGACCACCCGGATCCATCAGGAGCAGCGTCGCTTCACCGCCAGCCGGGCCGAACGGGAACGCCTGCTCAACGCGTTCCTCGCCGCCGCCCGCGAGGGTGACCTGGCGACGCTCACCGGCCTGGTCGCGGCGGACGCCACGGCCTGGAACGACGGCGGTGGTCGGGTCCGGGCCGCCCGCAACCCGGTCACCGGCGCGGACCGCATCGCCCGGTTCTACGCCGGGATCTACGGCCCCGGCCGTTTCATGACAGTGCACCCGGTCGAACTCAACGGGGAACCCGGCGTGGTGATCACGCGCGCGGACGGCAGTCGGTACACGCTCACCATCGCCGCGGCCGACGGACGGATCACCGGGATCTACGTGGTCGGCAATCCGACGAAGGTGCCGCCGGTCGACTGAATTTCCGCTGCCGCCTTCCGGCCCCGGCCGGGGCGGGTCAGCCCAGCTCGGGGAACCAGAGCGCGATCTCGCGCTTGGCGCTGTCCGTCGAGTCGGAGGCGTGCACCAGGTTCTCCCGGTTGGACAGCGACAGGTCGCCCCGGATGGTGCCGGCGGCGGCCCGGCGCCCGTCGGTGGCCCCGACCAGCCCCCGCACCACGTCGATGACCTGGTCGCCCGAGAGCACCAGCGCGACGAGCGGACCGCTGGTCATGAAGTCCTTCAGCGGCGGGTAGAACGCCTTGTCGACGTGCTCGGCGTAGTGCTCGTCGGCGAGCGCGGCGTCCATCGTCCGGTGCACCATCGCGTCGATCCGCAGCCCCTTGCGCTCGAAGCGGGAGAGGACCTCGCCGACCAGGCCACGGCGGACCGCGTCGGGCTTGATCAGAACGAGGCTGCGCTCATCCGGACTGTTGCTGGACACGCTGGGTTCCTCCTGTGCACGCTGAACGCTCGGGATCGGTACGGTCAGCGTAGCGACCCGGTCCCGGCGCCGGCGCGGCGGCCGGTCTTTCGCCCGGTGGCCGATCCGGCCTAGCCTGGCCCTGACCCCGGGAGGTCCACTGTGGCGAATGGCGGGAACCGACCCATCGCGCCGGTACGCAAGCTGATCGGCGCGGTGCTGGGCACCGTGGCCACCTTCGTCGTCCTCTTCGGGCTGGGCATGACCAGTTGGGCCATCGTGGCTCTCGGGGTCGCCCTGCTGGTGCTGGCGATCGCGCTGGCGACCGTACGCGGCGGCGGGCGCACCTGGGTGGTCGGTGTCGGGCACGTGCACAGCGCCTCCGAACCACCCACCCAGTACGCGTTCGGCCGCTGCGAACTGCAACTGGTGATCGACGCGCCCGGCCTGCCGCCCCGGTCCAAGAAGATCATCGAGCCGAGGGTGCCGGTCTCCAAGTGGCCGTCGCTGGGCCAGACCCTGCCGATCCGGGTCGCCTTGGACGACCAGCGGCACGTCAAGGTCCTCTGGGACGAGGTGCCCACCCACGCCGAGACCGCGGCGGCCGTCGCCGACCTCCCACCGGAGTTCGCCGACGCCGACGCCGTGGACGAGGTGCTGATCCAGCAGGATGCCCCGCCGTGGGCCGACCGCAGCTCGGACGACGACTTCCGGGACGACTTCGGCGACCCACTCGGCGACCGGTTCCGTGACCCGCTCGACCCCGACCCGTCCCGCCCCGAGCCCGTGCGGGACGACCCGGGCGGCAGGTCCGAGGACCGCGAGCCCGTGGTGATGCACCAGAGTCCGGGCGGCCCCGTGGTGTTGGAGGGTGTCGTCGTCGAGCAGCAGGCCAAGGGCGGGCTGCCCCGGCGGGCCACCCCCGCGCCGCGTCCGCCCGCCGAGGAGCGGTTCGACGACGCCGCCGCCGACCGGATCGACAGGCCGGAGCCCGACCGGATCCCCGACCCGCCACCCGCGCAGCGGTCCGGCCCCGGCGCGACCGACCCGCTGGACCCACTTGACCTTCCGCTGGACGATCCCTCGTCGGTCGGGGCGGCACGCGAGACCGTGACCGACGCGGAACTGGACGAGGCGATCTTCGGGTTGGCCGGGGACGCGGCTGCGGACCCGGCCGCGCCGATCAGCGGGGTGGGTCTCACCCTGCTGGTCACCGACCTGTCCCGGTCCCTCGACTTCTACCGAGACGTGCTCGGCTTCACCGAGGTCGACCAGGGCGCCGGCAACGCCGTACTCGCCTCCGGCACGACCCGGCTGGTCCTGCGCGAGGTGACCGAGGCCGCGCCCATCAGCCGTCGGCTCGTGCACGTCAACCTCGAGGTCAACGACATCGAAGCGGCGTACGAGCGGTTGCGCGGGTCGGGCGTCCGATTCACCTACGCGCCCCGGGTGGTCAACCGGGGCTCGAAGTTGGAGGTCTGGGCGGCGGCGTTCCGCGACCCGGACGGCCACGGCATCGCGCTCACCCAGTGGCGTGAACGCGCCGACGCCTGACCCCGGGGACCGGTCCGGCGTCAGCCGAGGATGACCCGACGTACGTGCAGCGCGTACGCCCAGACCAGGGCGAAGATGATGCCCAGGGCGAGCAGCGACCAGTGCAGCAGGCCGCCGAGCATCAGCAGGCCCTGGAGCACAGTGCCGGCGTGCCACGCCCAGGGGCGGCGCATCATGCCGGCGACCACGATGGCGGCCACCGCCAGTGCCACCACGGCACCGATGGCGGCACCGCTCAGATCACCGCCGACCACTCGGATCGGCTGGATCGCCAGCAGCAGCACAAGCGCCTCCAGGCTGAGCGTGCCAGCGCCCAGACCGCGGACCGCCCGCTCCGGGTCGCGCAACCCGGAGCGTCGCGGCTGCCCGGCGACGGGCTCCTCCGGCGCGGGCCGATCAGCCGGGTCACCGGTGGTGCGGGGGTCCCGCTCCGGGTCGGTCATCGCTTCAGCAGCCGGCGAGCGTCGGCGACCGTCACCACCGACCCGGTGACCAGCACCCCGACCCCGCTGAGCTCGCCGGGGACGTCCTCCTCGGCCAGCGCGACCGCCAGCTCGATGGCGTCCGGCATCTCCTCCGCCGAGTCCACCCGCTCCTCGCCGAAGATCTCGGCGGCGAGCGCGGCGAGTTCCTCGGTCGGCATCGCCCGTGGCGAGCTGTTGCGGGTGACCACCACCTGGTCGACCACTGGCTCCAGCAGCTCCAACATGGTCTCCGCGTCCTTGTCGGCGAGCACGCCGACCACCGCCACCAGCTTGCTGAACGCGAACTCCTCCTGGAGCGCGGTGACGGTGGCCTTCATGCCGTGCGGGTTGTGCGCGCCGTCGAGCAGGATGGTCGGGGCGTTGCGGACCCGCTCCAGCCGACCCGGGGAGCTGGTCGAGGCGAAGCCCTCCCGGACCGCCTCGATGTCCAGTTGCCGCCGAGCCCCCGCACCCAGGAACGCCTCGACGGCGGCGAGCGCCACCGCCGCGTTCTGCGCCTGGTGGGCGCCGTGCAGCGGGATGAACACGTCGTCGTACACGCCACCCAGCCCTTGGAGGCTGAGCACCTGACCGCCGACCGCTACCGCCCGGCTCACCACTCCGAACTCGGCGCCCTCCCGGGCGATGGTGGCCCCGACCTCGGCGCAGCGATCGAGCAGGGGACCAGCGGCCTCCTCCTCCTGCGCCGCCGAGATCACGGTCGCCCCCGGGTGGATGATGCCGGCCTTGGCCAGCGCGATGTCCTGGAGCGTGTCGCCGAGCCACTCGGTGTGGTCAAGTCCGATCGGGGTGATCACACAGACCCCGGCCTGGATGACGTTCGTGGCGTCCTCGGCGCCGCCGAGCCCCACCTCGACCACCGCGATGTCGACCGGCGCGTCGGCGAACGTGGCGAACGCCAACGCGGTCGTCATGTCGAAGTACGTGAGCGGCTCGTCCGACCGCGCGTCCACCAGCTCGGCCAGCGGTTTGATCTCCCGGTACACCGAAGTGAACCGCTCCTCGCTGACCGGCTCCCCATCCAGGCTGATCCGCTCCCGGACGGTCTCCAGGTGCGGGCTGGTGTACCGGCCGGTGTGCAGCCCGTGCGCCCGCAGCAGCGAGTCGATCATCCGCGCGGTGGAGGTCTTGCCGTTGGTGCCGGTCAGGTGGATCGCCGGGTACGCCCGCTGCGGACTGCCGAGCAGGTCGAGCAGCGACTCGATCCGGTCCAGCTCGAACACCATGCGGGTGAAGCCACGGGCGTTCAGCTCGGCCTCGACGGCGGCGAAATCGGTACGGTCTGTCACGAGGGAAGCGTCTCCAGAGCAGCGTCGATCCGGACCAGGTCGGCCTCGGCGGTGGCGAGCCGGTCGCGGATCTTCGCGACCACCGGCTCGGGGGCCTTGCCGATGAAGGCAGGGTTGTCGAGCTTCGCCCGAGCCTGCGCGACCTCCTTCTCGGCCGCCGCGCGGTCCTTCGTCAACCGGGCCCGCTCGGCGGCCACGTCGATCGACCCCCGGGTGTCCAACGCGACACCGACCGCGCCGGGCATGGCCAGCGTGGCGCTGGCCTGGAAGTCGTCCCCGGCCGGGTCGAGCCGGACCAGGGAGCGGATCAGCGGCTCGTGCGCGTCGATGCCCGCCCCGGCCAGCCCGTCCAACCGGGCGGCCACCCGCTGGGTCGGGCGCAGCCCCTGATCGGAGCGGAACCGCCGGATCTCGGTGACCACGCGCTGCACACCTGCCAGCTCGGCCTCGGCGGCGTCGTCGACAAGCGACCGGTCGGCCACCGGCCAGGCGACGGTCTGCACCGTCTCGCCACCGGTCAGCGCGATCCACAGCTCCTCGGTGACGAACGGGATGACAGGGTGCAGCAGCCGCAGCAACTGGTCCAGCACGTGCCCGAGCACCCGGCGGCTGACCTCGGCCCGCTCACCGCCCTCGGCGAGCACCGGCTTGCTCAGCTCCACGTACCAGTCGCAGACGTCGTCCCAGGCGAAGTGGTAGAGCAGGTCACACACCTTGGCGAACTCGTACGCCTCGAACTGCTCGTCGACCTCCGCGGTGACGTGCGCCAACCGGGACAGGATCCACCGGTCGACGGTGGAGAGCCGCTCGGCGGGCGGCAGATCGCCGGTGGTGTGCGCACCGTTCATCAGGGCGAACCGGGTGGCGTTCCAGAGCTTGTTGCAGAAGTTGCGGGAGCCCTGGCACCACTCCTCGCTGACCGGCACGTCCTGCCCGGGGTTGGCGCCCCGGGCCAGGGTGAACCGGGTGGCATCGGCACCGAACCTGTCGATCCAGTCCAGCGGGTCGACGACGTTGCCGAACGACTTCGACATCTTCTTGCCGTGCTCGTCGCGGACCATGCCGTGCAGGGCCACCACGTCGAACGGCTGCTTGCCGTCCATCGCGTACAGGCCGAACATCATCATCCGGGCGACCCAGAAGAACAGGATGTCGTAGCCGGTGACCAGGACGCTTGTCGGGTAGAACTTGGACAGGTCAGGGGTCTGCTCCGGCCAGCCGAGCGTGGAGAACGGCCAGAGCGCGCTGGAGAACCAGGTGTCGAGCACGTCCTCGTCCTGCCGCCAGCCGTCGCCGGTGGGCGGCTGCTCGTCCGGGCCGACGCAGACGATCTCGCCCTGCGGGCCGTACCAGACCGGGATCCGGTGCCCCCACCAGAGCTGGCGGGAGATGCACCAGTCGTGCATGTTGTCGACCCAGGCGAAGTAGCGCTTGGCCAGCTCGGCCGGTTCGATGCGGACCCGACCGTCGCGCACCGCGTCGCCGGCGGCCTGGGCCAGCGGGCCGGTGTTGACGAACCACTGCAACGACAGCCGCGGCTCGACTGTCGTCTTGCACCGCGAGCAGTGCCCGACCGCGTGCACGTACGGCCGCTTCTCGGCGACGATCCGACCCTGCTCACGCAACGCCGCCACGATCGCGGGCCGCGCCTCGAACCGGTCCAGCCCCTCGAACGGGCCGGGCACGGTGATCACGCCACGCTCGTCCATGACGGTGAGCGCCGGCAGGTCGTGGCGCTGGCCGATCTCGAAGTCGTTGGGGTCGTGCGCCGGGGTCACCTTGACCATGCCGGTGCCGAACGACGGGTCGACGTGCGCGTCGGCGACGATCGGGATGCGGCGGCCGGTCAGCGGCAGCTCGACCTCGGTGCCGATCAGGTGCTGGTAGCGCTCGTCGTCCGGGTGCACCGCCACGGCGGTGTCGCCAAGCATCGTCTCGGCCCGGGTGGTGGCCACCACGACCTCGTCGCTGTACCGGATGGAGATCAGCTCACCGTCGTCGTCGGTGTGCTCGACCTCGATGTCGGAGAGCGCGGTCAGACAGCGCGGGCACCAGTTGATGATCCGGTTGGCCCGGTAGATGAGGCCCTCGTCGAAGAGCTTCTTGAAGATCGTCTGGACGGCGCGGGTCAGCCCCTCGTCCATGGTGAAGCGCTCGCGGTCCCAGTCGACGGAGTCGCCGAGGCGCCGCATCTGCCCCAGGATCGCCCCGCCGGACTCGGCCTTCCACTGCCAGACCCGCTCGACGAACTTCTCCCGCCCGAGGTCGTGCCGGGACAGGCCCTCGGCGGCGAGCTGACGCTCCACCAGGTTCTGGGTGGCGATGCCGGCGTGGTCCATGCCGGGCAGCCACAGCGCCTCGAAGCCCTGCATCCGCTTACGCCTGGTCAACGCGTCCATCAGCGTGTGCTCGAACGCGTGGCCCATGTGCAGCGAGCCGGTGACGTTCGGCGGTGGGATGACGATGGCGAACGGGGGCTTGTCGCTGTCGGCCGAGGCCCGGAAGTGGCCGGCGGCTACCCACTGCTCGTACCGTCGCTGCTCTACCTCGCCGGGCTGGTACTGGCCGGCAAGGGTCGGGGCGTCGGGGCGTCGGGCATCCAGTCTCTCGGTCACCTGACAAGTCTACGGAGGGCTTCCGCGGACCTGACGTGCGCCACCTGTGGTTCGCGTACGGTGTCGGCTATGTCCGACGCACATCTCACCGAGCGGTCGCTCGGCGGCGGCCGCGAGCCGGTCGAGCTGACCGAAGAACCGATCCAGCTGAGCACCCGGGACTCCGGGGGCGACCCCGACGAAGACTCGGGCGGCTGGTCGAGACGGCGCAAGATCGCTTGGACGGTCGCGCTGGTGGTCGGCCTGGCGGGCGCCGGGGTGCTGGGTGCCGCCGGGTGGCGGGTGGCGCAGCAGAAGGACACCGAGCTCACCTCGCCCCCGCAGGTGGCCGGCCTGACCCGGGACGACAGCGAACGGGCGAAGAGCACAGCGGACTACCTGCGCAGCGGCCTGGCCGCGGACATCGAGTTGGACCGCAGCTTCGGCACTGTCTACCGCGACCCGGCCGACGACAAGCGCTCCGTGCTCATCTTCGGCGGGACCACCTTGCTATGGCAGCCCGAGCGGGACCTGGAGAGCCTGTTCCGCCTCATGTCCGACGAGACCGGTGCGGTGACCGGCCTACGCGAGATGCCCGCCGGCGACCTGGGCGGCGTGCTGAAGTGCGGCAGCACAAGCGGGGAGGGTGGCGATTTCGCGGTCTGCGGGTGGGCCGACCACGGCAGCGTGGTGATGGCGATGTTCCCGGGACGGTCGGTCAGCGACGCTGGTGGCCTGCTGCGTAACCTCCGCAACGGCATGCAGACCCGGGGCTGACGCTCCGCCGCGACCACCCGGACCACGCCAGGACTGCCCGCCCAGATCTCGATGATCGACTCGGTTTTCCTGATACCGGGGTGTCGACCGGCCGCGGATACCGCGGTTTCGGTGATTCCGAGTCGACCATTCGGGGGGTAACGCAGAAAGGGCCACCCCTATGCGGGGTGGCCCTTTCTGAAAGATTGT
>NZ_JBEZZW010000042.1:0-62600 GCF_040639415.1 Micromonospora sp. NPDC023888 | reverse complement strand
CTGCACGCCGGCGACCAACTCCAACTCTTCAAGTACATCGTGAAGAACGAGGCCTGGGCCAACGGCAAGACCGCCACGTTCATGCCCAAGCCGCTCTTCGGTGACAACGGCTCCGGCATGCACACCCACCAGAGCCTCTGGCTCAACGGCGAACCCCTGTTCTACGACGAGACCGGCTACGCCGGCCTGTCCGACATGGCCCGCTGGTACATCGGCGGCCTGCTGCACCACGCCCCGTCGCTGCTGGCCTTCACCAACCCGACGATCAACTCGTACCGCCGCCTCGTGCCCGGCTACGAAGCACCGGTCAACCTGGTCTACTCCCAGCGCAACCGGTCGGCCTGCACCCGCATCCCGGTGACCGGCAGCAACCCCAAGGCCAAGCGCGTCGAGTTCCGCGTTCCGGACCCGTCGGCAAACGTCTACCTGGCCTTCTCCGCCATGATGATGGCCGGCCTCGACGGCATCAAGAGCAAGATCGAGCCGCCGACGCCGATCGACAAGGACCTCTACGACCTCCCGCCGGAGGAGTGGGGCGACGTCAAGCAGGTCCCCGCCTCCCTCGCCCACGCATTGGACTCCCTGGCCCAGGACCACGACTACCTGCTTGATGGCGGCGTCTTCGCCCCGGACCTGATCGCCACCTGGATCGAGTGGAAACGCGCCAACGAGGTCGAACCCATGGCACTACGCCCGACCCCGCACGAGTTCGCGCTCTACTTCGACTGCTGAACACCCCTCGACGACGAGAGGGCCGGGCTCCCCGCACACGTGGCGTGCCGCCCGAAGCCACGGGCTTCGGGCGGCACGCACGGCAGGTCAGCGACGGTCTGCGCGACCACGGGTCAGGACGATCCCGAGGGCGATCATGCCCAGGCCGAGGAACAGGTGCAGCCAGTTGTCGGCGTTGTTGAGCGGGACGAAGTTGGCCCCACTTCCGTGGTCGATGACCAGCCCGTAGAGCCAGAGCACCAGGTAGATGGCACCGCCGGCGATCAGGTAGGTCCGGGCGCCGGAGACGGTACGGGCCAGCGCGAGGCCAGCGACGCCGAGGGCCAGGTGGACCAGGTTGTGCAGAATCGACACCTGGAAGAGCCCGAGGAGCTTGGCCTGGGACTCGTGACCGGCGAACTGCAAGGTGTCGTAGTTGCTGGTGATGCCAGGGATGAACCCGAGCACGCCGACCAGCACGAAGACCGCACCCACCACCTGGGCAGCCGTGCGGACGGGATGCTTGCCGGTGGTCGTGACGCCCGCGCGGGACCTGCTCTCCATCGTTACCCCCCTCAAAGACAGTGAGTCTGTGTCCCCGGGCAGGTCGGCCCGAAACCGCGCAGGGCGGCTCAAATCGTAAGGAAATCGCTCGGGCAAGCTCGACGCCATGCCGGCGTCGGGGCGCGCGGAGACCGGGACGGCGTCGGGGACCCCCGCCGGGCCGACCATGCTCGCCGCTCCGCGCGGGCCATCACCGGTCGTCGACGGTTTCGGTGGGTCCGCGAACCGGATTACCATCCCGCCATGGACGACACCACCCGCGGCATACGTATCAGAGGCGGCGGCCCGGCAGATGCACCTGCCGTACTGAGAATGCTCGACGCCGCGGTGAAGTGGATGAACGATCGGGGCAATACCGAGCAGTGGGGCACCACACCGTTCTCCGAAAAGCCCGGAGGGACCGAACTGGTCGACCGGTACCTGACCGAGAACCTCCCATACATCGCGGAACTGGACGGAACCCCGGCCGCGACCCTGGTGTTGGACTCCGGACCGCATCCGCACGCACCGATCGCGCCTGCGGAAGAACCCGAGCGGTACGTCCGCCTCCTGGTCTCCGACCGACGGTTCGCCGGTCGAAACCTCGGGGCGGCCCTGTTGGCGCACGCCGTGCGGGAGACCCGGCGAGCCGGGGTGCGGTTGCTACGGGTCGACTGCTGGGCGGGCGGCGATGGCGAGTTGGTGGCGTTCTACGAGCGCCACGGGTTCACCCCCACCGAAACCTTCCTGGCTGGATCCTGGCCGGGGCAGGTGCTGGCCCAACGGGTCGGTTGAGCATGCCGCCCGGCGACGCCGTCGAACATCGCGGCGACCGTTGGCGGCTGCCCGTCCAGACCGGCGCGCGTCACGGTGTCACCGCTGCCGGTACGGCCGTCGTGAGCAGGTACTCGGCCTCCAAGCGGAAGCGACAGCCGTCGGCAACCCCACGGTCGCCGACGAACGAGCGCAGGTCCGCGCGCAACGCCTCCCACCGGCCCTGGGCCACGAGCCGTTCCCGTTCGGTGACGACGTGCCCGGCGGTGTCGATCAGCAGGCTGGTCGCCGCGTCGGCGTCGGCGAAGCTCAAGCCCAACCGGTGCACGACCGTCGACGTGGTCCGCAGGTCGGCGGCTGCCAGGAGCTGCCCGACGAGCGTGCGGTCGCCCCACCGGCTCGGCGGGGCGCTTCCGGCCGGAGGTGGCGGTAGGTATCCGCCGAGGACCTGACCCATGGCCGGCATCAGACTGCCCGGTGTCCAGGCGGCCAGCAGGACTCGGCCCGAGGGGGCACACACCCGGCTCAGTTCTCGGGCCGCCGCTTCGTGGTCGTTCGCGTAGATGACGCCGAACACGGACAGGACCACGTCGGCCGAGTCGTCGGGAAGCGGTAGGCGGCCCGCGTCGCCGACCCGCCAATCCACCGCCAGGCCGTCCTCCGTGGCGCGACGCCGGGCCAGTTCCAACAGCGCGGGCTCCAGGTCCACCCCGACGGTACGGGCTCCGCACCGGGCGGCCAGTACCGCCGCGTTGCCCGTACCGGTGCCCACGTCGACGACCCGGTCGTCCGGCCCCGGCGCGGCGGCCGTCACCACGGCTTCGGCGACCGGCATCAGCCGCCGTGCCATGGCCGGATAGTCGCCGGCGGCCCACGTGGTCACGAATGCACTCATCACGCCTCCCTCATCGCGGAAGGCGCCCTTGGATCCGATGTGTTTCCGGGTGAGCGTGGCGGACCGGGTCCGTCGCAGCGCCTCTCACTCCGGCATCGTCGACCGTAGATGACCGCAACACGTCCCGGCAAACCCTCGGCTGAGAGCGTGGGCGGCGTTTCTCAGTTTGGCCCCAGCCGGGCTTGCGGGAACTCCGACCTCGCGCGGTGCTACCTGCCGCGCGAGCGCAGGAACAGGATGACGACGATGGCGACCGCCACGAGGAGGAAGAAGCCGATCAGCACCGGTTGGGAGACCGGCGACTTCGGGCCTCCGACCACGGCAAGGTTGTCGAGCATGGCGATCTCCGTCCAGTGAGGAGGTACGAGTCGGAGCCACTCCGTTCCCGGAATGCCAGGCCCGCAATCCGCTCTGGCGCGGCCGACGCGTCGCACGAATGAGAAGCCGGATGATCCACTCCCCATTGCTCGCCGGTCTTCCGCTGTGTCGGATTCCGTACTGGAGGCGAGCCGTGGGGTTGTTCTTCCCGTGAGTCTCCGGGAGCGTGACTGCCGAGGTTCGATCCGCGGCTTGAGGAGGATCGCCCATGCGCCGGTTACTGGCAGCCGCACTGGTGACGCTCGGCGCCTCGTTCGTTCTCCTCGCCTCGGGCTGTCGCGCCGGCGACTTCGTGCCGAGGAACACCGCCTGTGAACGGGCCTGGGTGGTGACCGGGAAGGCCGAGGACATCGGACTCTGGATACCGGAGGACCTGCCGAAGGTGGCCAAACGGCATTGCGACGATGACGTGGCCGCGGCAGACGAGGTGAGCTGGAACAGGTCCTACCCCGATGATCGGGAGGCGCCTCATTCCTGCGCAACGGTGACGAGCGAACCGGCAACCGATGATCCTGGGCGGCTCACCGAGGCGAGGTGCGTCGGCGACTGGGCCGACTATGTGGAGTACATGGACGAGCGGCCAAGATCCTGCGTCGAGCCAGCAAACATGGAGACGCAGCAGCAGACCTCGACGGCCCGTTACCGGGAGCTGGTGAAGATTTGTTCGGCCGATGTCTCGGCGAAAGCCAACGAACCGAGCTTCGGCCAAGGGGTTCTCGATGCCCTGTCCCATATCGCCATCGGGATCGCCGGCCTGCTCCTTCTCTACGGACTCTTCAAGGGCGCATGGTCCGACTAGGGCCCGTTCTGTCCATCTTGTAGTGGCTGATCGTTGACCGTGGGCCGGGCACCGACGGTCACCGCGTGCGGCCTGCCTCCACCTTCGCGCCCTCGATCATCCAACAGGCAGCGCTCGATCCGTAACAGATCCGAAACTACCGGTTGAAATACCTGGAACTTTCTGCCAGCCTGAGAGCCATCGATCAGTGTGAACGTTAACAAGATCCTTCAGCACTGGAGGCGCCGCACGCGACGTCAGGCCCACCCACCCGCCGGGCAACCACGTCCGCCCTCCATCCGCTGGTCAGGCAGCCCGGCCGGCTCGCCTCCGAGCGGTCCGGTCCCACCCGGCTACGAACGCTCGTCCTTCCGGAACGACGGCGATAGTTTTGGCTCCGGTCGTATCACCACTGCGCAAGGGCGGCTGCCGTGCCGGCCGGGTCTGCTGACGCCGCAACGCCGACTCTCGGACAACGCCGGGGCGGGCAGGGTCGGCACAGAACCGAGCCCGTCCCCCGCTCCGCACCCATCCACCACCACCAGGAGGTACCGACCGTGCGAGGACCTGCCCACCACCCCCCGCCCCCGGGGAACGCCCACGCTCACCAGGCGTCCTCCCGTTTTCGCGGACGGCTGTTCAAGCTCGCCGCGGCCGGGATCGCAGCCGCAGTCGGGTTGTTCACCCTGACGGTGACGACCGGGTCGGCATCGGCGGCCGACAACCCGTACCAGCGGGGCCCGGACCCCACCCGGACCAGCGTCACCGCGGTGAACGGCCCCTTCGCCAACACGTCGGTAAGCGTCCCGACCGGGTACGGCTTCAACGGCGGCAGGATCTACTACCCGACCGACACCAGCCAGGGCACCTTCGGGGCCATCGCGATCTCGCCTGGCTACACCGCGTTGTTCTCCGCCGAACTCGCCTGGATGGGGCCGTGGCTGGCCTCCCACGGCTTCGTCGTGATCGGCATCGAGACCAACAGCCGCAACGACTTCGACACGGCCCGAGGCACCCAGTTGCTCGCCGCGCTCGACTACCTGACACAGCAGAGCCCGGTACGCGACCGGGTCGACCCCAACCGGTTGGCGGTCGCCGGTCACTCCATGGGCGGCGGTGGCGCGCTGAGCGCGGCCATGCGGCGCCCGTCGTTGAAGGCAGTGGTCGGCATCGCGCCGTACTCGCCGTCGTCCAACCTGGCAAACGACCGGGTGCCCACCATGATCTTCGCCGGGCAGGCGGACACGGTGGTCACCCCGTCCTACGCCACCGGCCTGTACAACAGCATCCCGACCACCACGGAGAGCGTCTACCTGGAGGTGGCCGGCGCGGACCATGGGTTCATGGTCGGACGGTCGAACCCTGTGATGGTCCGGACCATGCTGCCGTTCGTCAAGATGTTCATCGACAACGACGCCCGGTACAGCCAGTTCCTCTGCCCGCTGCTGGACTCCAGCGGCGTGGTCACCTACCGCAGCACCTGCCCGTTGCTGCCCTCGACGCCGACCAGCCCGACGGCTACCCCCACCAACACGCCGACCCCCACCGCGTCGCCTACCGTCCCACCCAACTCCGCAAGCGAGATCATCGGCACCCAGTCCGGCCGGTGCGTCGACGTGACCAACGCCTCGCACAACAACGGCACCCGGGTTCAGCTCTACGGCTGCAACAAGCAGTCCAACCAGGCATGGACATACACCGCAGGCAAACAACTCCAGGTGTACGGCAACATGTGCCTGGACGCGGCGGGCTCCGGCAACGGTGCGGCGGTCCAGATCTACACCTGCCACAGCCAGACCAACCAACAGTGGAACGTCAACTCCAACGGCACCATCAGCAACGTCCAGTCGGGACGGTGCCTGGACGTCTGGAGCACGGCCAACGGAGCCCAGATCCAGTTGTACGACTGCCACGGGCAGACCAACCAGCAGTTCCGGCTCGCGCCCCTCGCATGATCATCACGGTCGACTCCGCGCACAACCTGTTCCCGCGTGTGCGGATCGACAAGCCCCGGGGCGAGACCCCACACACCTGAGACGGGCGGGCTCGGCGTCACGCCGGGCCCGCCCGACCTGGTCCGTACTCAGCCGCCGGTACCGTAAACGGAGGCGCCCATCGGCTTGTCGAGTTCCAGATCCGTTGCTGCGGCGACCCGAGCGATCATCATGTACTGCCCTATCACCATCAGGAGTTCGACCACCTCGCGCGGCGAGAGCAGCCCGGTCAGCGCGGTGGCGGCCTCGTCGGACGGGCGAACGTCGCGGACGACCTCGGTCGTGAACTGCAGGACGGTCCGCTGGTCTGGCGAGAAACAGTCGGCATTGATCTGGTCGCGCCCAAGCGCGTGGATCATCTCGTCGGTAGCGCCGACGGAGCGGGCGATCGGCGCGTGCTGGACCCACTCGTACCTGACGTCGCTCAGCCGGGCAACGCGCAGGATCGCGATTTCGCGGAGCAGCGGGTCGAGGGCCAGGTCCTTGAGCAGGGTGCCTCCCCAGCGCATCCAGTCCGGAAACGCCGTCTCGGCGTGGGCCATGATGCGGAAGAAATTCAGGGGTTGCGCGGCCTGCAGCGCCTCGCGGACCGGCGCTGGGGCGTCGGCAGGGTTGACGTAGGGTAGGCGACTCACGATTTTCCCCATCACAATTGGCAAATCGGGCGTCACGGAACATATCCGATCGCCGTCGTGCTCGCCGGCGATCCACTCGGGGATACCGCTGCCGGAGTCCGGGTCCGATCCGTCCGGCTTACTTCGATCAGCGCCGTACGATGGGTGGATTGTGCTGCGCCCGTTCCAAGGAGTTGCCGTGCCCCGCCCCCGCAGTGCCGCCCGGATCGTGGCGCACCCCGACGTGTCCGAGGTTTCCCTGCAGCAGGTCATGGAGGCGCTTGCGGATCCGGTGCGGCGAGCGGTGGTGTCCCAGTTGGCCGGCAGAGGCGAGGACATGAGCTGCGGCGCGTTCGAGACGCCCGTTTCGGTGTCGACGCTGACGCACCACTTCAACACCCTGCGCGAGGCCGGCCTGATCCGTCAGTACTACGTGGGGACAGCCAAGATGAACGCGCTGCGAGCGGAGGAGATCGAACGCCGCTTTCCCGGCCTGCTCCCGGCGGTGGTCACCGCCGCCAGCGTCGAGACCCGGACCGGGTCGGCCTGAGCACGCGACCACTGTTCCGATAGCGGTCGAAGTTTGATCGCTGTCGAGATTAAGGGTAGCGTGACTGCCAGCGCCGCGTTGGTTCGGCGCCACTCCCGTGACTCCCATCGCTAGGACTGATGCGCCATGGCACAGCTCGTACAGTTCGACCAGCTCGGCGGCCCCGAGGTTCTCACAGTGCGCGACGTCGAGGTGGTCGCACCGGGCGCGGGCGAGGTCCGGATCCGCGTCGACGCCATCGGCCTGAACCGGGCCGAAATCATGTACCGCAGCGGCGTCTACTTCGACCAGCCCGTGTTCCCCTCCACGGCCGGCTACGAGGCCGCCGGCGTGATCGATGCGGTCGGCCAGGGCGTGGACGGCCTCGCCACGGGCGACCCGGTCGCAGTCGTACCGGCGTTCCTGCAGAGCAGGTACGGCACGTACGGCACCCACGTCATCGTCCCGGCCTCGGCCGTGGTGCCTCGCCCCGCCCACCTCGACCCCACGCGGGCGGCAGCGGTGTGGATGGCCTACATCACCGCCTACGGACCCCTCATCGAGTCCGGAAAGGTGCGTCCTGGCGACCACGTGCTGATCACGGCAGCCTCCAGCAGCGTCGGCCTGGCCGCCATCCAGCTCGCCAACCACATCGGTGCGATCCCGATCGCCACCACGCGCGGCGCCGACAAGAAGCAGCGCCTGCTGGACGCCGGCGCAGCCCACGTCATCGTCACCGCCGACGAGGACCTCCCCGCCCGGGTCGGGGAAATCACCGGCGGCGAAGGCGTCCGCCTGGCCTTCGATCCGATCGCCGGCCCCGGCGTCGAGACCCTCGCGCAGGGCATCGCCGCCGGCGGGTTCCTGGTGGTCTACGGAGCCCTCGACCAGCGCCTCACCCCGCTACCCAACGCACAGTCCTACCCGGCGCTCAACAGCAGCACCTACACCCTCTTCGAGATCACCATGAACCCGGAGCGCCTGCGGCGCGCCGTCGCGTTCGTCAACGCCGGGCTCGCCTCGGGCTCCCTCACCCCGGTCATCGATCGCACCTTCGATCTCACCGAGATCGCCGAGGCCCACCGCTACATGGAGGCCAACGGCCAGGTCGGCAAGATCGTCGTCACCGTCACCCACGACGACGCCACGGCCTGAACCCGGCGGTGCCTCCTTCCCCAGGGGGCGGGGCGAATCTGTAAACAACCCTTGATATTAAACGTCACGAACGTCAATATGTGGAGGTCACGGGTCGCCGAAGCCTGGGGAGTCAGCCATGAGGAGCAGTCGAATTTTCGCAGTGGTGGTCGGGGCGGCGATGACCGTCACGGCCGCCGTCGCCTTCGTCCCCAGCAGCATGGCGGCCGTGCCCTCGGCGGACGCCGTCCCGATGGTCGCCTGCACCGCCCCCGCCTGGGCCGAGGGCACCACCTACCAGGCGGGCGCCCAGGTCACCTACGGCGGCCGGCTCTACCAGGCACTCGTCACCCACACCGCGTATCCCGGTGCCGGCTGGAACCCCGCCGCGACCCCGTCGCTGTGGCGTGACCTGGGCGCATGCTCGGGAAGCACTCCGCCGCCCACCACGCCACCACCGACGACCCCGCCGCCCACCACGCCACCAGCGACCACGCCGCCCCCCACCACGCCGCCACCAACCGGCGGGACCTGCGCGGTGAAGTCGCGGCCCACCGGCAAGGTCCTGCAGGGCTACTGGGAGAACTGGGACGGTGCGTCCAACGGCGTACACCCCGGCCTCGGCTGGATCCCGATCACCGACAGCCGGCTCAACCAGCACGGCTACAACGTGATCAACGCGGCGTTCCCGGTGATCCGCTCGGACGGCACTGTCCTCTGGGAGAACGGCATGGACGCCGGCGTGAAGGTCGCCACCCCGGCCGAGATGTGCCAGGCCAAAGCGGCAGGCGCCACCATCCTGATGTCGATCGGTGGGGCCGCCGCGGGCATCGACCTGAGCTCCACCGCCGTCGCCGACCGGTTCGTCGCGACGATCGTGCCGATCCTGACGGCCTACCACTTCGACGGCATCGACATCGACATCGAGACCGGCCTGACCGGCAGCGGCAACATCAACACCCTGTCGACGTCGCAGGCCAACCTGATCCGGATCATCGACGGCGTGTTGGCCCGGATGCCGTCGAACTTCGGCCTGACCATGGCACCGGAAACGGCCTACGTCACCGGCGGCAGCGTGGTCTACGGCTCGATCTGGGGCTCGTACCTGCCGATCATCAAGAAGTACGTGGACAACGGCCGGCTCTGGTGGCTGAACATGCAGTACTACAACGGCAGCATGTACGGCTGCGCCGGCGACTCGTACCCGGCGGGCACCGTGCAGGGCTTCACGGTGCAGACGCAGTGCCTCAACAACGGCCTCACCATCCAGGGCACCACCATCCGTGTGCCGTACGACAAGCAGGTCCCCGGCCTGCCGGCGCAGAACGGGGCGGGCGGCGGCTACCTGTCGACGTCGCTTGTCACCCAGGCCTGGAACTCGGTGCCCGGCCTGAAGGGCCTGATGACCTGGTCGGCGAACTGGGACGGGTCGAAGGGGTGGACCTTCGGCGACAACGTGAAACGCCTGCAGGGCCGCTGACGGGTATCCAACCGAAACCCGGTGCCGCCGCGATAGGTAGGCATGACCGCCCAGGAGGACGCCGAACTCCTGGCCCTGACCGCAGGTGGCGACCGGAACGCGTTCGGGGCGTTCCGGTCGCCGGCACGCGCCGTGGCTGCGGCTGCGCCCGTGCCACCGCTGCGCCGACGACGAGACGGGCCGTCACCAGCGTGGATGCTCAGCGGTCGTGGCGAGCAGCGCCACGGGGGTTGGAGGTGGGCACCCGCTCCGGAGTCGCCAGCGCATGCCCCGTGGTGCTGTCCACGTGATCAGGAACCGCACCCTGGTGATCGCCGGTGGTGGAGGTCCCGGTCGGCTCGAACATCAGAATCGAGCCGCCCGGCGAGGACGGCTTGTGTTCGGTGCCTCTGGGAACCACGAACGTGTCACCCTGGCGCAGGACGACCGTGTGTTCCTGCCCGGCCGCGTCGCGGTAGGCGACATCGAACCGGCCGTCCAGGACCAGGAAGAACTCATCGGTGTCCTCGTGGGTGTGCCAGACGTGCTCGCCCCGGGTGTGGGCGATCCGCACGTCATAATCGTTTATCCGGGCCACGATTCGCGGGCTGTAGATGTCGTCGAACGACGCGAGCGCCTCGGACAGGTTCACGGCGGTCAGGTTGACGGGAGTGATCGACATGAGCCGAGCCTCCACCAGGGCCACCGCACCGGTCTTGGACGTTCTTGACGCCGACGGCACACGACCGCCCGGTTGCCGAGTCCGGGCCTGGCGGCCACCGGTCCCAGGGATCAGCGAGGTGTTCCACGCCCAGATCGTCGACTACGCCTACCCGCTGCACGCCCACGACACCTGGACGGTGCTGATCCTCGATGCCGGCGCCATACGTTACGACCTCGACAGCCGCCACTGTGGAGTCAGCGGCGCCGACAATGTTGCTGTTCTGCCACCCGGAGTGGTGCACGACGGCCGCCCCGCGAACGCGCCCGGCTTCCGCAAACGCAACCTGTACCTCGACCCGACCTTCCTACCCGCCAGCCTGATCGGCTCCGCCGTCGACCACACCACCCTCCGCGACGCCCCGCTGCGCCAAGCCCTCGCCAGCCTCCACCAGGTCCTCGGGGCGGACGAGGACCCGCTTGACGCCGAGGCCCGGCTGTCCATGATCGAGCGACGACTCACCGACCACCTGGCCACCACGCCCTCTGCGCCTACCCGGCCGGAGCCGCAGGCCGCCCGCGCGCTGAGGGCGCTGCTCGACGAGCACACGGTGCACGCTGTCAGCCTTGCCGCCGCCGCTCGCCTCCTGGACCGGTCGGTACCGCACCTGGTCCGCAGCTTCGGCCAGGCTTTTGGGATCAGTCCGCACGCGTACATCATCGGGCGACGGATCGAGGCCGCCCGCAAGCTGCTCCTCGCCGGCATCCCACCGGCCGACGTGGCGACCACCGTCGGCTTCTGCGACCAGGCCCACCTGACCCGGCATTTCCGCCGACACACCTCCACCACGCCAGCCCGGTACGCCTCCGCCGAGCACGATGACGTGCCGGGAGGCCCTGCCCGACCACCGACGCGCCGCCTGCGATGAGCCAACGCAGCAGCACCAGCAAGGGCCGGTGCCCCGTCTGTAAACGCCTCGTAGCCCTCACCGCTGACCGAAGAGTTGCGCGGGCCGCCAACGCCTTGCCACACCTGTCAGAGCCTCCCCGGCAATCCGTGCCGAGGAGGCTCTGACAGGTGTTTCCGAACAGGTGTGGCTATCTCACAGGCGCGGGTCCTGCTGGACCTTGAGAGCGTTGAGGATCGGGTCATCCTCGCCCTTGTCGCGGCGAAGCTCGATCTTCAGATCGCCACCGGCGTGCTCGACGGTGACCATGTTCGTGTCCGCGGTCAGCGCACCCACCTTCGCCTGCACGTCGTGGTCGTAGAGCGCGACCTTGCCGTCGGCCAGCACATCGAAGGTACGCTTGCCGGCCTTGACCTTCTCGATCTCGGCGAAGTCGAGGGCGATCCGGTACGTCCCGGCGGGGGCGTTCTTGAACACGTAGCTGAACGTCTCGCCGGTCCGCTGGGTTCGGAACAGCGCGTCGTCCTCGGTGCCGGCGATGTCGGCCCTGGTGGCACGCGCCTTGCCGCCGACGTAGCCCCACGGCTGCGAGCCGAGCGCCTGGTCGGGCGACCAGACGAAGCCGTCGGTGCCCACGTACCCGGATCCGCCGACGTCGACGCCCTTCCAGTAGGCAGAGGTCGCCAGGCGGACCGGCTTGATCTGGGCCTCACCCTTGCCGGCGTTCGACGCCACGAGGACGTCCCCGACGAGCACGCCCGG
This sequence comes from Micromonospora sp. NPDC023888, assembly GCF_040639415.1. Classification (NCBI taxonomy): domain Bacteria; kingdom Bacillati; phylum Actinomycetota; class Actinomycetes; order Micromonosporales; family Micromonosporaceae; genus Micromonospora; species Micromonospora sp. NPDC023888. The sequence goes on along the minus strand of NZ_JBEZZW010000042.1, from coordinate 50,461 downwards.
CTGGACGCCGGCGTTGTCCGCCGTCGCCGTGACAGTGGTGGACTCGCCGACCGCGAGCGTTACCGTGCCGGTCGCGGCCGCGCCCGTGAGGGTCAGCCACGGAAGGTCGGCGGCCTCGTGCCCACCGTCGTCGGTGCGCTTCTGCTCGCTGATCCGCACCTCCATCGGGGCGGAGCCGCTGTTGGTCACGGTCACGTCGGCCGTCGCCTTCTGGTCCTTGTCGAGGAGCCAGTCGAGGTCACCTCCGGTGACGGTGGCGATGCCCGTGGTCAACGCCGCGTCGACCACCTCGGCCTGATCCTTCCTGGCGATGGTCACGGGGCGGCTGGCGGTGACGTAGTTCGGCGACGAGACCTGCACGGTGTTCTCGCCGACCAGCGCCTGGGCCTTCCACCGGCCCTTCTCGTCGGCGGTGATGACCCGTTCACCGTTCGGCCCGCTGAGCGTGACGATCGCGCCCGCGATCGGCTTGCCGTCGTTCTTGTCGGTGACCGTTCCCTCGATCGTGCCCGCGGCCGGGAGGGTGTACTCCAGCCCCAGGCCGGCCTTCAGGACAGCCTGGTCGAAGGAGTACTGGCTCGCGGGGTTGCGGGTCAGGCTCTCCAGACCGACGGTCGCCGACGACCCTCGGGTGAGGGGGTTGTCGCCGCCGATGCCGTCGCCGTACCCGATCTGGATCCGTCCGTCCGCGATCAGGGTGACCGAGAAGCTCACGCGAGCCGTCGGGTCGCTGTAGAAGGCGACGTTGCGCCACTCGATGACCTGCGCGGCCAGCCCGTCCACCTCGGTCGTGCCGAAGTAGATGCCTGCCTCGTCGTCGACGATGAGGTCGTCCCAGAGCGGATAGATCGCGTCGATCGGGTACGCCGACGGCAGTGCCGTGTTGTTCCCCAGCGTGCTGGCGCGGTCGAAGGTCAGCGTGCCGTTCGTCGTCACGCACACGCCGTCCCAGGCCGTGTCGTAGAACGGCGCCAGGAAGCTGGAGTCGAACCACAGCACGCCGCAGAGGTCATCGCCGTGCCACCCGGACTCCTCCGTGCCCTGGCGGTAGAGCCCGTCGGTCACCTTCATCGAGTACGAGCGGCCGGCGGGGGCCACCGGCACGGGGCCCGGCTCCGGCTGCTCGGGCTGCGGCTCCGGCTCCGCCGCGTCTGCGCGCGGGTCGAGCGTCACCCGCAGCGCGGCGATGGTCGGGGCCTTCAGGCCCTTCGAGCCCCGCAGCTCCACGGTCAGCGGCCCGCCCTCGTGCGTCACCACGGCGGTCCGCCAGTCGGCGGTGTTCGGTCCCACGGCCGCGGCCGCGTCGTACGCGTACTCCACAAGCGAACCGTCCACGACGACGTCGAACACCCGCTTGCCCTTCGCCGCCTTCTCGATCTCGGCGAACCCGAGGTCGATCGCGTAGGTGCCCTTCGGCGCGTCGGGGAAGCGGTAGAACAGTCCCTTGTCATGCGTGGTGCGCTGCGACTGGAAGAGGGCGTCGTCCGTCGTACCGTTGATGTCGGCCTTCGTGGAGGCGACAGCCGTCTTGCCCTCGTAGCCCCACGCCTTCCCGGCGGCCTGGTCGCCGGACCAGGTGAAGCCGGAGCCGTCGGTGACCGATGGGCCACCGGCGTTGACGCCGACCTGGTACTTCGTGGTCGTGAGCGTCACCGGGACGTAGGTCTTGGACTGGCGTCCGGAGTCGGACCTCACCACGATGTTCGCGCCGAGGACCCCGGGCTTGGTGTCCTTCGAGGAGAGCGAGACCTTGACGGTCGTCGACTCGCCCGGGGCGAGGGTGCCGCCGGTCGAGGAGAGCGACAGCCACGGCAGGTCGGTGATCAGGTCGTCCTCGACGTCGACAAGTACGACGTCGTCGGCGACCTGGTCCGCCGCCCACAGCGCACCGGTCGAGTCGGTCTCGAGGCCGCCACCCTGCCCCGCCTTCTGGCCGGGGAACCACCACGCGTTCACCAGCGAGCAGTCGTCGGGGTCGACCTGCAACAGGCGGGTGGGCCGGTTCGAGGTGAGGTCGGTGTACCAGATGGTGTCGGACGCCTGGTTGTAGGCCAGGCCCATCACCTCAGGCAGCGGCGGGGCGCAGAAGGACAGCAGCGCACCCGGGTTGTCGTGCGACGTCCCGGCGACGGTGCCGATCATGCCGTTCGCCCGGCCGCCGACGTAGAAGACGTCGTCCGTCGGGTTGTAGGCGAGTCCGGTCAACTGCAGCGTCGACCAGTCACCCTTGACCTGCCGGGTCTCCTTCCCGGTCGTCCTGTCGAAGCAGTGGATGTAGCTGGCCGGGCTGTCCTCCATCTGGCACATGTCACCGGTCTTGGTGTCGAGCGCCATGTCGAACGCCCGGTACGCGGGGTTCCACGACGCGTCGAAGACCTTTCCGGTCGGCTTGCCCGTCACCGCGTAGGCGGTGTTGGTCCGCTTGTTGTAGTCGTGGACCCAGACGTCGCCGTCGTACCCGACGCCGGAGGGCTCCTTCTCCGCGATCGTGCCCGGGATGGCGATCCGGGTGATGACGTCACCGCCGGAGGTCGCGCCGACCTCGCCGGCCGCCTGTGCTTCCGCGGCCTTCGCCGTCGCCGCCTTGCCGTCGACGTTCGACGGCTTCATGCCGCTCGCGCCGGCCTTCCACGCGGTGAGGTCGATCGTGCTGTTCGCACCCTTCCCGGTCCGCGTGGTGGCGCCGGCAGCGTCAAGGTCGGGGTGGCGCGCGGCCTCGCCCAGGTTGTACGTCAGTGGGGCGGAACCGTTGTTGGTGAGTGTCAGCGAGCCCACACCGTTCTGGCCGGTGCCCAGCAGGGCGTTGAGGCCGTCGGCCTTCAGGCCGGCGGCGCCCGTGGTCAGACGCGCGTCGATCTTGGCGCTCGCGTAGAGCTTGTCGAGGGAGAAGGGGTACGCCGCGGTCGTGTAGTTCGGCGCGTCGACAGTCATGGTGTAGTCGCCGACCGGAAGCTGGCGATGCACGATGCCCGTCCCGTTGGTCGTGACCGCCTCGACGAGCCCCGACTTGTTCGTGAAGGAGACCTTGGCCCCGGCCACCGGCAGCCCGTCGTTCTTGTCGACGACTGTCGCGTCGAGGTACCCGAAGTCAGGCATGTGGTAGGTGACGACCATCCCGTCGCGCAGCACCGGGGCGCTGTCGGAGAACCGGATGCCGTCGACGCCGGCCCAGCCCTGGATGCCGGTGACGGCGTGCGCGCCGGCGGTCACCGGGTCGTCGGATCCGACGCCGTCGCCGTACCCGAAGATCACGGTGCCGGAGCGGGTGAGCGTGGCCGAGTAACTGACCGGCTCCGTGTACTCCGACCGGTCCGGATAGGCCCAGAGTTTTGCCTTGCGGAACTCGACGACGAACGCGTCCTCGCCGTTGAACTTGGTGGCTGCCGTGAAGACGCCTCCGCCGGGGGCGAACTCGACGGGGGTCTGGACGTAGAACGGGAAGATGCCCGCACCGCCGCTGCCCGGTCCGGTGCCGGTGTCCGGGGAGATCACGCCGCGCAGGCTGATACCGAGGGTGTCGTGGCTGCCGTTGTAGAGCGCGATCGGGAACGGCAGCTTCACAGTCGCCCACACGCCGCTTGGGTACGCGACCGGGTCGGTGCCACGCAGGTACTCGCCGTCGGAGACGGCGCAGCTGTAGCCGCCCTTGTCGACGACGAGCCCGACGGGGATCTCGCGCGACTCGTTCTGCGCGCCGACGGTCAGCGGGAGGGTCGTGGGCGAGAAGCAGGCGTTCGGCGTGACGGTGAGCGTGTACCCGCCCTCGGGGACAGCGCTGATCGTGAACGCGCCGTTGGCGTCGGTGCGTACCGGCTTGAGCGGCGTGTCCTTGACGGAGACGTCGGCGTTCGGGACGGGCTGTTTCTTGTCGTCGACGACCCTGCCGCTGATGTCGTGCCTCGCGGCGGCCGTGAGCGGCAGCTTGACGGAGGTGTCCTGGCCGAGGGTGATCGTGACGTTGGCGGTCGCGGTCAGGTAGCCGAAGATCTTGGTGCTGAGTTGGTAGTCGCCGACCGGCAGGTTCGTGGTGAACCGGCCGTCCTTGTCGGTGCCGATCGACCGGCTGAACGGTCCGCTGATCGTCACGTCGGCGGCGGGGACCGGGGCGCCGTTGGCGGTGACGACGCCGGTGAGGGTGCCGCCCTTGCGGGGCGCGAGCTCGAGCAGGCGGACGAGGTCGAGCCGGCCTTCGCCGTACTTGTTGTTGACGTCCGCGGTGCCGCCGCACTCGGTGTCGTCGACGTCGACGGCCGACTCGGCGAGCAGGCGGCGGGTCTCCTCGACCTGCCCGATGAGGGTCGGGTCGTAGCTCCACAGGTCGGCGACGGCGCCGGCGACGTGGGGAGCCGCCATCGACGTGCCGGCCATCTCGACGTAACTGTTGTTCGGGTAGGACGAACGGACGGCGACGCCCGGAGCGGAGATCTCGGGTTTGATCCGGCCGCCTTCACCCTCGCCCTTGCGGGAGAACGACGCGAGCGTGCCGTCCGAGTCGTACGCGCCGACGGAGTAGGCACTCTCGGCGGAGCCGGGCGAGGAGACGGTGTCGCAGGCCGCGTACGGCGTGGTGTTGCCCGATGACCAGACGCTGAAGATGCCCGCGGCGCTCCAGGCGTCGTCGATGGCTTGGAAGAAGTCGTTGAAGCTGTGCTCCTCGGTCTGCCCCCACGAGTTGTTGATGACGTGGGGGCGCTTGGACGGGTCGGGGTTGTTCCCGTGGACGTCGGTCGGGGCGAGCAGCCACCAGCCGGACCGGAGCAGCGACTCGACGCCGGTGCTGTCGCAGCATCCGTTCGTCGCGATCCACTGCGCGTCCGGGGCGACGCCGACGTGGTTGGTGCCGTCGTCGCCGACCATGGTGCCCATGGTGTGCGTGCCGTGTCCGTTGTCGTCGCACGGCGCGTCCACGCACGTGCCCCGGGCGGCCATCCAGTTGTAGTTGTGGTCGACAGTGCCGTCGGGCTTCGTGCCGCGGTACTTGTGCATCAGGGCGGGGTGGTCGAACTGGACGCCCGAGTCGAGGTTGGACACGGTGATGCCCGCACCGGTGGCGCCCATGGCCCAGGCTTCGGGGGCGTGGATGGCGTCCAGACCCCACGTGGACGTGCCGGCCTCGGCGGTCTTCGGGGCGGCGGGGCGGGCCGCCCGGTCGGCGGGAACCTTCTCGTCGACGGGCTTGACCAGCGCGACCTGCGGCGTCGCGTGGATCTCGGCGACCTGCGCCTTCGCGGCCACGTTGAGGGCGAGCTTTTCGTTGCCTCCCTTGACGAGCACCGTGTTGGCGATCGGGTAGGAGGTGTATTTGACGCCGGCCCGGTCCAGTTCGCCGGAGACGGATGCCAGGGACTTCTTCGCCGCCGCGGTCAGCGCGTCGTAGACGAACTGACCGCGAGCTGTCCAGTCGGTGATCTTCTTCGTCGGCGCGAGGTCCGCACCGGTGTCGAACGTGATCCAGAAGTCGGACGCCGGGGCCGTGCGAAAGCGGTCCTTCAGGTTCGCGGCGATCTTGTTGGCGGCGGCGCCCGGATCCGGCTCAGCGGCGGACGCCGGTGGTGCCTGGATCATGCTCAGGCCGACCGCTGCGGCAAGCGAAGCCGCGAGGGCTTTGAGTTTCATGAGAGTCCTTCGACCTACAGGGGTTGGTAGGGGTCGTGGTTCTTGTGGTCGTCGCCACCGTCGGGGTCACGGACGGCGGGGGCGCTGACGAGCGGCTCGCGGGGCAGCTCAGGCGGTGGCGGGTGCTCGATGGCGGCGTCGTCACGCGCGACTTGTCGCTCAGACACGCATCGCCCAAGGGCTATGAATCATGGAGTCATGCTCGGCGGGGCGAGTGGCCGTCGCTATCCAGCGGATACGTCAATTTTCACGACGGGACGTCGAGGGAGTCCTCTTCCGCGAACACTCCGGCCTCCACCGCCTTGACGGCGAGCGCGGTCCGGGAGGTCACCTTCAACTTGCGCATCGCCGCACGTAACTGCTGATCCACAGTGGCCGGCGACTTGGCCAGAATTCGGCTGATCTCCCGGTTGGTCTTGCCGGCGACAACCAGTTGGACCACGTCGAGCTCGCGCGGCGAGAGCTGGTCGCCGTACCCTCGTCGGCCGCCGCGCCACAGTCGCGGCACCTCGGCACCGTGTTCGCGAAGCCGCTGTGCGACACGGTCCGCGTCGCCGCGTGCTCCGAGCCGGAACAGGTGCTCGTACTGTGCGGCAAGCAACTCCCGGCCGTGCTCGATCCGACCGTGCGCGATGAGCGCCTCGGCTTGACGCTCGCGGGCCAGCATGGCGTCGTAGGGGCGCGGCAACGCGCTCCAGGCGCGCGCCGCCCGACCGTATGCCGTCGCCGCGCGGGCGTGGTCTCCGGCCGCGGCCAGCAGCAGGGCACGGCACCCGGCGAGCGCGGCGCGGGGCGCAGGCGCCGTACGGCCACGCAGTCCTCTGGCGAGCTGGTCGCTCAGGCGTGTCGCGGCCTTGAGGTCGCCCGCCGCGAGGTGCGCCTCGATCCGGGCGGGGACGAGGTCCGTCGCCCAGATCCAGATGCCCTTCCTCCGGACGGTCTCCATCGGCTCGTTCGTGATCTGCAACGCGCGGCCACTGTTTCCGTCCGCCAGCCACAGTCTGGCCAGCGCGGCGGCGGCCTCCATCGTGTCGTCGACGGCGCCGAGACGGGCCGACTCCTCGAGAACCAGACGGAACTGCTCCTCCGCGGCGCGCCGCCGTCCGGCTGCGGCTGCCAGCCGGGCCGCGAGCCGGATGCTGCCGAGGTAGTGCGCCGGCCGGTCGCGGTCGGCGTCGGCCAGTGCCGCGCCCTGTTCGGCGAGACCCTCCCACCGGCCGGTGAGCCACGCCAGGTTGGCCTGTTCGAGTCGGACGTTGTGGTGCAACCGGGACGCCTGCTCGACCTCGGCGAGGCGCATGGCCACGCCGAGGTGTGTGTCCGCATCCGCGTACCGGCCCCAGATCACCGCGCCGGTCCCGACGTTCGCGTGGATGCGGGCCACGTCGAGACGCTCCGCAGAGGTCGCGCCGTCGATGGGCAGACCGGCGACGACGGCCCACGCCTCCTCCTCACCGAGCATGAGCAACGCCGCGGCCCGGTTGCCGGCCAGGTTCAGCCGCTCCGCGGGGGAGGCGAATTCGGTGGTGAGTTCAGCGGCGCGATCCAGCCACCGCCGATGGGTCGACGCCGGCCACGGCCCCGCATAGGCCCAACCGAGGTAGGTCATCGCCCGGGCCGCCTCGACCGGGTCATGATCGAGGTTGACCACCGCCTGCTCGAGCTCGCCGAGCGCGGCCTGCGCCTCACCCCCGGTGATCAGGAGCCGACCCAGGGGGTTGCGGATCTCGGCCTGCTGGCGGGCGGAGAGGCCGGGGGTCTCCAGCACCGAGCGCAGGGTACGGATCACCCGGTGGTGGACCTCATCGACAGGTTCGCGGCGGCCCAGTGCGGCTACTCCGGCGATGCGCGCTACTCGTGCCCGGTCCGCCGGTGGCAGCACGGCCCACGACAACAGCTCGACAAGCATGTCGACAGCCCTGGTGTGGTCACCCGATGCCATCGCCAACTCGGCACCCTGCTCGGCGTATCGCGCCCAGGGCTGCGTCTCGCCCGCCTCACGGAAGTGGTGGGCCAGGCGTGCGACAGGCGGCGGGTGGATGTTCTCCAGGGCACGGCCGGCCAGCAGGTGCAGGTGCCTGCGGTCGGTCAACGGGATCGCTTCGTAGACAGCAGTGGCGGCCAGCACGTGCCGGAATCGCCACTGGTCGCGGTCGTCCGCGTCGAGGACGCCGGCGTCTGCCGCTTCCGCGATGGCGCCTCGACACGCGGCGGGTGCCAGACCGGCGGTCACCGCGATCGTGTCGACCGATGACCGCTCGGCCAATGTGGCCGCGGCACGCAACACCTGCTGCGCCGGCGGCGACAGACGGCCCACCCGCTCCCGGGTGGAGTCACGCACCGTCGGCGGCACCCGTAGCTCGCGCAGCTTCAGCCGGACCCACTGCCCGTCGCGGAAGACGAGGTCGGCGCGGTCGCACATGAGGCGAACCGACTCCTCGAGCGCCAGCGGAACGCCACCGGTCCGCTCGTGCATGAACGTCGCGAACTCCTGCGATATCGGGTTGCCGTCAAGCATCGAGGACACCAGTGCCGCCGTGTCGTCGGGTCGCATCGGCGCCAGGGCGATCCTCAGTTGGGTCACGCCGGCGGGCAACCGGGACGTCAGCCGCAGCAACAGCGACCCGTCGTCCACCTCCTCGGGCCGATAGGAGATCACCAGGCTCGGCCCGTCCGAGTGCTGCCGGGAGGTGACGAACAGCAGGAACTCCAAGGTCATCTCATCGGCCCAGTGGGCGTCCTCCAGCACGAGAACGTCGACACGCAGAGCCCGCAGCAGCTCCTCCAGGGCGCGGAACAGGCGATGCCGCGCCGCCTTCGCATCCTCCAAGGGCTGCAGCGCGGGCGGCAGGTCCGAGGACCACTCAGGGAACAGGGGCCGTAACGCGCCCGCGAGCGCGGTGAGCGGCAACTGCGACACCGGGCGGTCGATCCCCCGGAACGCGTCGACGATCGGCCCCAGGGTCAGCGACTCGCGCAGCGGTGGGCACACCGAGACCAGGGCGGTGCGCTGGTCCGGCGCCGCCAGCCACTCGCGCAGCAGTCGGCTCTTCCCGATGCCGGCCTCGCCCTCCACCAGCACGATCGCCGGTGGCCGCGCCAGCGCGCTGCGGAGCGCCGCCATCTCCCGATCACGACCCACGAAATCCGGCGTGGAAACCGTGGGTGAGGTTCCGTCGTCCTCGGGCGAGGGGTCGAGCATGCGTGATGATCTCGCTTTTCGCTGCTCGGGCGCAAGTACCGGTGGCGACTCGCCTTGCGGGACCCTCAGCCGGCGTGCGCGACGCGCCCACGCTCCTGGTGACGGCAGCGTGCGCCGATCCCTCTTCGGGGAGCCACCGCAACGCCGAAGGTCGGCCGGCGACGGCTAGCCGCGGGTGTCGCTGGTGCGTGCCGCGATGCGGATGGTCGTGCCGGCGGGCCCGCTGTCGACGAGGACGTAGTCGGCCATCCGCCCGACCACCCAGAGGCCCATTCCTCCCGTTTCGGACAGGGGCGGTCGCTCGGTGCGCGGAACGTAGTGCGCAGTGTTGAAGCCCCTCCCCTGGTCGGCGACTTCACAGGTCAGCTGACCGTTCAGGAGCAGGCGTACAGCGCCTCTGCCACCGCCGTGCCGAATCACGTTGATCATCAGTTCGTTGATTGCGATGACCCAGTTCTCGATCTCGTCGTGGTCAAGACCGCACCTGCGACTGACGGCCTCGACCTCGCGACGGACACCGGTCAGGTTCGCGAGGGTGAACGACGTGGAGAACAAGGGCTTGCCGACGGTAGGGGCATGCTGGTCGAGCGGTGGATGCACTACTGCTTCCCCTCCCTGTCGGACGTGGAGCCGGTGACCGTGACGGTGGCACGAGGGAGGATAGCTCTCCGGATCGGATTCACCGGCCGACCAAGGCGTCAGCATGACACGAGAGTTACCCCACCTCGAGGGCACGACACTGTTGATCTCGCTCCTGACGTGCCATCGGTGGCGTGCCAGCGTCTAGGCTGCCTGGGTGCCCGATGCCGAACTGGTGACCAACGACGAGCGGCTGCGACGTATCGAGGCGATCACCGATGCCGCCCTGTCGGGGATGAACATCACCGAGCTGCTCGACGAGCTACTCGAACGGGTCCGGGACCTACTCAAGGTCGATACCGCGACCATCCTGCTGCTGGACGACCACACCGGCGAGCTCGTCGCGACAGCGGCCAAGGGCCTGGAGGAGGAGGTCCGCCGCGGTTTCCGCATCCGGGTGGGACGCGGCTTCGCCGGGCGGGTGGCGGCGACGCGCGCGCCGGTCACGATCCACGACGTGACGCCCGACGACGTGGTCAATCCCATCCTGCTCGCCACCGGCATTCGAGCACTGCTGGGCGTGCCCATGCTCGTCAACGGCAACCTCGTCGGCGTGCTGCACGTCGGTTCCCTGGCCCTGCGTCAGTTCGGTCCCGACGACGTGCGGCTGTTGCAGCTCGTCGCCGATCGCGCCAGCCTCGCGGGTCGGGCCCACGCGCAGGTCCTCGACCGGCAGGCAGCGCTGGCCCTGCAACACAGCCTGCTACCAGGCCGGCTACCCGACATCCCCGGCCTGGACCTGGCCGCCCGGTACATCCCCGGCCACGACCTGGGCATCGGCGGCGACTGGTACGACGTGTTCACGTTGCCCTCGGGCTGGCTCGGCGCCGTCATCGGCGACGTCTCCGGCCACGGCCTGCCATCCGCCGTCGTCATGGGACGCATCCGCAGCGCGCTACGCGCCTACGCCCTCGACTCCGAGGACCCCGCCCAGGCGCTCACCTCCCTCGACCGCAAGATCTACCACTTCGAAGCGGGCACCCTCACCACCGCCGTCTACGCCCTCATCACACCCGACCGCGCGACGGTGTACCTCTCCTCCGCAGGCCATCTACCACCACTGCTGGCCATCCCCGGCCATCCCACCCGGCCCGTCGACCTGACCGTGGACCGGCCACTCGGCGTGGGCCGACCATCAGCCAGTCGCCGCACCACCGTCCTGGACCTACCGCCGGGCGCGGCGCTCGTCCTCTACACCGACGGGCTTGTCGAACGTCGCAGCGAACTGATCGACACCGGCATCGAGCGCCTCGCCGACGCCGTGCGGTCCGGGCCAGCCGAGGCGTTGTGCGACCACATCATGGCCACCACCGCCGAGGAGCATCCCAACGACGACATCGCCCTGCTCGTCATCCGCCGTCGATCACCATCGGATTGACCAACGTCCGGGCCAGATCACTCAGCTTCGCCGCGAGATCGTCCACCTCCGCGGGCTGCGGCTCGCTGGCGCCCGATCCCTGTCGCTGACGGCCATCCCGCTGCTCCCACAACCAGGCGGGCGGGGCGGCCCCGGCCGGGATCTTTTTACCGGCCGGGGCCTGACCGGGACGTTTGTCGCGAACCGCGCCCCAGCTTGGCCCCAGGCTATGGCGTCAAGGTCACCGTCGCACGGCCGGCCAACGCGGTGGCGACACATCCAGCGCCAGCTGCTCACCCCCACCTGGCTGCCGGGATTGCGGGGGAAAAGGCGGTCGGCTTGTGGCAGTCCTGACGGAAGTGCCGCAGCACGGTACCCGGGCCGTCACGGGTTCTGCGGGTCCAGGTTCCGCTCGCGGAGCAGGGCGTCGAGCTTGGCCTCGATCCGCTCGTCCGACTCCCGCGACTGCGACGAGCCCCAGTAGTAGAAGAGAGCCAGACCGGCGGCCTGCCAGATCAACTGGAGGAACTCAGACTGCCAATTCTCAAGCGTCGACGACAAGAACTGGGGAAGGAACTCGCCCCACGAGAACGCCTGCCCGTGCTGGGTGGCCTCGTTACTCTCCACGGTCATCTGGAAGAAGAACTGGCCGACCCAGGACAGGAGGAACAGCGCGCCGGTGACAAGCGCGAACGCGTACGCCTTCGGCCATCTCGGCTTACGAAATGGCGGCCCCTCGGGGCGGCCACGCCGGATGGAGCGCCGGCCGTTCTGCCCAGCCGTGCCGTCCGACGAATGTGTCCCGGTGGTCGTGCCTCCTGCGCTCATGACAAACCCCCATTTCTACAGGTCAACGCCCACGAACGTGCCCACGAGCACCAGGTACCAAACCGACGCGGCCGGAGGCCCGCACGGCTGCGTCGATGCAGCGCGGCCATCGGCTCGGACATCGCAACCCGCGACAACTGGGACGTGTACCGCAGGTTCGTGAGGGTAGGGACCATCCCGGGTCAAGACACGCGCCCTCCAACGGCTGCCTCACGCGGATTCACACGCGACGGCGGGCAGCCCCACGGAAGCGGAGGCGCCATGTTGACCGACGACATATCTCGCACCGGTCGAACGCCCCGACCTGCCACCGCGGTGGACCGCGACAGGCTCCGTGAGCCGATCATGTCGTTGGCCTTGACCGACGACGGCTCGGCCAAACTGATCACCGTCTCGGGTGAGGTCGACATGAGCAACGCACACCTGCTCACCGAGCTGGTGGGGTTCGTGTGCCGCCAGTCTGTGCCGGTGATCGCGTTGGACCTGTCCGCGGTGAGGTTCTTCGGCGCACACGGCGTGAGCGCGCTGCTTCAGGCCCAGGACATCGCCACCGAAGCCAGGGCTGCTGTCCTCCTGCGTGACCCCGCGCCGTGCGTCACCTACATCCTCGCCACGACCGGCGCCCTGCGGAGTTTCCGGTTCAGCGGGGTTGGCGACACCACCTGATGTCGCCAGGACACCGGTGATGGCCCTCCGGCCGCAGGGCACCGGCCCACCCCTCAAGGGGTGACCGAGAACTGCTTCCTCAGCTTGGCCAGCGCGCGGGTCCGCAGCCGGGAGACGTGCATCTGTGACACCCCGATCTGCGCGGCCAGGTCGCGGTGTTCCTGGCCTACGTGTCACCGGTGGCTGCTCATCCGCCGCAACCGAACCACCGGCGAGCTGGCCTTCTACCTGTGCTGGTCACCTCGCCTGGTGCCGCTGCACACCCTCGTGACCGTCGCCGGATCCCGCTGGAGCGTCGAGGAGTTGTTCCAAACCGGCAAAGGCCAGGTCGGCCTTGACCACTACCAGGTCCGCGGCTGGACCGGCTGGCACCGGTTCATCACCCTGGCCATGCTCGCCCTGGCCGTCCTGACCATCCTCGCCGCCACCACTGCGCAGCAGCCCGACCCCGACCCGGAGATCATCGCGTTGACCGTCGCCGAGATCCGTCGACTCCTCAACGCCTTCGTCCTCGCCCTGCCACTACCCCCAGCGCACACCCTGCACTGGTCCACCTGGCGACGAACATCCCAAGCCCGAGCCCGGCGATCCCACTACCAGCGCAGACTCGGCCACTTAACTTGAGACTTACTCGTCTAGGGCTCGAGCGTGGCGGGCATGCTGAAGGCGGCGACGTGGCGGGCACCGATGAAGGCGTTGCTCTCTACGATCTTCCCGTTCTCGATCCGGAGTACGTCGACGACCAGCGCCTCATAGTGCGGGCTCCCGGGCCGGCGGAGATAGTTGATCAGTGCCGGGCGCCCGTTGGCCGAGGTGGGGAAGGTACGCCAGTCGAGCGGTCGGCCGAGGAACTCCGCGGCCGCGTCGATCCCGACGACCGGCGGCTCGGGCGGCATCGTGATCCGTACGTCCTCGGCGAGCAGTGCCCGGACCGTCTCCGGGTCCTTCGCGTTGGCGTAGCGGCGCAGGATCTCTTCGTCCTCGCTGGTGAGCTGCGGGCGGCGCCAGTCCTGTGGGTCCGACGGAGCGCGCCGCCGGAGGGTGTGGCGGGCCCGCTGGAGGAGGCTGTTGACGGCCGCTACGGCGGTGTCGAGCGCGCCGGCGATCTCCTGCGGCGTCCAGCCGTAGACGTCGCGCAGCACGAAGGCCGCCCGCTGCCGCGGCGGCAGGTACATGAGCGCTGCGATCAGGGCCAGCTCGACGGTCTCCCGGGCGGCGAGATCGGTCTGCGGATCGTCGGCCAACAGGGCGTCTGGATAGGGACCGAGCTCGGTGGACCACTCCAGCGGGTCACCATACGGAACCGTCCGGTGACCGGCCGCCTTGCGGCTGTCGAGGAAGACGTTCGTGGCGATCCGGTAGAACCAGGTGCGCGCCGACGCCCGACCCTCGAAGCGGTCGCGAGCCCGCCAGGCACGCAGGAAGGCCTCCTGCACCAGGTCGTCCGCGTCGGTGACGTTCCCTGCGAGGCGGTAGCAGTGCACGTGTAGCTCGCGCCGGTGCTCGTCGAAAGCGCGCTGCAGCCAGACCGCCTGCTCGTCAGGCGAGTCGGACATGTGATCTCCCCGGGGCTGAGTGGTCCTCACAACCGTACTGACGACCGCGGACCCCATCCGTCATCGGTCACCGATGACGATCGCCGACTCGGTCGTCTGTACCTGTGACCAATCCCCACCCCACGAAGGAGACAGCCATGACGGCAACCCCCGCGTCCAGCGCAGCCACGCCCCCGGTCGTCGACCGGGAGACCTGGCTGCGCGAGCGCAACGAACTGCTGGTCCGGGAGAAGGCCCATACCCGCGAAGGAGACGCGATCGCAGCCGCTCGTCGTCAGCTGCCGATGACCTTGATGCCGACGGTGACGGTCCAGGGCCCCGGCGGGGACACCCCGCTGGTGGAGGTTTTCGAGGGCCGCCGGATGCTCATCGCCTACTTCCACATGTGGCACGACGGCAAACCGTACGGGGATCAGTGTGAGGGGTGCACCTTCTGCACCTGTCACATGCAGATGCTGGACTACCTGCATGCCCGGGACGTCACCTACGCCGTGTTCTGCCAGGGCCCCTACGACGAAAGTGCCCCGTTCGCGGAGTTCATGGGCTACCCGTTCCCCTGGTATTCGGCGAAAGACTCCGACCCGGCTCTGGCCGACGGTCGCGACTTCGGGTTCATCGCCTGCTACCTGCGCGACGGCGACCAGGTCTACGAAACCTACTGGACCACCGGGCGGGGCGTGGAGGCGTTGACGACCAGCTACCACGCCTTGGACCTCACGGTGTACGGCCGGCAAGAGAACTGGGAAAACTCACCCCAAGGTTGGCCGCGGGTCAGTGGTCACCCGTGGCGGCTCAACGGCCGCCCCACCGCCCAATGGTCACGCCCCGGCGTTACGACGGCGGTGACGTCCTGACGCTCGAGATGATCATGCTCGGGTCGGCCGCGGTGTCGGCCTGCTGCTGCGTCGTGCCGCGGGCGGGCGCGTCCCGCAGGGCCCGGATGCTCGCGGGTGCGATGGTGGCTGTCATGGTCGCGGTGACCCTCGACGCCGCACCGGTTGTGCAGTACGCGGGCGCGCTGCTGCTCCTCGCCTTCGCGGTGGCACTCGTCACCAGCGGTCCGACCGAGCGCGGCTCGGAGGTGGAGTGGCACCGTACGGCCGGGGCCGTGCTCATGGCGCTCGCCGTGCTGATGCATCAACACGGCGGGTCGATGGCTATCCACCACATGGCCGCCGGGCCCCGGATGGACCACGGCACCGTCACCGGCCATGACGCGGCGCTCGTGTTGCTACGCGCCGCCACGGCGGCTTACCTCTGCTGGATGGCGGCCGCACTCGTCCGGCTGCGCAATCGACCGATCACGGACCTGCTCCGTTGGGAGCACCTGACCATGGGGGCAAGCGTCGCGGCCATGATCTTCTTCATGAGCTAGCCGAGTAAGCCAGCCGGCAGATCAAGTGACGTTGGAGTGCTAGGCGAAACTGAGGCCCTCGGCCCGGACGCGTTTGAGTTCGGAGAAGGCTCCGCAGGCGGCGAGCAGACGGGCGCCGTCGAAGACGCGCAGAGCTTCGTCCCCGCGCGGGATCGAGGTCAGCACGGGGCCGAAGAACGCCACGTCGTCGACCACGACCGTCGGGGTGCCGAGGTCCTCGCCCACGAGTTGCTGTGCGCGGGCGGTGCTCGCCCGCATCCGCGCGTCGACGTCGCCGCGCTGGGCGGCCCCGGCCAGATCGGCGGGTAGGCCCGCCTCGGCCAGGGCCGCCGGGATGACGGCGTCGAAATCCTTGTCGCCCTCGTCGTGGATCCGGCGGCCGAGCGCCGCGTACAGATTCGCCAGGGCGGTGGGACCGTGTTCGGCGGATACCGCCGTGCACACCCGCGCCGGCCCCCACGCCCGGTCGTTGAATTCGCGGTACCAGGGCTCCAGCTCGCGATGCTCGTTGATCACCGCGAGGCTCATCACCTCGAACCGCAGATCGATCGGACGCATCCGCGCCACCTCCACCAGCCAGCGCGAGGTGATCCAGGCGAACGGGCAGGACGGGTCCACGTACGCCGTGACCACCAACCCACCGTCGAATTTATCTTCCATGGAAGAAAACTTACCTTCCGTGGAAGGTAAGATGCAACAGTGGATGGCGACCGGATCACCCAGATCGTTTGTCAGTGGCGACGTGAGCGACCGGACCTCGACCCCAGCCCGCTGCTGATCATCGGCCGGATCCAGCAGCTTGCCGCCCTCCTCGACACGGCCCTGCGGCCGCCGTTCGCCGCCGCCGACCTCGGCAACGGTGAGTTCGACGTGCTCGCGGCGCTGCGTCGGGAGGGTGAGCCGTACGCGCTCACGGCCGGGCAGCTCAGCCAACGGATGCTCGTCACCACCGGGGCCGTGACAAAACGGGTGGACCGGTTGGTCGCCCGAGGGCTCGTGTCACGCTCGGTGGTCGAATCCGACGCGCGCGGCAGAGTGGTGGCGTTGACCCCCGCCGGAATGACGTTGATCGACCGGCTGATCGAGGAGCATCTGGGCAACGAGGCGAGCATCCTGCGTGGCCTCACCGACAGCGACCGCGCGGCGCTCGAGCGCCTACTGGCGACGTTGACCCGCGCCGTGGGTGCCTGAGTCATCCTTGCTCAGGGTGCGCTGATGGCCAGGATGGCGGTGTCGTCGGTCAGACCGGCGCCGAAGGTGCCGAGCAGCTCGGTGACCGCGGCGACGGCGGTGGTGGCGTTGGTGGGCGCGATGGAGTGGGCGAATCGGGCGAGGGCCGCCGTTCCGTAGCGGCCATCGGCAGTCTCGCTGGTGGCGGAACGAGCCTCGGTGAGTCCGTCGCTGTAGAGAAGCAACGTGTCACCGGGGTTCGCCACGACGGTTGCGTTCGTGTATCGGGAGTTCGGAAAGGCCCCGACGATACGGCCCTTCGTGGGGTGGTAGTGGACCG
This sequence comes from Micromonospora sp. NPDC023888, assembly GCF_040639415.1. Classification (NCBI taxonomy): domain Bacteria; kingdom Bacillati; phylum Actinomycetota; class Actinomycetes; order Micromonosporales; family Micromonosporaceae; genus Micromonospora; species Micromonospora sp. NPDC023888. The sequence goes on along the minus strand of NZ_JBEZZW010000042.1, from coordinate 33,712 downwards.
AGCCGTCGGCCTTCAACAACAGTGGTTCGGGGTGCCCACCGCTGGCGATGACGGCGGTGAACCCGCCAACGGTCGGCGTGGGTGTGAGGATGCCTGAGACAACGGTGCAGTAACGCGCGTCCTGGCGGTACTCCTGCCAGAGCACGGTGTTGAGGTTGCGCAGCGCGGCGGCGGGGTCGGGGTTGTAGACGGTCGCGGCCCGCAACGTGTAGCGGGCCAGGGCGGTGACGGCTGCCGCTTCCACGCCTTTGCCGCTGACATCGCCCAGGAAGAAGCCCCAGCGGCCATCCTCAAGGGGAAACAGGTCGTAGAAGTCGCCGCCGACTTCGTCGGTGGAGGCCGCCCGGTAGTACGCGGCGCTCTCCAGCCCCGGCGGGGTTTGCAGCACGGCCGGGAGGAGGCTGCGCTGCAGTTTGCCGACGAGTTGTCGTAGCCGTTCGTCCTCGCGTTCCGCGGCCCTGCGGGCATTGAGGAGCTCTCGTTCGTAGGAGCGGCGCATCGTGGCGTCGAAGATGGCCGTCCGGATGAGCTGCGGTTGCCCTTCGCTGCCAGCCTTGACGACGGAGGTGACGAGGACCGGCATGCGAGCGCCGTCCTTCGTGCGAAGGTCGAGGGCGACACCGCCGATCTCGCCCCGCATGGCAAGCATCGGCGCGAAGTGAGTCTCGTGGTAGATCCGGCCCCCGCCGGTGAGCAGGTCGCTGAAACGGCGCCGACCGACGAGTTCCTCACGTCGGTAGCCGAGCCAGGCCAGCAGCGTGCCGTTGATCTTCGCGATGGTGCCGTCCAGGCGGGTGGACAGGTGCCCGCAGGGCGCATTCTCGTACAGGTCTTCGGGGTCGTCTTCCAGCAACGCAGAGAACCCCACCTCGCTCGGTCGGGCGCTTCCGTCATCGCTGGGACCGGGGCCGTGCGGATCACGCCCCCCAGTGGCGGTCATCGGTAGGCGGCCCTGACAAACGACGTGATCGCCGCAGCCGTCGCTTCCGGCGCGCTCAACTGCGGGCAGTGCCCCGTCGCATCCAGTGTGACGAGCTGACTACCGGCGATCTGCGCGTGCACGAACGCACCGACCTCGGGCGGCGCGATGGCGTCCTGAGCACACTGCAGAATCAGAGTCGGAACGCTCACCGCGGCGAGGTCCGCACGGTTGTCGGACAGGAACGTGGCACGGGCGAAGACCTGCGCCATCGCGGGATCCGTCCGGCAGAAACTGGCCGTCAGCTCCTCGCCCAACTCGGGCCGCTCCGGATTGCCCATGATCAGCGGCGCCATGCTCGACGACCAGCCGAGGTAGTTGCTGTCGAGTGACTCCAGCAGGTCGTCGATGTCGTCGCGGGTGAAACCGCCCCGGTAGGTCTCGTCGTCGATGTAGCACGGTGACGGGGTGACCAGGACCAGCCCGGAGAAGCGATCCGGTTCGCGGTTCGCCGCGAGGACCCCGATGCTGGAACTGACCGAGTGCCCGACGAAGATCGGCTGCTGGAGGTCCAGGTCCCGGCAGATGCTGAGCACGTCATCGGCGTATCCGTCCAGGGAGGCGTACCGGTCGGCGTCCCAGGCGGCCGGGTCAGCCTTGCCGGATCCGACGTGATCGAACAACACCACCCGGGCCCACTGGCCGATCTCGCTGACGACGTGACGCCACATGTGCTGATCACAACCGAAGCCGTGCGCGAGCACGACGGTAGGGCCCTCCGCACGACCGGCCAGCCTCACATTGTTGCGGTCCCACACACGCATTCACCTATCCTCCACCACCCGCACCTCGGGAACCAAGCGCCAGCTCAGCCGGGTGATCGCCGGGTGACACGGACGGTCGGGCGAACCCGCCGAGGGGCGGGTCGCGCCCTCGGATAGCTTCTGCGACGAGAGCCCGGATGAGCGCACCGGCGGCCATCGCCGTCGCGTACATCAGCGGCACCGCAGCCGTCGCGACCACGCCCGCGCGCACCGGATGGAACCCGATCAGCCCAAGGTCACCAGACCCGGACCACGGGCTTCAACGACGTCCTGCGGGACCCCCGCTCACTCTCCCGATCATCCGCTGCGTGCGGTCTCCGGACCGGTGTCACGGGCTCCACGGACCGCGATGAGCGCCACTCCGGCGCTGAACACCAGGGCCGCGCAGACGGCCGCGCCGAGGTCGTACGGCGGTCGAGCGGGCCACAGCCACGGCGTGGTCAGCGCCGGCCCGTGCCACTGCGTGTACAGCGCGTAGAGGGAGATCACGAGGTAGGTGGTAGGGCCGGCCCATGCCTGGGCACCGCCGAGCAGGGCGGCGCACAGCAAGCCGATGCCGACCAGCCCGGCCAGGTTGCGCAGCACCTCTACCGTGCCGCCGGCCAGGTGTGCACCGGCTCCAGCGACGGCCAGGGCACCGACGGCGGCGACGGTCAGCGCCAGCGTGGTGGACAGCCGCAGCAACGGTAGCCAGCGTCCGGTGACGCGTTCCGGCTCGCCGAGCAGACTGGTGGCGGTAACCGCGATGGCCACGGCGCAACCGGTCTCGAAGATCAGCGGCAACTGCAGCGCTCCGTACGCCTCCCACTGCCACCGCAGGGCTACCCGCAGTCCGACGGCGCAGGCCGCCACCACCGCCAAGGCCGCCGGGACGCGGCGACTGTCCAGGTGCAGGCGAGCCAACCGCAGCGCCGCCCGCATCGCCCCACCCGGCGCCACCACGTACGGGCGATGACGGGTTTCGCCCCCGGTCACGGCAGTTGCTCCAGGGTGAGCTGGCCCGCTCGCAGCGCCGCGACGTGCTCCACGAGCCACGCGTGCCGAGCAGCGGCCGGCAGCGCGGCGAGCCGCTGTGCCGCCGCGGCGGCGGGACTACCGGGCGCCAGGGTGGAGGTGCCGAGGATGGCCTCCGTGACCGCCTGCTGCGCGGGACTCGCGTTGCGGCCACCGCCGACGACGCTGTTCACGATGCTCTGGAGGGCGTCCACACGTAGCTCGGCAACAAATTCGGCGGTGGCCGTCTGGTGAGGCAGGAGCAGGTGGAACACCTGTGGTGTGCCACTCGTGGGAGGCCCAGCCCGACTGATGCTGACGCGGTTGTCGGGCCCCTGTTCGTATCTCGCGGCGGCCTGGCTGATCCGCACCGGCGCGCCGGGCAGGCCCGCCAGTTCGGTGAGCACCGGTTCGAGGGCTGCCGTCACGGAGGGCAGGTAGCCGGCGGAGGCGGGGTGCAGACAGACCGGGATCGGGGTGTGGTTGCAGACCGGCGTGTAGCGCAGCGGACGGTCGTCGCCTTCGTCGTGCAGTAGCGGGATGGCGATCATGCCGTGGGCGTCGAGCCGGCCGGTGCCCGCCAGCGCAACCGCGGTTGTGGTCGTCAGCAGCCCGGCCGCGGTGACGACAGCCGCGCACCGACGTAGCCGTCGTCCGCCGGCGTCGCCGGGTAGGCCGAGGGTGCCCAGCAGCGCCGCGGTCAGGCCGGCGAGGAACAGCACCTGCGCGATGGGAAGGTCGGGCAGGTAGCGGTAGAAGGTCGCCACACCTGTGTCGGGCCCGATCTCCCAGGGGCCGGCCACCAGCGGCGAGATCTGCCAGTACGAGTCGTCGCCGTGAATGAACTGCAGGCTGATCTGCAGCGCGAGGAACACGCCGATCGCGACCAGCGGGGCGGTGAACCGGCTGGGGCGGAGCACCCCGGCCGCGAACCCGAGCGCGGCGAACGCCGGCATGCTCACGACGCCCACCACGGCCGGCCACCACAACGGCCCGCCCCAGGCGCCCTGCCACGCGGTCACCCCGTACAGGACACCCCCGCAGCCCAGGTAGGCCACGATCGCCCAGCAGGTGGTCGCGGCCCAGGTCGCGAGCTGGCGCGACCACCGAGGCCGGGCCGTACCGATCAGCAGGTCGGTCATGCCGTGGCGGCGCTCCCTCCAGCCCAGCCAGGCGGCGGCGCCGACCACCGTCGGTGCGAAGACCGACAGGGCGGTCGTCTGCATGGACATGGCCCGGACGTTCCACAGCGGCGGGTACGCCATGCTCGGCCGGTACGTGATGAACCAGAACAGCGTGGCGACCAGCGGCAGCATCCACAGCATCACGCTGCGGCGCATTTCCAGCCGCAGCAGCCCACTCGTCGCGGTGAGCGCCGGGAGCGTACGGCGGGTCGTTTCGTCCGGCACTGGCACGACTACCGATCCGGTGCTCATGTGCGCGCCTGCGCCAGCACCGCGCTGTAGCCGCGCTCAAGAGGAGCATCGCCGGCCGCGGTGGTTCCCTCGGCGCGCGCGGCCAACTCCTCCGGCGTGCCCTGGAAGACGATCTTTCCCCGGTCCATCAGCGCTACCTCGGTGCATGCGGCACCGACATCCTCGACGAGGTGCGTGCTGACCATGACGGTGGCGCGCTGCCCCAGGTCGCGCAGCAGAGCCCGGAACGCCACCCGCTGCTCGGGATCCAGGCCGGCGGTCGGCTCGTCGAGCAGGAGTAGTTCGGGATCGTTGACGATGGCCTGCGCGATCCCCACTCGGCGCAGCATCCCACCGGAGAGCGTACGTAGCTTCGCCGTCGCCTTGTCGCCCAGGCCCACGCGCTCGACCGCGGCGGCGACCGCGTGGTGCACGCGCGTCGGCGGCATCTCCTTGAGCAGTGCGAAATACTCGACGAACTCCACGACTGTGAACCGCGGGTAGTAGCCGAGGTGCTGTGGCACGTAGCCGAGCCGGCGCCGGATCTCCCGGCGCTGCCCGTACTGGCCGGGGTCGCGGCCGAGCAACCGGATCCGACCCGAGGTCGGTGAGATCACCGTGGCCATCATCCGTAACAGCGATGTCTTTCCCGCCCCGTTCGGTCCCAACAGGCCGAACACCCCCGGGCCGGTCCGCATCGTCACGCCGGCCACGGCCTCGGTGCGGCCGAAGCGCCGGGTGAGATCCTCGATCTCGACGTTCATGACGTTCCTCTCGGTGTCCGGGTCGAGTAGACGACGATCGCCGCACAGCAGGAGGCGAACGCCAGGTAGGCAGGCCACAGCGCGGTGTCGGTGACCGCGGTGGTGAGTCGGCCGGCGGCCACCTGCCCGGACAGGACGGTGACCGTCCAGCCGAGCAGCCCCGCGGCCACGCCCACGTTCGCCGACCGGGCGACGGTCGCGGCGGCGAGGGCCAGCGCGCACACCGCGGTCATCGGGACCAGCCAGCCGAGCGTGACCGTCGTGGCCGATCCCGAGGCGGCCGAGGCGGCCAGCCCGAGCGCCGCGTTCACACCGAACACCGCCAGCGCCCGGACCAGCAGCACCATGCGATCGCTGACCGCCATGCTGCACGACAGCTCCCACGCGGGGTCGATCCCCGGGCCGTAGGCGAAGGCGATGCCCACGGCGGCGACCGCGGGAGCGAGGAGGGCCACGTACGGCGTTCCGGTGCTCAACGTGGCGAGCAGTCCGGCGAGCAGCACCACTGCCGTCGCGATGACCCACCCGAGCAGCAGGGACGGCGTCGTCACCAACGCCCGGGCCAGGCCCGGCGAGCGCAGCAGATGCCCCGCAAGCCGCTCCACCAACCCGGGACGGCGACGCCACACCTGCGCGGCAACCCCGACCCAGACCCGAGCGAAATCGACGTCGTCTGGCACAGTGCTCCGTTCCCGGCGCTCCTGGGCCTGGCGCGTCCCGTCACCGCTGGTCATTGCCCACCTCCGTCGCGGGCCGGCTCGTGGCGCCGCAGAGCGGCGCGCATCAACCGGCGAATCTGGTACGCGCGGCTCTTCACCGTCCCCGCGGGAACACCCATCAACTCGGCCACCTCAGCCACGGACCTGTCCTCGACGTACATCAGCCGCCAGGTTTCGCGTTGCAGGCTGCCCGCCGGCCCCAACACCTTCACCGCGTCGGCGAGCTCGACCCTGGACAGCGCCGCGTCAGCCGGGTCCGCGACGTGTCGGTCATCGGTGTCAGCCAGGGCGGCGAGCAGCAGTTCGGGTCGCCCTCGTCGGCGCAGCCACAGCGCGGCCTGTCGGCGGGCTATCCCCCACAGCCAACCGCCGGCACCCTCCCCTCGGTACGCCGCGGCTCCCCGCCAGGCGGCCAGAAAGGTCTCCTGCAGGACGTCCTCCACGTCGGGAGGTGGCAGCGCCGCGCGCAGCCGAACAGCAAGCCACGGGGCGTGCCGCGCGAACAGCTCCCGCAGCGCGCTGTCGTCACCGCCGGCCATCGCAGCGATCAGATCGTCATTCTCCATCGCCACTACTGTTGCGCTTCGGCGCGGATCGGTTCACTGACCATCCAGGCGATGTGGGAACCGGGACCCGACCCTCCCGGGGTGCTGTCACCCCCGTCGCGGTGTGTTGAGGGCCGGGGTGCGGGTGTCCGGCAGGCGCTGTCGCTGATCGTCGGACCCGGGCGTTCGTCGTGATCACTGGTGGTGGTGACAGCGGCGGTGCTCGGGACCGGGATCTTCCGTCGGTGCCAGGTCGAGCGTCGGCCGCGTTTCGCCGCTACTCGGGGGCGCGAAGCGCCTGCCACAGCTTGCGGTAGAAGTCGGCGTACGTCCGCTCGACGTGTGTGGCGAGCCGCCTCGTTTCCTCGTGCCGGGCGGGGAGCTGGTTGATGGGTACGCTCATCGCGGCATGGTGCTCGATGTGCAGGTTGTTGCCGTTGGTGTACCAGGTGCTCAACCAGCTACCCCGGATCGAACGGGTGTTGTGGAGCACGTTCGTCGTCTCGGTGTCGCAGAGAATGTGCTCGGGCAGTTCGACGAGAAAGTGCATCGGCACGGCGGCGACGACCGGCAGCACCCAGAGCAGCAGCACGTACTCGCCGAGACCGGCGAGGGCCAGACCGGCGGCGGCGAGAACCGCGACGCCCAGGAGCAGGTGCTCCTGCACGACGTGCCGCCGCATCTTCGGGCTGATGTCACCGAACTCGTAGTTCCACCGGCCGGCCGCGCTGCGGACGACGTCGCGTAGCACGACCAGGACGCGGTGGTAGTCGAACGAACCGCGCAGCAGCGTGGCGAGCGTCAGCGGTCGGCGCGTGTCGAACCCGAAGAACTCGGTGTCGTGCGGGGTGCCCAGATAGCGGTGGTGCTGCAGATGCCGTACCCGGTAGTGGCTGTAGACGACGAACAGTGGGAGGCCGAGTGGCACCCCGACCAGGCGGTGGGGCCAGGCCCTGCGGAACGCGGAGTGGTGCAGCACCTGGTGTTGGAGCTCGACCGCGTGGGTGTACATGGCGGCCAGCAGCAGCACGCCTGCGACGACCGCGACCGGCTCCGGGCGCAGGGCGAGGGTGACCCCGGCCGCGGTGATCAGGGCCAGGACGCCGAGCTTGCCGAGGAAGACACGCTCGTCGGCGCCGGTGGTGCGGGCGCGGGCGAACAGCAGGGTGGGCGCGGGGGTGGGGACGGACGCGGGCGCGACGGTGAGCGTCATGGTTCTTCCTCGCAGGCGGTGTGGGCGGGATCAGCGGCCGCTGAGCAGGACGACGTGGGTTCCGGTCAACGCGGTGCCGCGGGCGTGGGCGAGCAGCCCGGCCAGGGCCACCGAGCCGGCGGCGGTGGGTTGGGCTCCGTACCCGGCGAGCAGGTGCCGCGCGGTGAGCAGTTCGTCGTCCGTGGCCGCGTGCACGGCACCGCCGCTGGCTCTGATCGCGTCGAGGGCCTCGGGGCCCTGTAGGGCGTGCCAGTTGACGAGCGGCTGGTTGTGGTCGGTCGTGGTGACGCCGTCCGGGTCGAGCATCCGGTACGGTCCCGGCCAACTCGTCACCAGCGGGTTGTTGCCGGCCGAGCCGACGCCGTGCAGCGGCACGTCCCACCCGAGCTGACCCAGCGCCCTGTGTACGGCGATGATTGTGGTGCCGTTGCCGACCGGGATCCACAGCGCCGCCGGCGGTTCGTCAAGCTCGGCGTGCAGGGCGTGGGCGACGGTGCCGTGGCCGGTGAACACCGCCTCGACGTAGGGTCCGTCGACGTTGCCGTCGATCGCGCCGTCGAGGGCGGCCAGTCGCCTGGACTCGTCGACCGCGTCCTCGTAGCTGCCGTCGATCAGGTGCACGTCCGCGCCGGCCGAGCGCATGAAGGCGCCGCCGTCGCTCCAGCCGGCGGGCAGCACCACGGTGCAGGGCATGCCGATGGCACCGCAGGCCATGGCCATCGCGCGCCCGTAGTTGCCGCAGGTGGCGATGACGATGCGCCGTCGACCTTCGGCGATCGCCCGGGCGACGACCTGGCGTGCCGCCGGTTCCTTGTGGCTTCCGGACGCGTACCGGGTCTCGTCCTTGACGAGGATCCGGGCGCCGGGTACGAGGTCCCGCGCGTCGATCAGGGGGGTCCCGTACGCATCGATGGGATGCTCGATGTGGGTGTCGACGGACACGTGGCGGCCTTTCGCGAGGGAGGGTGTCAGCGGGCGGTGGGCAGGGCGGCGTCGGCCGCGCGCTGCAGGTCGTCGCGGGAGCCGATCTCGGCGGGTGGCAGGGCGTCGGGCAGGTCGTCCTCGAGCAGGCGCAGCCGGCGGTCGAGCCAGCCCCGCACGGCCCACGCGAGTTGCAGCAGGCCACTGACGGTCACCAGCAGCGCGAGTCCGCGGCCGGGGCCGGTACCGAGCACCTGACCGACGCTGCCGGCCAGAGCGCCGCCGGGTTCGAGCAGCGGCTGGACGTACCGTTCGGCGAGAGGGCCGACCACTAGGTAACCGACCGGCATGGTGAGCATCATCAGCGAGATGAAGATCGACAGGATGCGGCCCTGCAACTCGAAGCCGACCTTCGTCTGCACGACGGCTATCCAGTGACCCTCGGCGAGCGACTCGCCGAAGGTCAGCAGGAACATGCCCACGATCACCCAGGCCGGGCCGGCGCCGAGCCCGACGACTGTCATCGCGATGCTCGCCAGGCCCATGAAGAGGATGAGGCCGTGGGCGCGGCGGACGGTTCCGCCCCAGACGCCCATGACGACACTGCCGGCGAGCCCCCCGACGCCCCCGGCGCCCAGGGCCAGACCGAGCACCGCCGGGCTCTGCTCGATGAGCAGCATCGGGGTGATGACGGCGAAGCCGAGCGTGTAGAAGGCATGGTCGACGATGAAGAACCGCAGTGCGGCCCGCAGGCCGGGGCGGCGGACGATGTAGCGCCAGCCGTTGGCGATCTCGGTGCGGAACGTCTCCTCCCGCCGGCGGAACATCAGGTTCGGGAACCGTACGAGCAGGAGGGACAGCACCCCGGCGGCGAAGGTGGCGGTGTCGATGAGCAGCACGCCGGAAACGCCGACGGTGGCGATCAGGCCGGCGCCGAGCAGCGGGGCGAACACGGTGCCGACCGAGACACCGAGCTGGTTGATGCCTGTGGCGTGCCCGAGGAACCGCTTGGGCACCAGTTGGGCGACGGCCGCGAGGTAGGCGGGCCGTTGGAACGCGCCAGCCATCGAGGTGACCGACACCGCCAGGTAGATCTGCCAGAGTTGCAGGCCGCCACCGGCGAACACCACCAGGGCCAGCAGCACCATGGACAGGCCCGCGACGGTGTCGCTGGCGAGCATCACCCGTCGCCGGTCCCAGCGGTCGGCGACCGCGCCGGCGACCGGCCCGACGAGGATGCCGGGCAGCAGGCCGATCGCGTTGACGACGGCGAAGTCGGTGAGGGATCCGGTGCGTTGGAATACCCAGATGCTGAGCACGAGAGCGCTGAGCCCACTGCCGATCATCGACAGGAACTGACCGGCGGCGACCGTCGCGAAGCGCGCGAGACTGGGCGCCGGCCCCGCCTGGTGGTTCTGGTGCACCGGTTCGGTCGTCGCGCCGCCCGCGAACGCCACGAGTTCGGCGGCCAGCGGCCGCGCGTGCGACTTGACGAAGAAGTGGCCGGCCTTGGGCAGGACCGCGAGGCGCACACCGCCCGCTCCGAAGTGCTCCCACTCGTGGAAGCGCTCCTGGTAGTGCTCGGTCACCCGGTCGCGCGAGCCCACGACGGCCAGTACGGGAGCCTTCAGTTTGGCGGCCTGCCCCCCGTAGGCGGCGGTGAAGAACTCCTCGGCGTCGCGGGCGTCGTGCCGGACGTTGCGCAGTACGAACGCCTGCTGCTGCGGGTCGTCCACATCGGTGAAGCCGCCGCGGCCCCGCAGGTAGGCCAGGTACTCGCGGTCCGAGGTGAACGCGTCGGCCGGCACGAACCGGTAGAACAAGTCGAAGAGCCGTCCCGGCAGCCGGGCTGTCGGGAAGCCCGCACCGAGCGCCACACCGGCGAGCTCGACGCCCGCCTCCTCGGCGCGCCGCGCGATCTGCATGGTGACGGCGACGCCGAGGCAGTGGCCGTACAGCAGCACCGGTCCGCTGATCTCCTGTAGCTCGACGAGCACCCGCTCGGCAACCTCGGCCGAGGGCAGCAGCGGCTCGTCGGGGCGGGCGTAGTCGTGCCCGGGCAGCTCGACGGCCAGCAGTGCCCAGGCGGATGGCAGCGCGTCGGCAAGCGGCTGGTAGGCGACCGCGCTGCCACCGGAGTACGGGACGGCGACGACGGTCATGCCACCGGCGGCGAGGTCCGCGTCGCGTGGGGTGAGCCGGTGCAGCATCCGCCGCTCGGCGGGCGGGCTCTCCGCGCGGCTGTCGAGCAGTGCCGCGAGTCGACGTACGGTCGGTTGCTGGTAGAGGTCGAGCAGCGTGGGCGCGGGCGTGATCTGCCGGACCACCTTCAGCGCCGCGAACGAGTCCCCGCCGAGGGCGAAGAAGCTGTCGTCAAGACCGATGTCGGCGACACCGAGCACGGCGGACCACGCCTCGGCGATCGCCCTCTCCCGTGGTGTCCCCGGCGCGGGGCCGGTCGCGGTGGCACCGGTCTGCGGCGGCGCGGGCAGACGGCGCCTGTCGAGTTTGCCGTTGGGTGTCAACGGCAGCGCGCTCAGGGTCAGCACGCGGGCGGGGACCATGTGCACGGGCAGGGTACGGCCCAGCGCGTCGCGGAGCGCGGCCTCCTCGGCCTCCTCTCCGGTCGCCGTGACCACGTATCCGATCAGCCGGGCGACACCCGAGGTCGGGGTGTGCACGGCTACCGCGCACGACGCGACGCCCGGCAGGGCGCCCAGCGCGGCCTCCACCTCACCCAGCTCGATCCGGTAACCGTTGACCTTGACCTGGTCGTCGAGGCGGCCGAGGAAGTCGACGGTGCCGTCGGCGTGGAAGCGGGCCGCGTCGCCGGTGCGGTACATGCGGGCCCCGGGTTCGGGGGCGTACGGGTCGTCGACGAAACGTTCGGCGGTCAGCTCGGGTCGGCTGTGGTATCCGGGGGCGACACCGGCTCCACCCAGGTACAGCTCGCCGACGACACCTGCGGGTACGGGCTCGCCGTGGGCGTCCAGCACGTACACGCGGTTGCGGGGAAACGGGCGCCCGATCGGCAGCGGCGCCTCGGCGGGCAGGTGCGCCGCCGAGCCGTCGAACCAGACGTTGTCGACTGTCACCTCGGTGACGCCGTACGCGTTCACCACCCGGCCGTGCGGCCCGACCAGTCGGCGGGCCAGCTCGTACTCGTGCACGTGCCACTTCTCGCCGCCGCCGATGAGCATCCGCAGCCAGGCAAGGCCGGCGCCGGTGCGGTCGGCGTGCGCGAGCAGCCCGCGCAGCACGGCCGGGACCAGTTCGGTGCACTCGACCCGTTCGGTGCGCATCAGCTCGTACAGCTCGGCCGGGTCGAGCAGCGTCTCCCGGGGCACGACGACCAGCCGCCCGCCGGTGGTGTGGGCCCGCAGCGTCTCCCCGACGAACATGTCGAAGGAGAAGCTGGCCGCCTGCTGGTACGTCCATTCCGGACGCAGGTCGTAGGCGCGCTGCCACATGTCGGCGGCGTGCACCAGGTTGCGGTGGGTCACGACGACGCCCTTGGCCTTGCCGGTGGAGCCGGAGGTGTAGATGACGTACGCCGGGTCGTCCGCCGCGGCGGCCGGCGGCAGGTCGCTGCCGTCCTGCGGCAGCGGGTCCCGCAGGTACGCGGCGTCGACGAGCACGGCTGCGCCGCTGTCGGCGAGCATGTAGTCGAGCCGTTCGCGCGGGTAGGCGGGGTCGAGCGGCACGTAGGCCGCGCCCGCCTTGAGCACGCCCCACATGGCGACGAACAGGTCGAGGCCCCGGTCCAGGCAGATCGCCACCCGGTCGCCGGGTTGGACACCTGCGGCCCGCAATCGCCGGGCGATGCGGTTGGCCTGCGTGTTCACGTCGCCGTAGCTCATCGTGTCGCCGCGGAACGTCAGCGCCGGCGCGTCGGGGGTGGCCGCGGCGTGCCGTTCGAACAGCTCGTGGATCGTCGTCGCGTCCGGCACGGGTGCCGCGACGTCGTTCCAGTCGTGCAGGATCCGGTGCCGCTCCTCGGCGGTCAGCAGCGGCAGGCGGAGCACCTCGGTGCCCGGGTCGCTCGCGGCGGCGGCCAGCAGGGTGAGCAGATGGTCGGCCAGCGCCGCCACCCGTGCCTCGTCGAACAGTTCGGTGGCGTAGTCGATGGTCAGCAGCGGTCCGTCGGCCGGGAAGTCCAGGCCGACGGCGAGGTCCACCATGGTGGCGGCGGGCGCGAGCTCCCCGGTGTACCTGATGGCCGCGTCGCGCGGCGCCGGCGTGTTGTGCACGGTGAGCATCACCGGGCTGACCCGGTTCCGGTTGCCGCTGGCGGGGCGCGCCAACGCGTCAACCAGGTCGGGCAGGGCGAGCGTCTGGTGGTCGAGGTCGGCCAGGACGGCGTCGCGGGCCCGCGCGACGAGCTGGGCGAACGTCGGTGCGCCGGCCACGTCGCCGCGCAGGGGCAGGATGTTGAGCAGCGGCCCGACCAGGGCGTCCTCGCCCGCTCCGGTGCGCCCGGCGACCGGAGTCAGCACTGTCACGTCGGTTCGGCCGGTGTAGCGGGCGAGGACCGCCTGCATCCCGGCCAGCACCACCATGAACAGGCTCGCCCGCTCGCCTCGCCCGTAGGCGCGCAGCCGCTCCAGTAGCGCGGGGTCGACGTGACGGGTCAGCCGCGCGGCGGCGAAGGACCGGGCCACCGGGCGCGGCCGGTCGGCGGGCAGTTCCAGGTCGAGGTCCGCGTCGACGAACCGCTGTCGCCAGTACTCCCGCAGCTCGACGTCGGAGCGGGCGGCCGCGTTCCGCGCCGCCAGATCGGGAAGCGCGACGGCAGGGGCCAGGTCGGGCTCCGCACCGGTACGGGCGGCCCGGTACAGCGCGGCCAACTCCTCCCCGACGACAGTGGCGGACCAGCCGTCGAACACCAGATGGTGCACGACCAGAACCAGCTCCGTACCGTCGGTGCCCAGGTACGCCCGCGCCAGCGGCCCGGCGGCGAGGTCGAACGTCGCCGTGACCGGCTCCCCCTGCACCAGCTCGAGCAGGGCCTCGGAGCCGATCACCATTCGCGGCTCGGCACCGTCGTCGGGAAACCGGGCGCGCAGCAGTGGGTGTCGGCGAGCCAGCGCGGTGAGGGCTCGGGCCAGCGCGGCGGGGTCGACCGGCTCGGCGAAGCGGTAGCGGATGCCCAGGGTGTGCGCGGGCAGGTCGGCGCAGACCTGCTCGGCGACCCAGAAGTCCCGTTGCAGTGAACTCAGCGCCACCGCGGCGCCCTCGGCCACGGCGACCGTCTCGGCCGCCCCGCCGGTGCCGGCGCTCGGGACGAGGTTCGCGACCTCCGCCAGGGTGGGCGCCGCGTACAGCCGGCTCAGCGTCAGCTCCACGCCGTGCTCGTGCCGCAGGGCGCTGATCATCCGTACGGCGTCGAGCGAGTCGCCGCCGAGCGCGAGAAAGTCGTCGTCCTGGCGTACCTGTGGGATGCCGAGCACCGCCGTCCAGATCCGGGCCACCGCGCGCTGTGCCGGGGTGAGGCCGGTGTCCACGACCGGACCGTCCGGGACAACCGCGGCCAGCGCCCGTCGATCGACCTTGCCCTGCACGGTGAGCGGCAGGCGGTCGTGGCGCACCAGAGCCGCCGGGACCAGGTACGCGGGAAGCACCTCGGCGAGGGCGGCGCGGACCGCGGTCAGGTCGATCCCGCGGGCGGCCACCACGTGCCCGGTCAGCCGCGCCTGGCCGCCCCGCTCACCGAGCACCACGACGGCGTCCCCGATGCCCGGCGCGGTCCGCAGCGCCGCCTCGATCTCCCCCGGCTCCACCCGGAAACCACGGATCTTCACCTGCTCGTCGAGGCGGCCCAGGAATTCCAGCGACCCGTCCGCGGCTCGGCGCACCCGGTCCCCGGTGCGGTACTCGCGGCCGGTGGGCCCCGGCCGGAACCGCCCGGTGGTCAGGTCCGGCCGGCGCAGGTACCCGGTGGCGACCTGGGCCCCGCTGATCGCCAACTCCCCGGCTTCACCGTCGGCGGTCTCGGCACCGTCAGCCGCCAGTACGCGACAGGTGACGCCGGGCAGTGGGTGCCCGATCGGGACCGCGTCGCCGGACCAGCCGGTCAGGTCGGCGACGGTGGCGACGACTGTGGCCTCGGTCGGCCCGTAGGTGTTGAGCAGCCGTACCCCGGGGCCGGCGGCGCGCTGCCACCGGCGCACCGCGTCGGGCCGCGCGGCCTCACCCCCGATGATCGCCAGCCGGACCGTGGCGGGCACTGTCGCCTCGGCGCGGTCCAGGGCGGCGACCAGGTCGTGCCAGTACGCGGTCGGCAGGTCCAGCACGGTGATGCCGAGCCCCGCGCAGCGGTCCAGGAACAGGTCGGGGCGACTGATCATGTCATCGTCGCGCAGCACGACGGCCGCCCCGCAGGTGAGCGCCGGGAAGATCTCCTCGACGCTGGCGTCGAAGCTCAGCGACGCGAACTGCAGGACGCGGTCGGCGGCGGTGAGCTGGTAGCGCTGCCGGGCGGCGGCGCAGAACGCGGTGAGCGCGGACATCGGCACGACCACGCCCTTGGGCCGCCCGGTCGACCCGGACGTGTACACGACGTACGCCGCTCCCGCGCCAGCCGCTTCGGGTGCTTCCGTTGCGAGCAGGGGGTCCGTCGCGGCGACGCCGTCCGGGGTGATGACCGCCCGGGGCCTCGCGTCGGCGAGGATGAGCTCCTGACGCGCCGCCGGATAGGCCGGGTCGACTGGCACATAGCCCGCGCCCACCCGCAGGACCGCCAGCATCGCCACGACCGCGTCCCGGCTGCGCGGCATACACAGCCCCACCAGGTCGCCGCCCGACACCCCGGCCACCGTCAACTCCGCGGCCCGCTCCTCGACGCGGGCAACCAGCTCCCCGTAGGTCAGGTCACCCGCGCCGTCGACCACCGCCGCAGCCGCCGGCCGACGCCGGGCCTGCGCGACGATCGCCTGCCACAGTGGACCCTCCCCCACCGGCGAGGTGCGGATGTCGATGGCCTGACTCATGAAGGGCTCCCGGGTGTCGCAGACAGCGAAAGGCGTGCCGGCGCAAGACCCTAGGGACCAATTGAGGTTCGCGGATGAACACCGGCCGACGCCCGGAAGGACCTTGATCACGGGCGCGTTCACCTGGTGAACGCCACGGCCCACCGGCCAACGCTGCCGCCGCCTGCGGGAACACCGGTGACGTGGACCGGTTGCGATGAACTGCGCGTGAACTCGCCGGCGCAGGAGGAGTCGCATGACCGATTCGAGCGCCGGTGCGAACGTTCACCACGGCCCTCGTGATCGGCCGGGCGGCAGGTCACCGTCGATCGTTCGCGCAACGGGTCGCTGTGGTGGTGGACACGAAGCCGTTGTTTGACCGTCACTTCCGGCCGGGTGCGACGTAGCGTTGAGGGCTGCCCAGGGCGGTCCGCATGCCGCGCGCCTGGTCGACGCCGATCCGCAGGACGAGAATGGTGAACGCCGGGTGCCCGTGACGAGTGAACTTCAGGTGGTCGCGCAGTCGCCGATCGCTGCCGCACCGATGATCCCTGCGGTGTTCCGATCCTCCCCGTCCTCGGTCCGCCGCACGCTTGTCGACATCCTCGACGACTCCGTGCGCGCCTACGCCGACGCGGGTGCGCTCGACAGCGGTGCCACGGCACTGACGTACCGCGACCTGGCCGACGAGGTCGAGGCCGTCCGGAGGTTGCTCGCCGGACACGGCATCGGTGTCGGCGACCGCGTGGGCGTCCGGATCTCCTCCGGTACGGCCGAGCTGTACCTGGCGATCCTCGGCGTTCTCGCGGCGGGCGCGGCCTACGTGCCGGTCGACGCCGATGATCCCGAGGAACGCGCCGAGCTCGTCTTCGCCGAGGCGGGGGTGGTCGCGGTGCTCGGTGACGGGTTGGCGGTGTCGCCGCGCCGTACCCCCGCAGGTCGGATCGGCCGGCCCAGCCCGGACGACGACGCCTGGATCATCTTCACCTCCGGCTCGACGGGCACCCCGAAGGGGGTGGCGGTCAGCCACGGCGCGGCGGCGGCCTTCGTGGACGCCGAGGCGCAGTTGTTCCTCGCCGACGAGGCCAACGAGGCGATCGGCCCGCAGGACCGGGTCCTGGCCGGGCTGTCGGTGGCGTTCGACGCGTCCTGCGAGGAGATGTGGCTGGCGTGGCGGCACGGCGCCTGTCTGGTGCCGGCCGCGCGGTCGCTCGTCCGCAGCGGTGTCGACCTCGGCCCGTGGCTGGCCGAGCAGCGCATCTCGGTGGTGTCGACGGTCCCGACGCTCGCCGCCCTGTGGCCGGTCGAGGCGCTGGAGGAGGTCCGGCTGCTGATCTTCGGTGGCGAGGCCTGCCCACCGGAGCTCGCGCAGCGCCTGGCGGTCGAGGGCCGCGAGGTCTGGAACACCTACGGGCCGACCGAGGCGACAGTGGTCGCCTGCGCCGCGCGGATGACCGGCGAGGGACCGGTACGCATCGGGCTGCCGCTGGCCGGCTGGGAACTCGCCGTGCTCGACGCCTCCGGCGCTCCGGTGGCGATGGGTGAGACCGGCGAGCTGGTGATCGGCGGGGTGGGACTCGCCCGCTACCTGGACCCGGCCAAGGACGCCGAGAAGTTCGCGGCGCTGCCCGCGCTCGGCTGGCAGCGGGCGTACCGCAGCGGTGACATCGTCCGGGCGGAGCCCGAAGGGCTCCTGTTCATCGGCCGCGGTGACGAGCAGGTGAAGCTGGGCGGACGCCGGATCGAGCTGGGTGAGATCGACGCCGCACTGCAGGCGCTGCCCGACGTCGCCGGTGCCGCCGCGGCCGTGCGGCGCACCGCCGCGGGCAACCAGCTGTTGGTGGGGTACGTGGTTCCGCACGACGCCGTCACCTTCGACGCCGCGACGGCGGCGCTGCGGATCCGTGAACAGCTACCGGCCGCGCTCGTACCGCTGCTGGCCGTGGTGGACGCGTTGCCGACCCGGACATCCGGCAAGGTGGATCGGGCCGCGCTGCCCTGGCCGCTGGCGACCCCGCAGGACACCGCGGGCGAGCTGACCGCGACGGAGGAGTGGCTCGCCGGCGGTTGGGCGGAAATCCTGGGCGTACGCCCCACCGAGGCGGACGCGGACTTCTTCACCCACGGCGGCGGCAGCCTGAACGCGGCGCAACTGGTGGCGTGGATCCGGCGCCGGCACCCGAGTGTGTCGGTGGCCGACATCTACCTCCACCCGAAACTGTCGCGGCTCGCGGCCGTGCTCGACGCGCTCGACACGACGGCCGCGACGCGCCGGGAGGTCCGGCCGACGCCGAGGCGCGCCGGGCTGATCCAGGCCGCGATGATGGTGCCGATGCTCGCGCTTGTCGGGCTGCGCTGGCTGACCGTACTGGCCGCCCTCGGCAACGTCCTCGTCCTGCTCGCGCCGGCACCCTGGGCACCTGTCGTGTCCTGGTGGTGGGTGGCGCTGGGCTGGCTTCTGCTGTTCAGCCCGCTGGGCCGGATCGCAGTGGCCGCCGCCGGAGCGCGACTGCTGCTGCGCGGGGTACGCCCCGGCAGCTACCCGCGCGGTGGCGGGGTGCACCTGCGGCTGTGGGCCGCCGAACGCCTCGCCGAGCTGAGCGGCGCCACAAGCGTCGCCGGAGCTTCCTGGATGACCACCTACGCCCGGGCGCTGGGCGCGTCTGTCGCTCCCGATGTCGACCTGCACTCCGCGCCGCCGGTCACCGGCCTGCTGAAACTGGGCCGCGGCGCGGCGATCGAGCCAGAGGTCGATCTGGCCGGCCACTGGGTCGACGGCGACGTCGTCCATGTCGGTAGGGTCCGCGTCGGCGCGGGCGCCCGGGTGGGTTCGCGCAGCACCCTGATGCCCGGCGCCCGGATCGGCAAGGGCGCGCGCATCGCCGCCGGCTCGACCGTGACCGGTGCCGTACCGGCGAATCAGCGCTGGGCCGGCTCACCTGCCGCACCCGCTGCCAAGGATCGCGCCGAATGGCCCGGTCAGCGGCCCCCGCGAACGCGACTTCGGTCCCGTGGCTGGCCGATCGGGTACGCGCTGACCGCCCAACTGCTGGGGCTGGTCCCGGTCGTGGCCGCCCTGCCGGCAGTCGCCCTGCTCGGCTGGACGCTCGCCGTCCGACCGACGGTCGGCGCGGTGCTGGCCGCCGTCGCGGTGGCGACAGTCGCCTACGTGGTGGGTTATGCGCTGCTGATCCTCGGGGCCGTCCGGGCGCTCAGCGTCGGCCTGCACGCCGGGTACCACCCCGTGCAGGGGCGGGTGGCGTGGCAGGTCTGGACGACCGAGCGGCTGATGGGGATGGCACGGGTCGGGTTGTTCCCGCTCTACGCCAGTCTCTTCACACCCGTGTGGTTGCGGCTGCTGGGCGCCAAGGTGGGGCGCGGCGTGGAGGCATCCACCGTGCTGGCACTGCCGGCGATGACCACTGTCGCCGACGGGGCCTTCCTGGCCGACGACACCATGGTCGCCACCTACGAGCTGAGCCACGGGTGGTTGCGCGTCGCCCCGGCCCGCATCGGTAAGCAGGCATTCCTCGGCAACTCGGGAATGGCGGCACCGGGGCGTTCGGTGCCCAAGCGCGGGCTTGTCGGCGTGTTGTCGTCGGCGCCGTTCAAGGCGAAGAAGGGCTCGTCGTGGCTCGGCGCGCCGCCGATGCCGCTGCGCCGGACCGTGGAAGCCGCCGACACCAGCCGCACCTTCGACCCGCCACTGCGGCTGAAGCTGGCCCGCGCCGCGATCGAGCTGTGCCGGATCGTTCCGGTGATGTGCGCCGGCGCCCTGGCGGTCGGCGTCCTGGCCGTGCTCGCGGTCGTGTGGCGGGCTGCCGGGTGGTGGGCGGCGGCGCTCACCGCCGGGCCGGTGCTGCTGGGTGCGGCGATCGTCGCCGCCGCCATCGCGACGGCCGCGAAGTGGCTGCTGGTCGGGCGCTTCCGGGTCGCCGAGCGGGCGCTGTGGACCTCCTTCGTGTGGCGCAACGAACTCGCGGACACATTCGTCGAGGTCCTCGCCGCGCCGTGGCTGGCCCGTTTCGCGACCGGCACGCCTCTGCTGACGGCATGGCTGCGCACGCTCGGTGCGAAGATCGGCCAGGGCGTCTGGCTGGAGACCTACTGGCTGCCCGAGTACGACCTGGTGCGGCTCGGCGACGGTGCGACGGTGAACCGCGGTTGTGTGGTGCAGACCCACCTGTTCCATGATCGTGTGATGAGCATGGACGAGGTGACACTCGGCGCGGGAGCCGCGCTGGGCCCGCACGGCATCGTCCTGCCGGGCGCGAGCATCGGGGCGCGGACCACGGTCGGGCCCGGATCGCTGGTGACCCGCGGCGACGCCGTGCCGTCCGACAGCCGATGGTTGGGTAACCCGATCACCACCTGGCCGGCGCCACCGGCACGGTCGGCGTGAATCCGAAGGCGGCGTCGGGCGGCGCGACGCCCGGCGCCAGCCGCTCCGGTGACTCCTACCTGCCCGAGCACGGCAACGGCGGCTACCGGGTGCGGCACTACGACCTCGACCTCGACTACCGGGTCGTGTCGAACCGGCTCGCCGGCCGGGCCGACATCACCGCGGTGGCCGTACAGGCGCTCTCGCGGTTCACTCTCGATCTCGGTCGGCTCCGCGTCCAGGACGTCCGGGTGGACGGGCGCCCGGCGAAGTACCTGCACCGCCAGGACAAACTGCAGATCAAACCCGACCGGCCGATCGACGCCGGCGACACGTTCCGGGTGGAGATCCGGTACGCGGGAAAGCCGGTGCCCATCTCCGGCAGGTGGGGCGAGCTGGGGTGGGAGGAACTCACCGATGGGGCGCTCGTGGCCAGCCAGCCGAACGGATCGCCGTCGTGGTTTCCGTGCGACGACCAGCCCGCCGCCAAGGCCACCTTCCGGGTGGCGGTCACGACCGCCTCCCCGTACACGGTCCTGGTGACAGGTGATCCGGTGCGCCAGCGCCGGGGCGCGGGCAACACGACCTGGGTGTACGAGCGGCGCGAGCCCACCTCGCCGTACCTGATGAGCGTCCAGATCGGACGCTACGAGCTGGTGGACCTGGCTGTCGGTGAGGTGGTGCAGCGCGCCGCGGTTCCGCCCGCGCTGCGCCGGAACGCCGCCCACGACTTCGGCCGGCACGGCCAGATCATGTCGGCGCTGCAACGACTCTTCGGGCCCTACCCCTTCCGGGAGTACGTCGTCGTGGTCGCCGACGACGACCTCGACGATCCCGTCGAAGCGCAGGGCATGGCGGTCTTCGGACGAAACCACGTCGACGGGCGGCGCACCCACGAGCGGCTTGTCGTGCACGAACTGGCCCACCAGTGGTTCGGCAACAGCCTCACGGTGGCCGACTGGCGGCACATCTGGCTCAACGAGGGCTTCGCCACGTACGCCGAGTGGCTGTGGTCGGGCGTCTGCGGCGACCTGCCGACAGACGCCCTGGCCGCGCAGTGGTACGCGTGGATCGCGGATCGCCCGCGAAACGTCATGGTCGCCGATCCCGGCGTCGACCGGATGTTCGACCCGCTTGTCTACAAGCGTGGCGCGCTCACGGTGCACGCCCTCCGCAAGAGGGTGGGTGACGAGTCGTTCTTCGCGCTCCTGCGAGCGTGGGTCGCCGAGAACCCACACGCGACAGTCACGACCGAGCAGTTCCGGCTGCACGCCCAACGCTTCGCCCGCGAGCCCCTGGACGGCCTGTTCACCGCCTGGCTCGACAACCCGACGCTGCCCCCGTTGCCCCGCTGACCACTGACGCGGTGATCGCCGCGGTGGTCCGGTTGGCCTCCGGGCCCGGCCGCCGTGCCCCGCCGGAGCTGCCCGGAGACGGCACAGATCGCGCAGTCGTCGGGCAGGCCGAGGTCGCCGTGAAGGTCACCGCACGGTTCGGGCGCGGATTCCCTTTGTCCAGTCCGAGTTCACCGCGTCTCTCTACCTTGCCCTCGGATCACTACCGAGACGTGTCTGGTCCTTCGTTCCCGACGAGATGAGGATTGATGGCAGTGAGCAAGCGGGTGGGCCTGGGTGCCGCGGTGGCCGCGCTGATCCTGACGCTTCCGGGCGCCGCGTCCGCGGCCGAGCACAGCACGTGGAACCGGGCTGAGCTGAGCGCGTTCGCCGTGCTGCCGGCGGCGACCTTCGTCCCCGGCAGCGAACCGTCCGGCTCGGCACTTGGCACCGCCCCGATCAACGGCATCATCCCGCCGTTCGTCGACCAACCGGTCCAGGGGTTCAGCGGTGTCCTCCGCAACACCGACGGCACCTTCGACGTGTTGTCCGACAACGGTTTCGGCAACAAGGCCAACAGTGCCGACTTCCTGCTGCGTGTCCAGCGGCTCGCGCCCGGCTTCGCCGGCGGCGCCGTCGACGTTGTCGGCGGCATCAACCTGACCGACCCGTACGGCAAGGTTCCGTTCGCTCTCACCCGCGCCGACCGGGTGCTCACCGGCGCCGACTTCGACGTCGAGTCGATCACCCGCACGGCCGACGGCACGTACTGGATCGGTGACGAGTTCGGTCCGTACCTGCTGCACTTCGACCGCGCGGGCCGCCTACTGCAGGCGCCGGTGCAACTGCCGGGCGTGTTCGCTCCCGAGAACCCGACCCGCGGTACGACAGCGGCCAACCTCGCCAGCAGCAAGGGCTTCGAGGGCATGGCCCAGTCACCGGACGGCACCACCCTCTATCCGCTGCTCGAAGGCACGGTCGCGGGCGACCCGACCGGCACACTGCGGCTCAACGAGTTCGACGTCAGGACCAACACCTACACCGGTCGACGCTGGACCTACGCGCTCGACGCCGCCGACCACTCGATCGGTGACGCGATCATGGTCGACCGTGACCGCTTCCTGATCATCGAACGGGACAACGGTCAGGGTGAGACGGCGAAGGTGAAGCGGATCTACCTGGCCGACAAGCGCGACCGGAACCGGGACGGACGCCTCGACAAGACGCTCGTCGCCGACCTGATGAACATCGCCAACCCGCGGCACGTCGGCGGGTTCGGCAGCACCTTCACGTTCCCGTTCCAGACCATCGAGGACGTGGTGATCCTCGACGACCGTACGATCGCCGTCCTCAACGACAACAACTTCCCGTCCTCCTCGGGCCGCACGGCCGGCCAGGCGGACGACAACGAGTTCATCGTGCTCAAGCTGGACCACGGCCTGGATGCCGACAAGCGCATCCTTCGCCGCTACTGACCCGGACACCGAGGGGGTGGGTGGCCTGAAACGCCGCCCACCCCCGACCAGGTCAGTGGCCTCGGTCCGGGCGGAGGAAGCACGACAGCAGTTGCCGGAACTCGTGCGGGTGCTCGATCGCCGGCACGTGCCCGCACCTGCCGAACACGTGCAGACGGACATCGGCCAGGTGGTCGAGCAGGGGCTGGGCTGCCGTCGCGAGCGGGGTGACCCGGTCCTCGGCGCCGTGCACGAGCAGCACGGGCACACGGATCGCTGCAAGCGTCTGTGCCGAGAGGGTGAGGTCGTCGACCCATCGTGCCCTGGGTGGCGGGAACAACGACGCGAAGGCGGCCTCCCCCGCTCGCATCGCGGCCGCACGGGCATCGACTGCCGAATCGGTCACCAGCGCCTGGTCGAGGACGAGGCGACTCAGCATGTCTCGTGCCCCGAGCGGCCCGGCGGGGGCGGCCCACACCGCGTCGAGTTCGGCGGACAGCGGCGCCCCGGGGGCGCCCATCGTCGAGACCGCCACGACCCGGGTGACCTGCCGGGGGCGCGCGGCCGCCAACGCCAGCGCCACGGCACCACCCATGGAGTGACCCACCACGGCGTAGTGCTCGATACCGAGAGCATCCATCAGGCCCGCGGCCTGCTCCGTCCACAGCCGGAGCCCACCCCTGGAGCCCGTCGGGACGGGTGTACGGCCGAACCCCGCCTGGTCAGGAGCCACCAGGTGCCAGAACGTGCCCAGCGCCTGCGCCGTCTCCGCCCAGGCGCCGGACCCGGTCGTGCCGGGTCCGGAGCCGTGCAGCATCAGCACCGCGGGCCCGGTGCCGCTCTCCAGGACGTGGACGGGTGAGCCGTCGACGGTGACGGTCCGAAGTGCCGTCACCGGGGCCGGCCAGGCGTGCTCATGCCGAGGCGACGGACTTCGAGAAGACCTCCATCATCGCCCTGCCGAACTGCGGCATGTCGGGCCACCCCCGGCAGGAGACGAGGTTGCCGTCCACGACGTCGGGGGCGTCGATGACCGTCGCGCCCGCGTTCTCCATGTCACCGGTGATGGGTGGGAAACACGCCGTCTTTCGGCCCTTCAGCAGCCCGTACACCGCGGGTACCTGCGCGCCGTGGCAGACCAGCGCGATGGGGAGGTTGCGCGCGAAGAAGTGCTCGGTGATGCGCCTGACGTCGGCGTCGACCCGGATCCATTCGGGGGCACGTCCCCCGGGAATGATGAGGGCGTCATAGCGCTCGACGTCGACCTCGGCCCAGGGCACGTCGACCGGCAGCTTCCGGCCGTCCTTCTCCACATAGGCGTCGGAGTTGGGGTCGAACTCGTGGATGACCAGTTGCACGTCACGCAGCGTCCGTGACGAGACGTCGACGTCCCAGCCGCCCTCCTGCACGCGATAGTAGGGATACATGGTGTCGAGCTCCTCGGCGGCGTCGCCGGTCAGGAGCAGCGCTCTGGGCACCTGCTTCTCCTCGCGTCTGGGGGTGGATGAGGTGGATCCAATCCGATCCGATCGATTGATAGCATTCCTCGGCCCAGCCCGCCCGTCAAGCCTCTACCGCCATTCCGTCCGCGTCCTTGACCTCGTCGAACAATCGCCGGAAACGCTCGCCGGACCGCAGGATGTGTCGACGCATCGCGTAGGCGGCGGCGTCGGGGTCACGCGCGGCGATCGCGGCCACCACTTCCTCGTGCTCGGCCATGGCCAGGTGGGTGACCTGGGTGTCGTGGTGAAGCCGGAAGAGGTGCACGTGGCTGTGCAGGCGAGCCAACGCTTCGCGGATGACCTGGTTCTCCGCGCTCAGGGCGACGAGATCGTGGAAAGCGGCGTCGCGTAGCCCGAAGGCGCCGTAGGCCATGAGCCCGTTGCCCCCCTCCAGCTCCGCCATCTCCTCGAGCATCCGTTGCAGGCCGGCCACCTGCTCCGAGGACGCGCGTTCGGCGGATCTGCGCGCCGCTGCCGGCTCGAGGAGCAGGCGAACCTCGAGCATGTCCTCGAATCGGTGACGGGTGATCTGCGGGGGAATGCGGTAGCCGGCATGGGGCACCCGCACGACCAGACCCTCGGCCTCCATACGGTTCAGAGCGTCTCGGATCGGCGTCTGCGAGACGCCCAGCTCTCGCGCCAGGACGTCGATCGTGACGCGGGAGCCAGGCTCGATCCGTAGCGACATGAGCTGTCCGAGCAGCGTGTCGTACACCTCGTCGGCAAGCCGACCGCCAGATCTTCCCGGCGGCGCTCCGCCCGTCACGGCCCTCCGGCCCCGCGCGGTCATCGCATCGTCGTCCATCGTGACGTGAGGTCCTTTCTTGCGTCTTCGGGAACCTGTTGACATCAATCACAACGCTGCGACATGCTGACGCCCCCACTCGATCGTATAGGAAAAGTGACGGACGACCGCCGTTCTGACCATGGCGGAACCGGCCACCACCGCTCCACTTCGATCACCTGAAGTTCCATGAGCATGCTCGACGTCCTGCTCGGCTCGTCATCGGGTCGCAGCCGGTCCGGAGGGCTTCTCGACGGCAGGAAGACCCGGTAGGTCGCCCGTACTCGTGACGCCGGTCCGCGGGTCGACCCCCGCGATCGCTCGGCAGCACACCTGAACAACCAAGCAACTGCTCGGCGAAGCACATAGCGAGGCTCTAGAAGTCCCCATCCAGAAAGCAGGCGAGAAGATGCGGCATCCACAGCGAACAGGACGAATATCCGTTCCCGGGCGAAAGGTGCAGCTCGCGGCGGCGGCCATGCTGCTCATGGCCACGACCGTGGCGGCTTGCGGTGACGGCAAGGACGACGGCACGAAGGCGAGCGCCCCCAAGGCACCGGCGACCATCCCGGAGCTCACCAAGGACCCGCTGACCCTCAGCTTCATCTGGTTCGACTGGCCTCCCGCCCAGGCACTGGAGACCTTCGCGAACGCGGAGTACAAGAAGGAACGGCCGAACGCGACCATCAAGGTCAACACCGTGCCGAACGCGAACTGGCACGACGCGATGTTCACCCAGTTCGCCGCGCACAAGACCGACTTCGACATCGCGATCCTGGACTCGCAACACATCGGCGAGGCCGTGACGAACGGCAACATCCTCGACATCACCGACTTCGTCAAGAGCAACATCGACGTCGCGGCCTACAACCCGTACCTCCTGGCGGCCTACGGCCAGTTCCCCCAGGCGGAGACCGGCAAGCGCGACGAGAACGCCAGCCTGTACGGGCTGCCACTGCTCGGCGACACCTGGACGATGATCTACCGCAAGGACCTGATCGGCGACAAGCCACCGCAGACCTGGGACCAGATGATCTCAGCCGCCGAGAAGTGCCAGTCGGAAAACCCCGGCGTCAGCGGGCTGGCTTTCCACCAGGCCAACGGCTCCGACGCGGCGGCCGTCACCTACAACACGGTCAACGGCATCTACGGCGGCAACCTCTGGGACTCCAAGACGCGCAAGATCGAGGGCGTCATCAACGACGCCGCGGGCCAGGAGGCGATGGACGTCCTGGTCAACAAGATGAAGCCGCTGACCGCCAAGGGCTCCGGCAACTGGTTCATCGACGAGGTGAACGCGGCGGTCGCCCAGGGCAAGGCTTGCATCGCGTTCAACTGGATCGCCGCGAGCGGCGGCCTGCTTGATCCGAAGCAGTCGACGCTCGGCACCACGCGGAAGCAGATTCTCGACAAGCTTGGTTTCGCCACCCTGCCGAGCCAGAAGACGAACCTGGTCCCTCTCGGCGGTATGGGGATGCACGTGTCGGCCTACTCCTCCAAGGCCAACCAGGCCGAGGCTCTGAACTTCATGAAGTGGTTCGAGCGGGCTGACATCCAGAAGAAGTGGGCAGCGGCGGGTGGCGTGCCATCGCGTACGGACGCCCTGCAGTCGCCCGAGTTCCTCAACGCCGGGCCGTTCAACCAGGTGTACACCGACTCGGTTCCGCGGATGCGGGACATGTGGAACGTGCCCGAGTACGCGCGCCTCGTCGACATCGAGAACACCAACGTGAACGCGGCTCTCAACGGCGCGAAGAAGCCGAAGGACGCGCTCGACGACATCGCCAAGGAGCAGCAGGGCGTGCTCGACTCCAGCAACCGCAAGGGCGGCGGCGGACTGTGAGTGGCCCCCTCCCTCTGAAAACCGACCACCCCGGGCAGGTGGCGTCCGCGACGCCACCTGCACCGGGTCGGTCCCGCGGGCTGAGCGACCGCGGGCTCGCCGTGGCATTCATCTCCCCCGCGCTGCTGCTGTTGCTCGCCATGTCGGTGTTCCCGTTGCTCTGGGCGTTGTACCTGTCCTTCACCGACTACTCGGCCACCCGCGGGGGGCCCGCCGACTTCATCGGGTTCGGGAACTACACCGCCATCCTGACCTCGGCGCAGGTCCACACGAGGGCCCTGACCACGTTGATCTACGTGGTCGGCGCGGTCGGCCTGCAGACCGTGCTCGGTTTCGGCATCGCCTACCTGATCTCACGGCGCACGCACGGGCGAGGGCTGCTGACGACTCTGTTCCTCGTCCCGATGATGCTGTCGCCGGTCGTGGTCGGGCTGTTCTGGCGGTTCATGCTCGACGCGCAGTTCGGCGTGATCAACAGCATGCTCGGCTCGATCGGCCTGGGACAGGTGGAGTGGCTCACCCGGCAGCGAACGGCACTTGTCTCCCTGATCGTGGTCGACACCTGGCAGTGGACGCCGTTCATCATGCTCATCGCACTCGCGGGCCTTACCGCGGTCCCCAAGTACCTGTACGAGGCAGCCTCGATCGACCGGGCGTCCGAGTGGTTCCGGTTCCGCACCATCACTCTTCCGCTTGTGTGGCCGCTGCTCCTCATCGCCGTGTTGTTCAGGGCCATCGAGGCCTTCCGGCTGTTCGACCTCGTCTACATCCTCACCAACGGTGGTCCGGGGGTCTCCACCGAGACGTTGTCGTTCCACGTCTACAAGGTCGCGTTCCTGGGCTTCAACACCGGAACCGCCTCGGCGTACGGGATCCTCATGGTCCTCGTCGTCATCGTCCTCACGCAGCTCTACCTGCGCTATCTGAACAAGCTCAAGGAGGGCTGATGGCCGTCTCCGTCGACGAGGCCGTGTCCACAGGTCCTGCCCGGGATCACGCACCGCCCGCGCGCCGCTTTGGCGGCCGGGGCCGCTCGGTGCTGGAGGTCGCGCTGCTGACCGTGCTGGCCGTCGTGATGCTCTTTCCCGTGCTGTGGATGATCGAGACGTCCATCAAGGAGAACCGGGACGTCTACGCCATCCCGGCCAAGTTCTTCGACTTCACTGTCACCCTGCAGCATTTCAGGGACGTGTTCGTCGCCCCCGGCGGCGGTCGCTCGGCCCTGTCCGTCTCGTTCCTCAACTCCGTAGTGGTCGCCGGGGTCTCCACGCTGCTGGCCACCGCGCTGGGGGTTCCGGCGGCCTGGGCCTACTCACGCTTCGCCGTGAAGGCCAAGAAGGACCAACTGTTCTTCATCCTGTCCACCCGCTTCATGCCGCCAGTGGTGGTCGTGATCCCGATCTTCCTCATGTACCGCCAGATCGGATTGTTCGACAGCAAGCTCGGCCTGATCCTCATCTACACCGCGTTCAACGTCCCGTTCACGATCTGGATGATCAAGGGATTCGTCGACGAGGTGCCCGCGGAGTACGAGGACGCCGCCATGCTCGACGGCTACACCCGTCTGCAGGCGTTCCGGAAATTCACCCTTCCCCTGCTCCTGCCCGGCATCGCCGCGACGGCGGTCTTCGCACTCATCTTCTCGTGGAACGAGTTCGTGTTCGCCACCTTCCTCACCTCAAGCGACAGCGTGCGGACAGCCCCACCCGCCATCGCCGGCCTGATCGGTGGCACCACCACGGACTGGGGTCTCGTGGCCGCCGCCTCCGTGGTGTTCGCCCTACCGGTGCTCGTCTTCGCCTATCTGGTGCGCAAGCACCTCATCGCCGGCGTGACGCTCGGGGCGGTGCGACGCTGATGGCGGGCATCGAGGTGACTTCGTTGCACAAGCGCTACCCGGACGGGACTGTCGCGGTCGAGCACGTCGACCTGTCCATCGGCGACGGCGAACTGTTCGTGATGCTCGGTCCCTCTGGTTGCGGCAAGACGACCACGCTGCGGGCCATCGCCGGCCTGGAGCGGCAGACGACTGGCGACATCCGCATCGGCGACACGCTCGTCAACGACCTGCCGCCCGCCGAGCGCGACATCGCCATGGTGTTCCAGTTCTACGCTCTCTACCCGCATCTGAGAATCCGCGACAACCTGGCGTTCCCACTGCGCGCCGAGGGACTGCCCAAGCCGGAGGTGCACGAGCGGGTCACCGAGGCGGCCCGGCTGATGCGGCTCGGTCCGCTCCTGAACCGGCGACCGCGCCAGCTGTCCGGCGGCGAGCAGCAGCGCGTCGCGCTCGCCCGCGCCCTGGTGCGACGACCGCGCGCCTTCCTCATGGACGAACCTCTCACCAATCTGGACGCGGAGCTGAGGGCGGACATGCGCACGGAGATCAAGCACCTGCAGGGGGAACTGGGGGCGACGATGGTCTACGTCACCCACGACCAGGTCGAGGCGATGTCGCTCGGTCACCGAATCGCCATCCTCAACAAGGGCCGCGTCGAGCAGATCGGCACGCCGCTGGAGGTCTACAACCGCCCGGCGAGTCTTTTCTGCGCCGCGTTCATCGGCTCCCCGCCCATGAACCTGATCGAGGTGGAGGTGGCCGACGGGAAGCTGCGCGGTCAGGGCGGACTGGTCCTCACCCCACCGCCCGGCCTGCCGCGCGACCGTGGCCTGGTCGCAGGCGTCCGGCCGGAGGCGCTGGAGGTCACAGCACCCGGGGCGGAAGACTCGGTCCCGGCCCGCGTGGTCTCGGCGGAGTGGCTGGGCGACGAAATCATCTACGTGGTCGACCACAGCGGCAAGCGCGACGTACGGGTTCGGATGCCACCGACTGTCCGTTTCGCCGCTGACGCGAAGGTCGGGCTGCGGCACACCGGCGGGACCCCGGCGGTCTACGACGTGAGCACGGAAGAGCTGGTGGCCTGATGGGAACCGTGGCAGTGCAGGGGCTACGCAAGTCCTTCGGCAAGGTCCAGGCCCTGGACGGGGTGACGCTGGACGTGCCGGACGGCTCGTTCTTCGTCGTGCTCGGACCCTCCGGGGCCGGCAAGACGACGACCCTGCGAGCGATCGCCGGCCTCGACAAGCTCGACGCCGGGTCGGTGCGTCTGGATGGCAGGGACGCGACCGCGGACACCCCGGCCGCACGCGACCTGGCCATGGTCTTCCAGAGCTACGCCCTCTACCCGCGACACACCGTGTACGAGAACATCGCTTCGCCGCTGCGGGCACGCCGCTGTTCGTCGAGTGAGATC
Organism: Micromonospora sp. NPDC023888; assembly: GCF_040639415.1. NCBI lineage: Bacteria > Bacillati > Actinomycetota > Actinomycetes > Micromonosporales > Micromonosporaceae > Micromonospora > Micromonospora sp. NPDC023888. The sequence continues at coordinate 3,879 of NZ_JBEZZW010000042.1, read as the reverse complement.
GCCGCTGCCGTCGAGCAGATGTCGAACCTGCTGCACATCGAACGTCTGCTCCAGCGTCGTCCCGCGCAGTTGTCGGGCGGTGAGATGCAGCGTGTCGCCCTGGCCCGGGCGCTGGTCCGTCGCCCGCGCGCGTTCCTCATGGACGAGCCGCTGACGAACCTCGACCTCAAGCTCCGCGTCGAGATGCGCACCGAGCTCACCCGCATCCACCGGAGCCTCGGAGCGACCTTCGTCTACGTGACAAACGACCAGGTCGAGGCCCTGTCCATGGCCGACCAGGTCGCGGTCCTCAAGGAGGGGAAGGTGCAACAGGTCGGAACGCCGACCGAGGTGTACGAGCGTCCAGCCAACCAGTGGGTCGCCGGATTCGTCGGGAGCCCGCCGATCAGCCTGCTCGCCTGCCGGGCCGAGGGAGATCGTCTGGTCGGTACGGACGGCTGGACACTGCCGCGGCCCCGCTGGACCACGGCTGAGGACGGTCGTGCGCTGCTGCTGGGCCTGCGCGCGGAGGACCTGTCCGTCGAGCAGCGAGGGGACGCGTCGTTGTCCGGGGAGCTGTACGGGCTTGAGCCGCTCGGTGACCGAACGGTGGTCGACGTCCGGGTGGGGACGGAGATCCTCAAGGTCAAGGCACGACCCACCGTCACCGGTACGCCTGGCGAACGACTGAGTGTCACCGTCGACCTGGACCGTGCGCACCTGTTCGATGCGGGCACCGGGCTGTCGCTGTCCGAGGCCGGGCGGTAACCGCGGCGGGCGGCGACGGCACCATGCGCCCGCACGCGGCAATCGACCCTCGGCGGACCAGCACCGGTGAGCACGGCCTGACGACGCTCAGACGGCCGCGGCCCGAGAGGGCGGCGGTGGCACGGGGCATCGCGCTGCGAACAACCTCGCCCCCGACGAGGGCGGGTGAACCGTCCGGCTACGCGCACAGCGCGACCGCTGAGGCACCCCGGACAGCACCAAGAAGATCACGGAGGCGACGCAATGAGTGACCCGATGAACGTCCTGGCCCCCGAACACCGGCGGCTCCGGATCGGCGACGCCTGGCGCGACGCCGCGAGCGGAGCCACCTTTGCCGTCGAGGACCCGGCCACCGGCAAGACCATCGCCGAGGTGGCGGACGCCGACGTCGTCGACGGGCTCGCCGCTCTGGACGCGGCGAGCACGGCAATGGCGCAGTGGGCGGCGACCCCGCCGCGGAAACGGTCAGAGTTGTTGACCGCGACGTACCGGGCACTGACCGAGCGATCCGAGGAGGTCGCCCGGCTGATAACGCTCGAGATGGGCAAGCCGCTCGCCGAGGCTCGGGCAGAGGTGGGCTACGGCGCCGAGTTCTTCCGTTGGTTCGCCGAGGAGGCGGTGCGCGTCGAGGGGCGCTACAGCACCGCTCCCACGGGTGGATATCGCATCCTCACCGTGCCGAAGCCGGTCGGACCCTGCGTCTTCGTGACGCCCTGGAACTTTCCGTTGGCCATGGGCGCTCGCAAGATCGCTCCTGCGCTGGCCGCGGGCTGCACGACGATCACCAAGCCAGCCGGCCAGACGCCACTCACCATGCTGCTCCTGGCCCGCATCATGGAGGAGGTCGGCGTTCCCCCGGGTGTCGTCAACGTGGTGACCACCAAGCGTTCCGGCACGGTCGTCTCGGCACTGCTGGCCGACAGGCGGACCCGCAAGCTCTCGTTCACCGGGTCCACCGAGGTCGGGCGCGTGCTGCTCCGACAGGCCGCGGACAACGTGCTGCGTACGTCCATGGAGCTGGGCGGCAACGCGGCCCTGATCGTGTGTGCGGACGCTGACCTGGACGTCGCGCTCGACGGTGCCATGGTGGCCAAGATGCGCAACATCGGGGAATCCTGCATCGCGGCCAACCGGATCTACGTCGAGGAGCCGGTGCACGAGGAGTTCACGGCGCGCTTCGCCGAGCGGATGGGCGCGCTCTCGATGGGCCATGGTCTCGACCACGGCGTGGACGTCGGGGCGTTGATCGACGAGGCCTCCGTCGCCAAGATCGACGAGCTCGTCACCGACGCTGTCGATCGCGGCGCCCGGGTCCTGGTGGGCGGTGAGCGTCCGGCTGGGCCCGGCCACTTCTACCCGCCCACCGTCCTCGTCGACGTGCCCGACGATGCGCGGATGCTGGAGACGGAGATCTTCGGCCCGGTGGCGCCGATCATCTCGTTCACGTCCGACGACGAGGTGCTGGCGAAGGCCAACGACACCGAGTACGGCCTGGTCGGATACATCTTCACCCGGGACCTCCAGCGGGCGCTCCGGTTCACCGAGGGGCTGGACACCGGGATGCTCGGCATCAACCGTGGCCTGATATCGGACCCGTCAGCTCCGTTCGGCGGCGTGAAGCAGTCCGGGATCGGCAAGGAGGGGTCGCACGAGGGCATTCTCGAATACCTCGACGTCACCTACGCGGCGATCGACCTACCGTGACCGGCCTGCTGCTCCGTCCGCCCAGCATCGCCGCCGACGTTCCGGAGAGGCACCGACATGCTTGAGACCGTCCGCGGACCACGCCAGCTCATCGTCGGCGAGGGGGTCGCGCAGAACATCCCACGAGTGGTGGCCGAGAGTGGCTCGCGAGTCCTCATCGTGACCGACAAGGTTCTCCTGCGGCAGCCGGGCGTGGCCGAGATCGTGGCCGCCGTGCGGGAGAAGGTCCAGGTCGTCGAGGTGTTCTCCGACGCGACTCCGGACGTGCCACTCGCCGATGTCGCCCTGGCCGTCTCGGCCGCCGCCGAGGTGGACGCCGACGTGCTCCTCGCCATCGGGGGTGGCACGGTGATCGACCTCGCCAAGATCGTCGGCGTCATCCGGCGCCACGGTGGGACGCCGCGCGACTTCTACGGCGAGTCGAAGGTGCCGGGGCCGACGATGCCTCTCATCGCGGTCCCGACGACGTCAGGCACCGGCTCCGAGCTGACGCCCGTGTCGGTGCTGACCGACCCGGACCGCGAGCTGAAGGTGGGGGTGTCAAGCGTCCACATCGTGCCCGACTTCGCCATCGTCGACCCCGAACTCACCTACACCTGCCCGGCGACTGTCACCGCCCACTCCGGCATCGACGCGTTCTGTCACGCGGTGGAGAGCTACACCGCGCGACCCCGGGCCCACGGACCGCGCGACCCGGTGGAGCAGGTGTTCCTCGGCCGCAACCCGATCACCGACCACTACGCGCTCCGGGCCGCGGAGCGGATCGCCCGTAGCCTGCGTCGTGCTGTCAGGGACGGAGGCGACACCGACGCGCGCGCGGACATGTCCTATGGGTCCATGCTCGCCGGGCTCGCGTTTTCCCACGCGGGCAACGCTGCCCCGCACGCTCTCCAGTACCCCATCGGCGCGGCCACGCACACACCGCACGGCCTGGGTGTCGGGCTGCTACTGCCCTACGCGTTGGACGCGGCCAGGGATGCCATCGGCGACCGGTTGGCCGTCCTCGCCGGGGTGTGTGGGCTCGACGTGACCGACGCCTCGGAGGCCGAGGCCGCAGATACGTTCCTCACCTGGCTCGACGTGCTCCTTGCCGACATCGGCATCCCTGCCACCTTGGCGGACATCGGCGTGGCACGCGCCGACCTCCCGCGCTTCGCGGAGATGGCAGGTGGCGTCACCCGCCTGATCCAGAACCATCCGGGCCCGACCGACACCGCCAGCCTGACCGCGATCCTCGAAGCGGCCTGGACCGGGGACCGGGCTGGCTCCGCGCGGAGACAGTGACAGGCCTCTCCCGTCCGTTCGGGAGTGCCGCATGCGGCACTCCCGAACGGACGCTCACGTCTCGGGGGGGGGGGGGAGGGTGGGGCCCGAGGGGTTGAGAGCCGCGCCGGGGGGGGCGGGGGGGTTTGCCGCGGGGGCGGTGTA
>NZ_JBEZZW010000041.1:0-64701 GCF_040639415.1 Micromonospora sp. NPDC023888 | reverse complement strand
GCGGTGACGGCGGTCAGGCCGGCACGGGCGTGGGCACCTGGTGGTACGCGCTCACCGGTGCCGGCGTACTCCTGCTGCTGGTCGTACCGGTGTTGTATCCGGACGGAACCGCAACGCCGCCGGTCGTCGTTCGGGCCCGCCGCAGGCCGGCCAGTCCTTATGAAACAGACCCTAGTGCTGAACGCCGATACCAGGGGGGCGCGAGCGGCGGCCGAATGCCACAGCGGTGTGGTTCGTCCGACGGCGGGAAGAGGTCACCTGCGCGGCCCGTAGGTCAGGCGGCGCAGGACGACCTCGGCGGGACCGGGCCGCTTGCGGATGTCGAGCTGACGGGCCATCAGCACGGTGGCGAGCCAGACGGCCACCGCGATGATCAGGCCGGTCACCGTGGGGCTGCCGAAACGGTCGCCGAGGGCGAGCGTGAAGGGTGCCAGGAGGACGAGCCAGGCCACGGACTGGAACAGATATCCCGACAGGGAGCGCTGGCCCAGGGCGGAGAGTGCGCCGACGACACGACCGGACCGGGTGGCCCGCATGGCGATCAGGCCGAAGACAGCCACGTAACCGGGGCCGGCGAACATGCCGCTGGCGCCGTGGAGCAGCAACGCCAGACCGGCGGCCGACTCGTCGACGTGCAGCCATCCGGCGCTGATCAGGGCGGCCGGGAGTCCTCCGGCGATGGCGACGCCGAGGCCGAGGACCGCGGTCCAGGTGAGCAGGGTCCGGTGGCGGGCCGGCTCTTCGAGGATGCGGCGGCGAGCGGCCCACATTCCCAGCCAGGCGATCATGATGAAGGGCAGGACGGTGAGCGTGTGCATCGGCCATTCGCTGAGGCGGTCAAGCATCGCCGTGGCGTACCCGGGCGCGGCGAGGGAGTCGACGTGGGTCGACGGCAGTGGCGTCGAGCCGCTCGAACCTCCGAGGATGGCGCTGACCACGATGGCGCCGATGACCAGCACCTCCACCGTCGCCAGCGCCCAGAGCACGAGCGCGATCCGGTGGAACCTGTCGCTGCGGCGCAGGAGCAGCAGGGTCATCGCGATCCCGACGATCCCGTACGCGCCGAGGAAGTCGCCGTAGTACAGCAGGGCGGCGTGCGCGAAACCGAACACGACGAGCCAGAGGTTGCGTCGTAACAGCACGGAGCGGACCTGCTTCGGTGTGGCACCGGAGGCGTCCTGGCGGCGGGCGAGCTGGACGAGTCCGTAGCCGAACATCACGGCGAAGACTGGATATCCGCGGGCATGGACAAGGTCGAAGAGCAGGAGGTTGAGGCCACGGTCGACGCCGTGGGGCGTGGCGTCGAGGCCGGGCTCGCCGGCGAAGACGACTCCGGCGACGTTGGCCAGCGCGATGATCAGCAGCATCGCTCCCCGAGCCAGGTCCGGCGCGAGGGCGCGTTCGGTGCGCAGCACCGGCCCTCTCGATGTCCGTACTGCGGTGTCCATGCTCATGTTCGTCTCTCCCCACTGCCCCGACTTTAGTTTCATCGACAAAGTATCACAGCTAAACTAATAGCGTCTGGCATGATGGTGCGGTAACTGTCCGGGCGAACGTGGGAGCCCATGACCAGCGAGGACTTCGTCCCGGCGCCGCTGCGCCGGCTGTGGGGGGTGCCAGAGTCGTCGCGTCTCGGGCGGCCCGCGACCCTCGACGTCAACGTGGTCGTCGCCGCGGCGGTGAAGATCGCCGACCGCGACGGACTGGGCGGCGTCACGCTCCCCAAGGTCGCCGAGAGCCTCGGTGTCACGAGCATGTCGCTCTACCGGCACGTCGGATCCAAGGACGAACTGCTCACCCTCATGTCCAACGCCGCACTGGGGCAGCCACCGACGATTGAGCCCGGCGACTGGCGCAGCGGCCTGCACCAGTGGGCGTTCGCACAGCGCGCGGTGTACCAGCGTCGGCCCTGGCTGACCCGCGTGCCGACCTCCGGGCCGCCGGCCGGGCCGAACCAGATCGCCTGGATGGAGGCCGCGCTCGCGGTCATGTCCGGCACCCACCTGGACTGGGCACACAAGATCGGCGCCCTGTCCCTGATCAGCGGCTACGTGGTCCAGTCGGTACGCCAGTACGGCGAACTCACCGAGGGTAGGGCCGAAGGCCAGGGGCAGGCTGACGCCGAACGCGAATACGGCCGGGCGCTGGCGCGGCTCGTCGATCCCGCCCGTTTCCCCGAGATGGCCCGCCTGTTCGCCTCGCCCCTGTTCGAGGCGCCACCGTCCGACACTCCCGACGCGACGATCGCCGACGCGGACTTCTCCCTCGGACTGGAGTTGATCCTCGACGGCATCGCCGTCCGGATCGAGCGCTCCGCCTCCTGAACCCAACCGAACGGGTCCGTCCCCATCACCGGCGGCGGGCCGCCGGACGGTCGCGCCCGACACTGTCCCGGCTCGGGGTTACCGTGTCGGAAATCGAAGCATCGAGAGGGGCGGCACAGGCGATGACGACGCCCAGGCCGGGACGGCAGGTACGAGGGTCGAGCACCGGACGTCCACTGATGGCCGCCCTCGACCTGTTCGGACGCCGCTGGAACCTCCGAATCGTCTGGGAGTTGCGGCATGGGCCGGTCGGCTTCCGCGCGCTCCAGCAGCGCTGCGACAACATGTCCTCAAGCGTCCTGCGGCAACGGCTCACCGAACTGCTCGACGCCCACCTCGTCGCACAGCAACCGGACGCGACCTACTCCCTCACCGAGCTCGGCCACAGCGCCCACCGGGCCCTGCGCCCACTCGCCCGCTGGTCTGACCAGTGGGCTTCCGCCATGACCGAGGACGGCACGGCTTAGCGCAGCGTACCCCTGGCGCTTCTAAAATCGAATCGTTATGGTGCTGTGGAACCCGCAGCACGGGAGGCGACCATGGCCCGCATAGCTCCGCTCGAAGCGCCGTTCACGGCGGAGGTGGCGGCCCAACTCGCCACGATGACACCGACCGGTATGCCACCGATCGGCTTGTTCCGGACGTTCGCCAAGAACCTGCCGATGACCGTCGCGATGAGCCACTGGGGCAGATACGAACTCGGCCGGCACCTGTCCCTGACGATCCGCGAACGGGAGATCGTCATCCTTCGCACCTGCGCGCGCTGCCGCTGCGAGTACGAATGGGGCGTCCATGTGCTGCTCTTCGCCCACCGCGCCGGGCTCACCCGGCCCGAGATCGCCTCGATCACCCACGGAGCGCCGGACGACTCGTGCTGGACCACCGGCCGCGAACGAGCGCTGATCCGAGTGGTGGACGCCCTGCACGACTCGTCGGACATCGACGATGGGCTGTGGCAATCCGCCCGCGCGGCTCTGGACGAGCCGCGGTTGCTCGACCTGCTCCTGCTCTGCGGGTGGTACCACGCGATCAGCTTCGCGGCCCGGGCCACCCGGGTCGAGCTGGAGCCGGGCGCCCCCCGCTTCACCGACGCCACGACCTGATGCCCAGCCCTCGGCTGATTGTGGTGAACGCCTGCGCTCGCGATAGGCGAGGTGGCAGCCCCACCACTGTCGTGTTCGACGATGCCACCCGCACCGACGACGAACGGCGCGCTATCGCGTCCACTGTCGACACCTCCCACACCGCATTCGTCGACACCAGCGATGGTGTCCTGCCCGTCGTACGGTTCTTCACGAGCGAGGGAGAGCTCCAGAACTGCGGCCACGGCACCATCGCCGCGCAGGCCGTCCTGCTGCCCCCCGACGCCACCCAGCACCACGGCCACCAACGCACCGGCGGCCGAACCGTCGCCGTGACCGTGACCCGCCGGCGCAACGGGATCGAGGTCTGGTTCGAGCAAGGCGTCATCGCCCTGCGGGACCGCGCCGAGCCGGCCAGCGCCGCCATCATCTCGGCCCTGGGTCTGACGCGTGGCGACATCGCCGCCGACGACCTGCGGGTCGCCTCGCCCGGTACGCCCCGACTTCTCGTCCCGGTCCGAGAACCCCGGACGCTGTCAGCGCTGCGGCCCGACTTCGCCCGGCTGGCGGCCGAGTGTCGCCGGCTCGGCTATCTCGGCTGCTTCGCCTACGCGCTGTCACCCACCGCCGGACCGGCCACCGCCCGCATGTTCGCCCCCGCGATCGGTGTCGACGAAGACATCGTCAACGCCAACAGCGTCGGCTGCCTCGCCGCCCACCTCCTCGACACATCCCGCAACAGTGACATCGAAGTTCACCAGGGCGACGCGCTCGGCCGCCCGTCATCCGTCTTCGCCACGGCGACACAGACCCGAGACGGCATCGTGTCCAGAATTGGCGGACTGGTTCACCACCTGACCATCTCGCGAACGGCCTGAACCACCGGAGATCACACATGTCACTCCCTCCCCGTAGCCTGCCCGGCGAGCCGACTGACAGCCGCAGCGGCAGAGCCGTACGACGGAGGGTGTGATGTCCGCAATCGCGTCACTGACCGTGGTCCCCAGGGACAGCGTCGCCGAACTGGCCCGCCTGGCCGCCGCATCGTCGTCGTCGCTCCACTCGTACCTGGCGGAGCACGGGGGCAAGGCGCGGCAGGAGTACGACTGGTCCGGTTACTGCCTGCTGTACGTCCTGACCTATCTGGAGGAGCGCGGCGTCGACCTGCAGCAGTCGGAGTTCGACGCCGAGTCGGAGGCCATCAACAGCGTGCACGGCCTGACCGTCCTCATCACCCCAGCCCACCGGCGGTTCCTGGATCAGCTCGACCCCGGTGGGCACCGCGCGGAGGAGTTGACGGCCCACTTCGACGAGATGGGGATGGACTTCGAGGAGAGCGGCACGGCTGGTCTGGACGGGCTGACGCTGTTGCGCGACAGCATCTCCGAACTCCGCGACGACCAGGTCCTGCTGCTGCACCTCGGCTGAGGCCGACTCGACCGGGCGGTGTCACAACCCTGGATTGGGCCGGCGATCGGGGCAGCGGACATGCGCGACGATGAGCTGTGGTTGGCTACCCGGCACCGTCTCGCCGGGTTCACGCAAAGGAGCGGCATGACGGAACTTTCGGTCGAAATACCGTCGCCCCTGCGCGAGTGCATCGTCTTCTGCGAGGTCGAGTGCGTCCGTGGGTGCTGTGGGATCGACGCCGTCTCCACCGATCCCGCCCTCATCGAGGCGTGGTGCCGTCGGGTCGGGTCGGCTGCGGTGGTCGACGCGCGGCTTCAACTTGCCGAGCTGATCGAGGTGGTCGAGGACGACTCCCATCGAGTCACGTCCACATTCTTGAACCACCGCACGCACGACGACGCCGCACGGCGTCAGTTGCTGGATTTCCTGGCCGCCGTCGAAGCGGGCCTGGCGGCCGACGATGCTTCGTGAGCAGTTGCGGACATCGGGGTCCTTGTTGGCCGGGGTGGCCTGAACCGTTGCGGCCGGCGGCTCACCTTCGTCCGGCCCCTGCCCGCTCATGACCGCTGCGTGCCACTGTCCCTGAACCGTGGGCGGCCCAGACGAAACCGGGCTGCGAGGTCATCGACAAGATCATGCGCGTCACGCGAGCCGTCGATCGCCACCACAGGCAGGTGCAGCTCGACGGCCTGCCGGCGGACTTCGGCGTCCCACAGCTCGTCGCGACCCAGTCGCAGAGCGAGCGCCTCGTCGTGGTCGCTGTCTCCCCAGTTCGCTCCGGCTCGCCTGACGTCGGCGAATCGCGCCCGCAACGCCCGATCCCGGAACTGCGGCGTCGGCAGGAGGAAGGCCGCCTGCTCCGGCCATGTCAGCAGCGGAGCGACCTCGCGAGGCAGAGTTCGAAAATCGTCGACCACGACCGGACGCTCAGGGCGCATCGCGAGCAGGTCATCGACAACGAACCCGAACGTCTCCCCGTGCAGGCTCGGCATCGACTCGAAGATCTCCTGAGCGCTGCGGCTGTTCCACGTCTGCGCCGGCGAAGCTTGCAACAGAGCCCAGAGGTACGGCTGCTCGTGCGCAGTGCACCGGCTGACGTAGCTACGCTCCGCGCGGTCGCCGTCGTAGATCACCACGTCGTAGCGCTCGGCCAGGGCTCGGGCGAGCGTGCTCTTGCCTGACCCGGTGCCCCCGGCGAGCCATCGCACATGCGAAAGGCGGCGAGCAGGATGCACACCTCGATTGTCAGCGGCCATGCCACGAAAGCCTGCCGATATCGCGGGCGAAGAAACAGTCTTGTTCTTCTCTGGGCGGCCGGTGAGGATCAGGGAAAGGGAGCTTGGCACGCAGGTGCGCATGCGGCCGATCTGCGGGCCACGGTTCGGGGCAGCGCCCACACCGGCCGTCACCGCCCTACTTCGCCGCGATGACGGCATCGTGCTCGTGCGCCTACGCCTCCGCGTCCTGCGGTGCGCGGGCGGACGCCGGCAGGAACGGAGTCAGCAGGACGGCAAGGGCGATGACTGCCGCGTTGTACCACAGCGCCGTTGCCGCGGCGTCCGGGAAGTTCCGGGATTCGAGCAGCGAGAAGAAGATGGCACCGACGATGGCGACACCGACGGCCGCGCCCAGTTGCAGCACCGCGTTTGTCACGCCGGAGCCAGCGCCGGCGTTGCGTGGCGGAACATCGGCGAGCACGACTGTCGTCACGATGGAGACGCACAGGCCCATGCCCAGGCCCATCACCAGGATCGGCGCGGCGAGCTGCCAGAAGGTGACGGCCATGCCGCCGCGGCTGAACGTGAGGATGAGCAGGACCATGCCGACGGCCATGACGGTCAGCCCGATCTGGATGAGCCTGCGGCCCTGGGTGGTGGCGAACCGCTGGGCCACGCCGGTGGTGAGGAAGATCCCGACCGGGAAGCCGATACCGGTCAGGGCGGTGCGGATCGGGGTCCAGCCGTAGCCGGTCAGCAGCGTGTAGTTGAGCACCAGGAACAGCGACGCCAGCGTGGAGAAGACGATGAGCAGCACGATCAGGCCGACCACGAACGAGCGCTGCCGCACCAGGTCCGGCGGGACCAGAGCCGAGCCGTCGCGGCTGTCTCGCCGCCGTTGCACCACGGCGAACGCCCAGAGCAGCGGCACCGCAGCGACCAGCAGCACGATCGTGCCGATTGGCCAGCCCGCCTCCCGGCCCTGGATCACCGGGAACATCAGGGCGAACGAGGCGAGGCTGATCAGCACGATGCCGGCCACGTCGACGCGCAGCGGCGTCTCCGAGCGCGACTCCGGCAGCCAGCGCAGCGCGCCGAGCAGCGCGAGGACGCCGATCGGCACGTTGACGTAGAAGATCGCCCGCCAGCCCAGGTCGAAGACGCTGTACTCGGTGAACAGCGCCCCGAGCAGCGGACCACTGACGTTGGCGAGGCTGAGCGTGACGCCGTACAGGGCGAAGGCCTTGGCCCGTTCGGCGTTCTGAAACAGGATGACCACCACGGACATCACCTGCGGGACCATCAGGCCGGCGGCGACGCCCTGGATCAGGCGTGCGACGACCAGGACCGGGGCGGTGGTGGCGGCGCCGCAGACGATCGAGGCGACGGTGAACGCCGCGACGCCGATCAGGAAGACCCGGCGTCGGCCGTAGATGTCGCCGAGGCGGCCGCCCGGGATCAGGACCAGGGCGAAGGTGACCGAGTAGCCGACCAGGATCCACTGCGCGGCGGCGTAGCCGGCGCCCAGGTCGGCTTGGATCCGCGGCAGGGCGATGCTGACGATCGTGCCGTCGACCAGGTCCATGAAGGCGGCGGTGAGCACGACAGCGAAGGCCAGCCACGGACGGGTGTCACTCCGCCGGGGCGCGACGTCGGTAACCATGTCAGTCCTCCGACTTTTGCTACGGTCGGAGCAGAATGCACGAGATAGAGCTTCTCGCGTGGCGATCTGCTCGGTTTTAGATTCTCTCTGATTCCGAGACTTTATGGGGAGGGATGCCGAGTGTCAACGACGTCGTCACGGGTTTCGCTGGTCGCCGACCTGTACCGCCTGGAGCGCGCGTCGGCCCAAGCCGCAGTGCTGTTCCACGGCGCCCTCGCCGCGCGGGCCGGCATCACCGTGACCGACATCAGCTGCCTCGGCGTGCTCGACAAGGACGGGCCCATGCCCGCGGGCCGCCTCGCCCGCCAGATCGGCCTCACCCGCGGCGGTGCCATCACCGCCGCACTGGACCGGCTGGAGCAGGCCGGTTTCCTGCGGCGGCAGCGCGACCCCGGCGATCGGCGGAAGGTGACGATCGAACTCGTGCGCGGCGAGGCGTACGAACGTCTGCAACAGACCCTCGACGAGTTCAGCCGCGACTACCTCGCCCTCATCGAGGAGTTCTCCGACGAGCAGCTCCGCCTGCTCACCGAGTTCTCCCGCCGCTCCACAGCGATCCTCGACCGGCACACCGCCACGTTGCAGGGCGTCGAGCAGCTACCGGCATGACGACGAGCCCGCCAGGTGGCGGGCCCGTCGGTGATCCCTTTCCGGCACCAGTGGTGGGGACAGGACACTGGATCGTGTTGGCGTCAGTCTTGACGCAGGGGCGTGCGTCGGGCGCGCACGATTCGGTGCGTGATACGCCATCCTGCAGCCGTTCGTTCGACGGTGTCCTCGTACGTAACACTGCCGGTCGATCCATCGGCCATGACCCCGAATCCCTTGGACAGGGCATTGACCGTGCCGTCCGCGGTCTCGCGCAGCACGATGTTGGTCACGTGGTGGGCGACCGGGTTGGCGTCGGGCAGCGCCAGGGCGGCTTCACGGGCTGCCGCGAGACCGACAAACGTGCCGCCGCCGAGAGCCGACACGTCGTAGACGACGTCTTCGGTGAACAGCGTCGCCAGGCCGTCGAAGTCGCCGCGATCTGTCAGGTGCCCGTGCGAGTTGATGAGATCGGTAATGGTGATCCGGTCATCCATGGTCATGGGCATCGTGATCCCCTCCGCATCCTAAATGGGGAACTCCCCGTTTAGCTGCCGGTACCGTATACGGGGATGTCCCCGAATAGCAAGCGTGGCCCGCGCTCCGACGCGTCCCGTAACCGTGCGCGGCTCGTCGCCGCAGCCAGTGAAGCCCTGGGCGAGGCGGGCAACGACGTCGCATTCGACGTCATCGCCCGACGCGCCGGGGTCGGCAACGCCACCCTGTACCGCCACTTCCCGACACGCGCCGACCTGCTCGTCGCCGTCTACGCCGACGAGGTCGCCGCACTGTGCCAACGCGGCGAGCAGTTGTTGGGGGCCGCGGACCCGATGGGCGCGCTGTTCACCTGGCTCGACGAGTTCGTGGTGCACGTGGCCACCAAGCGTCCCCTCGCCCTGGCCGCGACGGAGGGCACCGACGAACGCCGCACCACGCTGTTCCGTGACTGGCACGCGTCGATCACCTCGATCGCCGATCGCCTTGTCCGACGCGCGCAGCCAGCACTCCGTTCCGACCTCACCGCCACCGACGTGCTGACCCTGGCCAGCGGAGCGGCCCTGACCGCCGACCCTGCGCAGGCCCGCCGCCTGGTCGCGCTCCTGCGTACCGGCATTGCCGCTCCAACCGGCACCGACTGAGGCATCCTCGCCACCGGTCCAGCGGCGCGCGCTCATCGGCATGGCAGCGCGTTCATGGCCGGCTGGTTGCCACTGTGGCGGAAGCCGGTCACCCTGTCGCCCTCTTGGGGACTGGATGCGGACAGCTCGCTGCCACGAAGTGGGTCGGCCGCTCACCCTGCCTTGCAAAGATCAAGACTGCTGTCGGTCGGTGTCCACTACTGCGACTGACCTGCTCGTCGCGTCGGTCAGGGCCGCCGACCAACGGTGCTTACCTGCTGGCTTGGCTGTACGGATCGCTGTATGACGGGTGCCGATGATCCGCGCGATGCTCGAGGTGGTGGCATGGTGCTTCCGAGGATCCGGGTGCAGGATGCAGCGGTGACGTCGATCTACCGGACTCCTGCGGGCAGGGACAGCATCCGCCAGTGGTGCGAGGAGCAGCTGAGTGCCTGGCCGGTCCAACACGATCGACACGTGATTCGTGCCCAAGGCGAAGACACGCACGTCGTCACCGCTGGCGCAGGCCCCGTCACGGTCGTATTCGTCGCTGGGGACCGCTTCAGCACGGCCGCCTACCTGCCGTTGCTCACAGCCTTGGCTCAGCGGTACCGGGTGGTCGCTGCCGACGTTCCGGGCCAACCTGGATTGAGTTCCGGTGAAGCGGGTGCCGCCGGTGGCCGGCTCACCTGGTACGGCTCATGGCTGGGAGAGGTCATCGAGGAGAGCACCGCCGGGCCTGTCGTGCTGTTCGGGCATTCGTTCGGCGGCGCTGTCGCGCTCGCGGCTGATCATTCGCGGATTCACGGCAAGGTCGCCGTGGCTCCGGGAGGGCTGTGCCGACTCAGGGTCACTCCCCGTGTCTTGTTGGCGTTCCTGAGCTGGCTGGGGCGGCCACGGGCGGCTTCGAGCCTTCGTCTGCTGCGAATCCTGTCTGCTCCCGGCCGAGCACCCCGCGCCGACCTGGTGGAGTGGATGACGTTGGTCGCCCGACACGCCCGTCCGGTGAGTTCCGATGACCTCGTACCGCCGGTAGCGCGCACGATGCCGGTCGTGATCGCAAGCGGAGACCACGACGTATTCTTGCCGCCGAACCGACTGCGTTCAGGGGCACAACAGCGGCTTCATGTTGACCCTGACATCATTTCCGCCGCCGGCCACTTGGTCACCGATGAGCATCCCGATCAGCTCGCCACGATGGTCGGCCGGCTGGTCAACTAACGCTCAAGCACCTCCCGGCTCAGGGCGCGTGGCGGGCGACGCTGCCACTGCGGATCTCCTCGTCGGGCAGTCGTAGACCGTCCAGCCTCCCGGTGAGCACCCGCTATCAGTGGCGGTACCGACGTCTGGGTCCGCGTTCCCGGAAGGTCGAACTGAGGGTGTCGGCCCGGACCTCGCTGCGGTTCGCCTGGGTCGTCGACAGCATGACTGACCAGGGAGAGCGGCTGGTGGGGCGGGCGGGACTCGAACCCGCGACCGAGGGATTATGAGTCCCCTGCTCTAACCGGCTGAGCTACCGCCCCGAAACACCGCGCCGGATCTTATCCCGCTCGGCGATCAGCAGCCAGCACCGCGCCGGCCGGTCCCACGCCCGCACCAGCACGATGGGCTACAGGAATATAACAGCGTGCTCGGGTACGCCGGTCAGCCGGCGCGCAGCTCGTCCAGTACTGCCCCGGCAGCCCGCCACCCGCTGGCGAGAGCGCCCTGGATCGATGGGCTGTCGCGGTGGTCACCGGCCACGAACAGGCCCTCCCCCAACGACACGGGCTTGCGTAGCCGCCCCTGCGGTGGCGGTGCGGCGGGCAGCGCCTGCGGCACGGCCACGGTGGTGAGGTGGGTCCAGTCGGCTGTGGATCGGCCGTACAGCCGGGTCAACTCGGCCCGGATGGTCGGCTCGGGTGGTGCGGTCGGGCCGACCACCGAGGTGGCCACGAGGTGCCGCCCGGCGGGCGCGTACGTGGAGGCGGCGTTGCTGAGCACCACGGTGTTCGCCACGATCTCCCGGCGGTCGCCGTCGACGAGCAGGATCGCCTCGGTGAGCGGCGGTTCCGGTGCGCTGTGGTAGTAGGTGGTGTAGCTGTGCATGCGTACCGTCGCCAGGGCCGGCAGCAGCGCGGGCGCGGCGGGCGGGTCGACGGCGACCACGACGGCCCGGCAGCGGATGTCGCCGGCCTGGGTGCGGACCCGGCCGGGCGCGACCTCCGCGACGGGGATGTCCAGGTCGAGCAGGTCGGCGGGGAGCGGGTCGGCGACGGCCCGGGGCAGCGCGGCCATGCCCTCGGCGGGCAGCCCGATCCGGCCGCGGGCGAAGGAGCGCACGACCATCGCGAGGACGTGGCTGGAGGTGGCCAGCTCCCGGTCGATGAACACACCGGACAGGAATGGCCGCAGCAGCTCCTCGATGATCGCGTCGGAGAGCCCCGCCCGGCGGAGCGCCGTCTCGGCGCTGGTCTCCGGCGCGGTGAGCAGCCGGGACACCGGCAGGGTGGCGCAGCCGGCGGCGAGCGCGGCGAAGCGCAGCCGGTCGAGCAGGGTGCCGACTCCGGCGAGCGCGGTGCCGGGCGCGCCGGTCGGCTCGCGCAACGGGTTGACAAGCCGCAGCAGGTCGTCGCCCTTGCGCACGAGCACGCCGGAGGTGAAGTAGCCGAGGTGCAGCCGGTCGGTGTCGAGCAGTGTGCCGAGCTGCGGGTAGGCGGTGTTGAGCACCTGGAAGCCACGGTCGATGAGGTAGCCGTCGACGACGTCGGTGGCGACCCGGCCGCCGAGGCGGCCGCTGGCCTCCAGCAGCCGCCAAGGCACGCCGGCGCGGTGCAGCCGGCGGGCGGCGGCGAGGCCGGCCAGGCCACCGCCGACGATGACCACGTCCGTCTCAGCCAGCATCGCGCGCCTCCCGCTCACCGTTCGCCCGGGACAGTCGGCCCGGCCACCAGATTTTCGGCCCGATGTCGTACGCGAGCGCGGGCACCAGCAGCGACCGGACGATGATCGTGTCGATCAGTACCCCGATCGCGACCGCCGTACCCAACTCGACGAGCACCACCAGGGGCAGCACGGCGAGGGCGGAGAAGGTCGCGGCGAGCACGATGCCGGCGGAGGTGATCACCCCGCCGGTGACGGCGAGGCCGACGAGCACCCCGGCGCGGGTGCCGCGTTTGACCGACTCCTCGCGGACCCGGCTCATCAGGAAGATGTTGTAGTCGATGCCGAGGGCGACCAGGAAGACGAACGCGAACAGCGGGAACGACGAGTCCACCCCGGGAAAGTCGAACACGTGCCGGAACAGCAGCGCGCAGAGTCCGAGGGTGGCCGCGAAGCTGAGCAGCACGGTGCCGATCAGCAGCACCGGGGCGAGCAGCGCTCTCAGCAGCAGGGCCAGGATGACCGCGATGACCACCAGCACCACCGGGATGATGACGTTCTGGTCGCGCTTCGCGGCGTCGGAGGTGTCCACGTTGGTCGCCGTGAAGCCGCCGACCACCGCGTCCGCGCCGGGCACCTGGTGTACGGCCACCCGCAGCTCCCGGATGGTCCGCTCGGCGCCGTCGCTGTCGGGCGGGTCGGCCAGGGTCGCCTCCAGTTGCACCCGCCCGTCGACGACCTTGGGGGTGGCGTTCGGATCGGGTGGGCCGGTCTGCGGGCCGGCGGTGAGGGGTCGGACGTCGGCGACGCCGGGTACGCCCTGCGCCACCTGGGCGACCTGCCGGGCGGTCTGCTCGGTGGTGAAGATGGTGGCCGGGCTGCCCGTGCCGGCCGGGAAGTGCCGGGAGATCACCTCCTGGCCGTCCACCGAGTCGGTGCGCTTGGTGAACAGGTCGGACTGCCCGAGCGTGGTGGCGCCGAGCTGGGTGAGACCCAGCGTGAGGACGGCGAGCACGACCGCGGTGCTCAGCCAGATCGGTCGGGCGTGCCGGGCCACGAAACCGGCGATGCGGCTCCAGATGCCGTGCTCGGCGCGTGGGTCGGCCTGGTCGGCCCGGGGCCGTCGGGGCCAGAACGCCCACCGGCCGCCCAGCATCAGCAGCGCGGGCAGGAAGGTGAGCATCACCAGCAGGGTGGCGGCGATGCCGATGGCGGCGACCGGGCCGAGGGCCCGGTTGGAGTTGAGGCTCGACAGCAGCAGGCAGAGCAGGCTGACGATGACCGTGCCGCCGGAGGCGATGATGGCGGGAGCGGCACCCTTCCAGGCGGTCCGCATGGCGTCCCACGGTCGGTCGTGGCGGTGCAGCTCCTCCCGGTAGCGGGCGATCATCAGCAGCGCGTAGTCGGTGCCGGCACCGAAGACGAGCACGGTGAGGATGCCCTGGGCCTGCCCGTTGAGCTTCACCACGTCGGCGTCGGCGAGCAGGTAGACGAAGACCGAGGCGAGGGCGTACGACATGCCGGCGGCGAGCAGCGGGAAGATCCAGAGCACCGGGCTGCGGTAGACCACCAACAGGATGATCAGCACCACCACCAGGGTGACGAGCAGCAGTGGCCCGTCGATGGCGGAGAAGACCTTGATCAGGTCGGCGAGCAGGCCGGCGGGTCCGGAGACGTCCACGGTGAGCCCGTCCCGGTCGCCGCCGGTGATGTCGCGGAGCTGGTCGACGACGGAGCCGATCTCCTCTCCCTCGGCGTCGTCCACCGGTACGACGACCTGGAGGGCCTGGCCGTCCTGGCTCGGAATGGGTGGGGGCAGCGGGGTGAGCACGCCGGGTACCTGGGCGAACCGGGCGGCGTCGGCGTTGACCCGCTGCCGGTCCGCGTCGGTGATTCCGGCCGGCCGTTCGTAGACCACCAGGGCCGGGATGGTCTGCCGGTCGACGAAGTCGCCGGTGAGGTCTTGGGCGCGGGTCGCCTCGGCGTCAGTGGGCAGGAAGGCGGCGTTGTCGTTGGTGGCGACCTCACTGAGCCGCCCGGCGTACGGCCCGGCCACGCCGCCGACCACCAGCCAGGCCAGCACGACCGCCACCGCGATCAGCGTGGCCCTGCGTCCGGACATCCGCTCTCACCCCAACAATCGACGCATCAATCGACGCAGCGGGAGTCCAGGTCGACATCGACCATCCTGCCGGGCGAGCCGGTCGAGGGAGAGCGAAACCGGGGTCACACACCCGAAACGCCCCACGCGCTCCCCGCACTCTCCGGTGTCACGCACCCGCACGACGGCGATCCGCGCAGATCGCTTGACGCCAACACTCTAATGGTGGGATGTTTCTTTAGACAGGAACTCCTAAATGAGAGTTACTACCATGCAGCCTGACCCTCGCTTCCGATGGTGGGCACTCGCGGCTCTCGCGCTGAGCGGCCTGGTGATCGGCCTCGATCTGACGATCCTCAACGTGGCCCTGCCGACCCTGGCGTCCGACCTGGGCGCCACCACCAGCGACCTGCAGTGGTTCGCCAATGCCTACAACCTCGTACTCGCGGCTCTGATGCTGCCCGCCGGCCTGCTCGGCGACCGCTTCGGCCGCAAGAAGCTGCTGCTGGCCGGCCTGGCCGTCTTCGGCCTGGGCTCGCTGGCTTGCGTGTATGCCACGTCTCCGGAGACGCTGATCGGCGCCCGGGCCCTGCTCGGCCTCGGTGCCGCCTTCGTGCTGCCGCTCGCCGTGTCGGCGCTGCCGCTGCTGTTCGACAGTGTGGAACGCGCCAAGGCGGTCAGCATCTGGGTCACGGCGAACGCCGCGAGCTTCCCGCTCGGCCCCATCATCGGCGGCTTCCTGCTGGACAACTTCTGGTGGGGCTCGGTCTTCCTGATCAACGTGCCGGTCGTGGTGCTCGGCCTGCTGGCGGTCTCCATGCTCGTGCCGGAATCGCGCAGTGCCCAGAAGCCGAGCCTGGACCTGCCGGGGATCCTCACCTCGGGTGTGGGCCTGGCCGGCCTCACGTTCGGGCTCACCGAGGCCGGCAGCCGCGGCTGGAGCGATGGCCTGGTGCTCGCGACGCTGGTCGGCGGCATCGTGCTCCTGATCGTGTTCGTGGTGTGGGAAAAGCGACGCCCCGGCACCGCGCTCGTCGACCTCACCCTGTTCCGCTCCCGCCCGTTCACCTGGGGCAGCGCGATGGCGACCCTCGTCTCGTTCGCCACGTTCGGCCTGCTCTTCTCGATCCCCCAGTTCTTCCAGGCCGTCAGCGGTGCCGATGCGCTCGGCACCGGGCTGCGGCTCCTGCCGGTCATCGGAGGGCTGCTCGTCGGCGCGCAGATCGCCGAGAAGCTCGTCGTGAAGATCGGTGCGGGTCTCGTGGTCTCCATCGGCTTCGCCTTTGTCGTGGTCGGACTGCTGACCGGCGTCCCAACGACGGTCTCCTCCGACTATTGGTTCGTCGCGTTCTGGATCGCCGTCAGCGGCATCGGGATCGGATTCGTGCTCCCCACCTCGATGGACACCGCACTGGGCACCCTCACCGAGGAACGCAGCGGGATCGGCTCGGCGGTCATCCAGGCAATGCGTCAGGTCGGCGGCACCGTCGGCGTCGCCGTGCTGGGCACCGTGCTGAGCATCGTCTATCGGGACAGGCTCGATCTGGACGGAGTGCCCAGCGACATCGCCACCCGCGCCGAGGACAGCGCCGCGGCCGGTGTCATCGTCGCGCACCGGCTCGCTTCGGACGAGCTGCTGATGTCCGTGCGGACCGCGTTCGTGCACGCGATGGACGTGATGCTCGTCGTGTGTGCCGGATTCGGCATTCTTGGCGTTATCCTCGCGGTCGTCTTCCTCCCCCGTCCCCGGCAGGCGCCGGAACCGGAGCCGGGCAGCATCGGTGAGGGAGGGGTGAAGGCAGCGGCACAACCGAAGGACGGTTCAGCGTGGCGGGTCTGAGGGAACGGAAGCGGGCACGGACGCATGCCCAGATCCAGCAGGAGGCGATACGCCTCTTCCGTCAGCAGGGTTACGCCAACACACGGGTCGACCAGATCTGCGAAGCCGCCGAGGTCTCCCCGAGCACCTTCTTCCGGTATTTCCCGACCAAGGAGGATGTTCTGCTCGACGACCGCCTCGACGAGCAGGTCGTTGAGGCGTTCCGCGCCCAGCCACCCGAGCTCACCCCGATCCAGGCGGTGCGCGAGGCCTTCCGCACGGTCTTCACCGCACTCCCCCGGGAGGTGAAGACCTGGGAGACCGAGCGCCAGGCGGTGATCCGCTCAGTGCCGGAGCTCCAGGCGCGGATGCTGCAGACGTTCACCGACAGCATCCGGATGCTCGCCGCCGCGGTCGCCGAGCGGGTCGGCCGTAGCCCGGACGAGTTGGAGGTGCGCACGTTCGCCGGCGCGCTCATCGGAGTGTCACTGTCGGCCATGATGTACGCCGACGAGAATGTCGACTACGTCACCCTGATGGATGCCGGCCTGGGGCAGTTGGAGCGCGGTCTGACGCTCTGACGCCCCACCGGCGCCCGCGAGGTAGGAGGCAGGTACGTCATGCCCGACTGGGTAAAGCTCCCCCGATTGGACTCGAACCAATAACCTGCCGGTTAACAGCCGGCTGCTCTGCCAATTGAGCTACAGGGGATCATGCTTCGCGCGACTATCGGATCTCCCCGACGCCGTGCGACGGGACAAGACTACAGGACATCACCCGGTGGCGGTCCAGTGGGTTCCCTCCCCTCCGTCGCATTGACAATTAGGGTAAATCGCCATCCCGGCACAAGCATGCTTGAGCGGGGAGCAGGATGGGTAGTTAGCTGCGGACAGAGGACGCAGGCGCGAACAGGTCGCCTTCCGACGGGGCAACTCGCCGGGGTGACGGCGCGTCAGGTACGGAAGGAGCCGCCATGCGCGGAAAGATCATGTTTCTTGGCGGGCTGGCTGCGGGATTCGTCCTGGGCGCCCGTGCCGGCCGGGAAAAGTACGAGGAGCTCGTGGTCCGGGGCCGCAAGGTGCTCGACCACCCGACCGTCCAGGAGGCGGCCGGGGTCGCGCAGGCCCAGGCCAACAAGCTCTACAGCGAGGGCAAGGACAAGCTCGGCCAGACCAAGCTGGGCGAGAAGCTGGGCAGCACCAACGGCAGCACCGGCAAGCAGGAGCTGACCGCCGCCGACGACGCGTTCGCCGGCACGCCCGCCACCGTGGGCGCCAAGGCGGGCACCAGCACGGTCGGCACGACCTCCGGGTCGCCGTCGTCCACCAACAACCCCCGCACCAAGCCGTCCGGCTCGGGCACGAACGCCAGCACGCTCTGACCAATCGCACGTCGACGGGCCGGTCGCCGCAGGGCGACCGGCCCGTGGTCTGTCCGAGGTGCGGTCAGTCCTTGCTGCTGAACGCCGCGTCGAAGGCCGCGCTGGGTGCGTCGAAGGCCAACCGGCGGACGAACTGCAACGCCTCCGGTGCGCCAACCAGCCGATCCATCCCGGCGTCCTCCCACTCGACCGAGATCGGGCCGGTGTAGCCGATCGCGTTAAGCGCGCGGAAGCAGTCCTCCCAGGGCACGTCGCCGTGCCCGGTGGAGACGAAGTCCCATCCGCGGCGCAGGTCGGCCCAGGGCAGGTGCGAGGCGAGCCGGCCACGCCGGCCGTCGCCGGTGCGCACCTTGGCGTCCTTGCAGTCCACGTGGTAGATCCGGTCGGCGAAGTCGAAGATGAAGTTCACCGGGTCCAGCTCCTGCCAGACGAAGTGCGACGGGTCCCAGTTCAGCCCGAACGCGGGCCGGTTGCCGATCGCCTCAAGCGTCCGCTTCGTCGTCCAGTAGTCGTACGCGATCTCGCTGGGGTGCACCTCGTGAGCGAACCGGACCCCCACCTCGTCGAACACGTCGAGGATCGGGTTCCACCGGTCGGCGAAGTCCTGGTAGCCGCGCTCGATCATCGACGGCGGCACCGGCGGGAACATCGCCAGGGTGTGCCAGATCGACGAGCCGGTGAAGCCGACGACCGTCTTCACGCCGAGCTTCGCCGCTGCCCGCGCGGTGTCCTTGATCTCCTCGGCGGCCCGCTGGCGGACCCCCTCGGGCTCCCCGTCGCCCCAGATCCGGGCGGGCAGGATGTCCTGGTGCCGCTCGTCGATCGGGTGGTCGCAGACCGCCTGACCGACCAGGTGGTTGGAGATCGTGAAGACCTCAAGGTTGTGCTTCGCGAGGGTCTCCCGCTTGCGCTCGACGTACGAGTCGTCGGCGAGCGCCTTGTCGACCTCGAAGTGGTCGCCCCAGCAGGCGATCTCCAGACCGTCGTAGCCCCACTCGGAGGCGAGCCGGCAGACCTCCTCGAAAGGTAGGTCGGCCCACTGGCCGGTGAAGAGCGTGATGGGTCGCGCCATTGTTCTTCTCCCCTGTTGTCATGGGGGATTCCAGGTGCGGACCGGGGCGAGGGTGACCGGACGTACGCGGCACCGAGCGGTCACCGGTGGGTGCGGAACACACCTGGGCCCGGCGGGTTGCGCCTCCCACCGGGTCACCGGCCACCAGCACGGTCGCCGCCCCCCAGCCTATTTCCGCAGTGCCCCATCGGGGAAGCCCTGCGCGCGGCCGATCATCCGACGATTTCCTCAGGCGCGGGCAGGACAGCCCGTACGGTGAAGCCGCCACCCGCTCGCGGGCCGGCGGAGAACGTGCCGCCGAGCCGCTCGGCGCGCCTGCGTACCCCGGGCAGACCCCGCCCGGCGCCGTGGGTGTCACCGCCGGACGGCAGCGGGCCACCGCCCTCGTCGCGGACCTCGATGGTGATGCCCGTGGCGTCGTAGCGCAGGCGGACCGCGACCGCCGCTCCCGGGGCGTGCCGGCACGCGTTCGTCAACGATTCCTCGATGATCCGGTACGCCACCGCGTCGACAGGTCCCGGCAGCGGCCGGGGTTGACCGGCCAGGCTCCACCGCACCGGTTGACCGGCGGCGAAGCCCTCCACCAGGGCGTCGAGCCGGTTCAGACTGCCCGTCGGCTCGAACGGGTCGTCCGGCTCCTCGGGACGCTGGAGCGCGCCCCGCAGCCGGTGCCCCTGCTCCAGCACCATCCCGCGCCACTGCGCGAACCGCCCCATGCTGGTCAAGGTACGGCAGTCGGCTGTGAGCCGGTCCGCGGCGTCCGTGCGTCGGCGGGTCCGCGGGTCCGCGGGTCGGGCGCGTCCCCGGGTCGACGGACTAATCACTGCGAGCGTGATGCCTCCCAGTCATCTTGATGACTCAGAGGCATCACGCTCGTGCGGGACTTCGCTTCCCGACCCGCGCCGTTGCGCCGACCGCCGGGGCACGCCGACCAGCCTTCGGCGGCACTCGGGCCGGTGCCGGGAGGGGCCGACGCCGTGTGCGCGACCCCTCCCGGCTCACTCGATCAGGGCAGGGTCCACTTCTGGTTGGCCGCGCCGAGGCAGGTCCAGAGGTGCACGACGGTGCTGTCCGCCGAGTTGTTGCCGGAGACGTCGAGACACTTGCCCGACGACGTGTTGCGCAGGCTGCCGTCGGACTGGGCCGCCCAGTTCTGCGCGCCCGTGCCGTTGCAGGTCCAGAGCTGGATCTTGGTGCCGTCGGCGGTGCCGCTGCCGGAGACGTCCAGGCACTTGCCCAGCGCCTTGATCGTCGAGCCGGACACGGTCCAACTCTGTGCCGTACCGCCGTTGCAGGTGTAGATCTGGATCTGGGTGCCGTCGGCGGTGCCGCCGCCGCGCACGTCCAGGCACTTGCCCGCCAGACCCTTGATCGGGCCGACCCCGGGAGTGCCGCCGCCGCCCTTGACCAGTGTGAAGTCGTCCAGGTCGAAGAGCCCGGTGCCGCTACCGGTGAAGGTGAGATAGAGGTTCTGGGTGCCGGACGGGACGCCGGACAGGGTGGTGCTGACGTTGGCGTAGGTGTCCCAACTGCCGGTGTTCGGCACCGCTACCGAGCCGAGCACCGGGCCGGTCGCCGAGCCGGTACGCACCTGGATGGTGCCGCCCGCGCCACCGGAGACGACCCGGGACGTGAACGAGGTGACACCGGTCAGGTCGACACCGTTGTACGCGGCCCAGTCGCCCGGGTCGATGTAGCCGACGGTCTGCCCACCGTTGGCGCCCGCCTTGGTGAACGCGGACACCCCGTTGGCCGAGCTGAACGTCTCGGCCTGGATCGTGCCGGTGGGCGGCGGGGTGGTGCCCAGTTCCTTGATCCGGATGTTGCGGAAGAAGGCGTCGTCACCGGTGCCGTGGTTCTGGATGCCGATGTGGCCGGCCAGCGAGCGGACCGGGTTGGTGTTGGTGAAGTCGTTGATCTTCACTCCGTTGAGGAAGATCTGCAACCGCTCCCCCTCGACCAGCAACTCGTAGGTGTTCCACTCCCCCGGCGCGTTCAACGCCGCGTCCCGGGCCGCGATGTCGGCGGCCTTGTACGTGTAGACCGAGCCGGTGGTGCGGTCGACCGCGTCCGTGGCGTCGATCTGGATCTCGTAGCCGTTGTCCACCGCCGACCACGGATCACTCGACGGCGGGAAGCCGATGAAGATGCCGGAGTTGTCGTCCCCGGCCAGCTTCCAGTCCAGCTTCAGCGAGTAGTTGGTGAACTGCTTGGCGTTGTACCAGAACAGCCCCATGCCGCCCACCGACGTCAGGGTGGCGTCGGAGTTGGTGAAGCTACCCGGGCCGGCCTGCGACCACCCGGTCGTCGAGCCGTTGTAGATCGGCGTGTAGCCGGTCTCCGGCCGGCAGTCGGCCTTGCTCCGACCGGCGGCGTACCGGATGCCACCGAGCAGGTGGGACCGGAACGCCGGCTCCGCGTACGACGCCTGGGTGTGCCCGGCGCCGGTGTAGAAGGACCGACCACCGCTGTAGCTCTTGCACCAGCTCAGCGGGTGGTCGGCGCCCATGCCGCCACCGGAGTACGACGACTCGTCGAGCGTGGCCAGCACGTGGGCGGTCGACCGGGCGTTGGTCCGGTAGTTGTACCACTCGTCGGTGCGGGTCCAGGTCTGCGGCAGGTGGCCGGTCGCGGCGTGCCCCCGGTCCTCCACCTTGATGTTGGCCTGCTGGATCGCCGGGTGCGAGGCGAACCACGCGCCCACCAGGTTGCCGTAGAACGGCCAGTCGTACTCGGTGTCCGAGGCCGCGTGCACACCCACGTACCCGCGGCCCGAGCCGATGTACGACTCGAAGGCGGTCTGCTGGCTGGCGTTGAGCACGTCGCCTGTGGTGTTGAGGAAGACGACCGCCTCGTACTGGGCGAGGTTGGCGGTGGTGAACGCGGCGGCGTCCTCCGTGGCGGTGACCGTGAAGTTGTTCGCCGCGCCCAGATCACGGATGGTCTGGATGCCGACCGGGATCGCGTCGTGCCGGAAACCGGCGGTCTTGGAGAAGACAAGCACGTCGTACGGGGCGTCGGCGGCGCTGGCCGGGCTGGCCGGGGTGGTGCAGGCGATGACGGCGAGGGCGGCCAGGCCCGCACCGAGGACGGGTCGCAGGAGTCTGCGCATATCGCTCTCCTAACTGTGGTTAGGAAGGGCCCCTTGCCCAACCGTAGGCGGTGACAAGGGGCCCCACCACTCAGCTCAGGGCAGGATCCACTTTTGGTTGGCGGCGGCGGTGCAGGTCCACAGGTTGACCACGGTGCTGTCGGCGGAGCTGCTGCCGGAGACGTCGAGGCACTTGCTGGACCCGGCGTTGCGGAGCGTGCCGTCGGCCTGCGCGGCCCAGTTCTGCGCCGCGGTCCCGTTGCAGGTGTAGAGCTGGATCTTGGTGCCGTCGGCGGTGCCGGCACCGGCGACGTCCAGGCACTTACCCAACGACTTGATCGTGGAGTTGGGGGTGACCGCCCAGGTCTGCGCCGCACTGGCGTTGCAGGTGTAGATCTGGATCTGCGTGCCGTCGGCGGTGGCGGCGTTGCGGACGTCCAGGCACTTGCCACCCAGCCCCTTGATCGGGCCACTTCCGCTGGTGGCGGTGCCGGTGACGAACGTGAACGCGTCCAGGTCGTAGAGCGCCCCGGTGCCCGACCCGGCGAAGGTCAGGTACAGCGTGGTCGTCCCGGTCGGCGGGCTGGTGATCGTGCCGGTCACCGTGGCGAAGGTCTCCCAGCCGCCGGTCACCGGGACCGTGGCCGAGCCGAGCACCGTGCCGGTGGCCGAGCCGGCCCGGACCTGGAGGGTGCCACCGGCACCCGCCGAGGAGACCCGGGCGTTGAACGAGGTGACGTTGCCCAGCCGGTACGGCTGGAACGCGATCCAGTCGCCGTTGTTGATGTCGCCGACGGTCTTGCCGCCCTCGGCGGTGGCCTTGCTGAACACGTTGATCCCGGACGAGGTGCCGAAGAACTCGGCCTGCCGGTGCCGCGGCGGCAGCGTGTGCTGGGTGTGGGTGGTCAGGCCACCGGCGTCGGTGTACTCGGCGTCGAAGATCGCGAAGATGTTCGCCGCGTCGTCGTGCTCACCGTCGACAGGGATGGTGATGGAGCCGGAGCAGCCGGTCTTCGAGGTGATCTGGTGCCCGTGCTGGTCGTGCCCGAGCACGTAGGTCATCTTGACCTTCGTGCAGTCGATCGTGCCGTCCTCCGGGTCGGTCACCGTGATGCTGTACGGCACGGTGTCGCCGAAGCTGAACAGTTGGCCGTTGCCGGGGTTGTTGATGGTGACGGTCGGCGCGGTGTTGCCGACACTGATCCGCACACTGCTGCTACCGGTGGCGCCCTGCGGGTCCCGCACCGTCAACGTGGCGGTGTAGGTGCCGTTCGTGGAGTACGTCTTCGTCGGGTTGGCGGCCGTCGAGGTGGTCCCGTCACCGAAGGCCCACGAGTACGTCAGCGCGCCGCCCTCCGGGTCGGACGATCCCGCCGAGGAGAAGGTCACCGCGAGCGGCGCCGCACCGGAGGTCTTGTTGGCGCTGGCCACTGCCGTCGGTGCCCGGTTGCCGCCGCCGACGTAGTCGAAGCGGTAGAGCGCCGAGTTGGCGTCGCCGTTGAAGTAGCCGGTGCCGTAGTCGAGCACGTAGTACGCGCCGTCCGGGCCGAACGCCGAGTCCATCACCTGCTTGCCGACCCAGGGGAAGGTGTCGATGGTGCCCCGGGAGCCGTCGGAGTTGACGTGGATCGGCTTGATCCAGCCCCGGCCGAACTCGGTGGCGAAGAACTGGCCGTCGAACGACTGCGGGAACTTCGTGGTGGAGGTCGACGAGGCGTTGTACCGGTAGACCGGGCCGCCCATCGGCGACTCGGAGCCGCCGCCGAACTCGGTCGGGGTGCCGGCGTCGCCGGCGTACCGGATCCAGGCCGGCTGGGCCGGGGGCAGGGTGGTCAGGCCGGTGTTGCGGAACGAGTTGTTGGTCGGCCCGCCGGTGCAGTTGTACTTCGCCCCGCCGGTGTTGGCGGCGAAGTCCCACTCGTTGTACGTCTCGGTGCTGGTGTTGGTGCCGGTGCAGTACGGCCAGCCGAAGTTGCCCGGTGCGGCGACCCGGTTGAACTCCACCTGCCCGGACGGCCCGCGGGTGGAGCTGGTGGTGCCGGCGTCCGGCCCGTAGTCACCGACGTAGACGACCCCGGTGGCCTTGTCCACGCTGATCCGGAACGGGTTGCGGAACCCCATCGCGTAGATCTCCGGCCGGGTCCTGGCCGTGCCGGGCGCGAACAGGTTGCCCGAGGGGATGGAGTACGTGCCGTTGGCGTTCACCTTGATCCGCAGGATCTTGCCGCGCAGGTCGTTGGTGTTGCCGGCGCTGCGCTGTGCGTCGTACGCCGGGTTGCGGTTGCTCCGCTCGTCGAGCGGCGAGTAGCCGGCGGACTCGAACGGGTTGGTGTCGTCGCCGGTGGACAGGTAGAGGTTGCCGGCGGCGTCGAAGTCGATGTCCCCGCCGACGTGGCAGCACAGGCCGCGGTCGGCCGGCACGTCGAGCACGTCGACCTTGCTCGACTGGTTGACCGTGAAGTCGGCGTTGAGGGTGAACCGGGAGAGGCGGTTCACTCCCTGCCAGGCCGAGAAATCGGTGCCGGTGGCGGGCGCGTCGCCGGCGGGGGTGGAGAGCGGCGGCGCGTAGTAGAGGAAGATCTGCCGGTTGCTGGCGAAGTTGGGGTCGACCCCGACGCCCTGCAACCCCTCCTCGTCGTGGTTGTAGACCGGCAGGGTGCCGATCACGGAGGTGGTGCCGCTCGCGTCGGTGCGGCGCAGGGTGCCGTTGCGGGCGGTGTGCAGGACGGAGCGGTCCGGCAGCACGGCCAGCGACATCGGCTCGCCCATGTCGGTGACGCCGCGCGCGAGTTCGACCTGCTGGAAGTCGGTGGCGACGATCGTGTGCGCCTGTGCGGGGGCGGAGCCGGCGGCGAGTGCGACAGTGCCGGCGGCGACCGCCAGCAGCAGTGCCGACCCGACCGAGGACCATCGTCGGGATCTCTGTTGTGGAGCGTCCTTCATGGACATGTGTGCTGCCCCTTCCTGACGAGTGACTGCCAGGCGGGCGCGCGCCGTCGCGCCGGATGCCGTAGCGGTGATGGTGGGGGTCGATGGGTTACCGCGCCGCCGGTTCACCTCGACGAAACATTGTCGTGTTGGTCACGACACTAAGTTGCGAGTGTCGATGTGTCCATACCTTCCGGTGATTCCGCACCAACTTTCGTCGATCTGTTCGAAAGTCGGCGGTCACGCGTGGCGGTTGATCGCCTGTCCGGCCAGCGCAATCAGCGCGGCGCGCGCCTCGTCCCCCACCATGGCGCTCTGCAGGGCGCTGAGCGCGGCCTCGGTCCGGACCCGGATCATCTGCTCGATCCGCTCCAGGGCGCCGGTCGCCTCGATGATCGCGCGCAGCTCCGCCGCGCCGTCGGCGTCCAACGCCGGGTTGCCGAACAGCTCCCGCAGCCGGGCGGTCTGCGACCGGTCGGCGGCACTGCGCGCCAACGCCATCATCACCGTGGGCTTGCCCTCACGCAGGTCGTCCAGGACCGACTTACCGGTGATCGCCGGATCCCCGAAGACACCGAGCACGTCGTCGCGGAGCTGGAACGCGTCGCCCAACGGGTCACCGAACTCGCCCAACGCGGCGATCAACTCCGGCCCCGCGCCGGCCAGGGCCGCCCCGATCTGCAACGGCCGGGTCACCGTGTAACGGGCCGCCTTCATCCGGATCACGGTGAGCGCGCTGGCCACCGAGCCGTCACCCACACCCGAGACCAGGTCCAGGTACTCCCCCGCGATCACCTCGGTGCGCATCAGCGCGAACACGCCGTACCCGCGGTGCACCTGCTCGGTGCTCAGCCCACACTCGTGGAACATCTGGTCCGACCAGGCCGCGCAGAGGTCCCCGCAGAGCAGGGCGGTGTTGCGCCCGTACGCCTCCGGGTCGCCGCGCCACGCCGAGCGGGCGTGCAGGTCGGCGAAGAGCCGGTGCACCGACGGCTCGCCCCGGCGGCGGTCGCTGCCGTCCAGGATGTCGTCGTGGATCAGCGCGAACGCGTGGAACAGCTCCAGCGCCGCCGCGGCCACCACGATCGGGGTGCCGTCAGCCGCCCCCGCCCCGCGCCAGCCCCAGTAGCAGAACAACGGACGTAACCGCTTCCCACCGGCCAGCACGAACCGTTGCAGGGCGGTGAACACCCCACGCGGCGCGCCGTCCGGCCAGTCCGGGCCCTGCCGTTCCAGGAACCCGGCCAGCTCCGCGTCGAAACGTGCCCGCAGCCCGCTGGCGTCCGCGGGCGCGACGGTGACCGTCACGACCCCTCCCCCGGCCCGTCCGAACCGCCGCCACCCAGCCCGGCCAGCTCCAGCAGCAACGCCTTGACCTCGGTCGCCGCGATCTTGTCCCGGGCCGCGGCCGGGTCGGAGCAGAGCAGCACCGGGGCGTCCGCCGGGTCGTCCGGCAGCCGCCCGTGCGAGCCGCGCACCGCCCGCGCCCCGGCGTCCAGGCCGACCGCGCTCATCAGGTACCGCATGCCGAGCTTCTTGCGGGCCAGCGCCACCCCGGCGCGGGCCTTCGCGGCACCGGGGTTGGCCGGGTCGAAGAACAGCTCCGCGGGGTCGTACCCCGGCTTGCGGTGGATCTCCACAAGCCGGGCGAAGTCCGGTGCCCGGTCGTCGTCCAGCCAGTAGTAGTAGGTGAACCAGGCGTCCGGCTCGGCCACCAGCACCAGCTCACCCGCGCGCGGGTGGTCCAGCCCGTGTGCGGCCTTGCCCTCGGCGTCGAGCACCTCGGCGACCCCGGGCAGGTTGGCGCAGAGCTTCGCCACCGCCGCCACGTCGGCCGGGTCCTTGACGTAGACGTGCGCGACCTGGTGGTCGGCGACCGCGAACGCCTTCGACGTCCACGGGTCGAGGTATTCCATGCCGGCCTGCGTGTGCACCCGCAGCAGCCCTTCGGCGCGCAGCAGGCGGTTGACGTCCACCGGCCGGGACACGTCGGTGATGCCGTACTCCGACAGCACCACCACTGTGGCGTCCCGGGCCCGAGCGGCGTCCAGCAGCGGGCCGAGCACCGCGTCCAGCTCGGCCGCCGCGGCGGCGGCCTGGGCCGACGACGGGCCGAACCGTTGCAGGTCGTAGTCCAGGTGTGGGACGTAGACCAGGGTGAGGTCGGGTGACACGTCGGCCAGGATCTGCTCGGCCGCCTGGCAGATCCACCGCGACGACGGCAGCCCGGCCGTCGGCCCCCAGTAGGTGAACAGCGGGAAGGTGCCCAGCCGCCCGGTGAGCGCGTCGTGCAGCTCCGGCGGGTCGGTGTAGCAGTCCGGTTCCTTGCGCCCGTCGGCGTAGTAGACCGGGCGGGGCGTCACCGTCCAGTTGACGTCCGCGCCCATGGCGTACCACCAGCAGACGTTGGCGACGGTGTAGCCCGGCTCGGCCTTGCGGGCCGCCTGCCAGAGCTTCTCCCCGCCGACGAGCGCGTTGTGCTGCCGCCACAGCAGCACCTCGCCCAGCTCCCGGAAATACCACCCGTTGCCGACGATCCCGTGCCCGCTCGGCGGCTCGCCGGTGAGGAAGGTGGACTGCACCGAGCAGGTCACCGCGGGCAGCACGGTGCCCAACTCGGCCCGGAAGCCGCCGTCGGCGACCCCGCGCAGTCGGGGCATGTGCGCCAGTAGTCGTGGGGTAAGCCCCACCACGTCGAGGACCACCAGTCGCCGGCTCATCGCGCCACCCCCATGCTCACGGATCGCTCTGTGGTCAGGCCGAGGCCGACCAGTTCGTCTCGGGCGAAGGCCAGCTCCGCGGCGATGCCGGCGGCCAGCTCCGCGTCGGTGCCGGGCCGTCGTGCGGCCGGCAGCACCCCCCAGGTGTACGTCTCGACGTCCAGGTGGTCGCAGCCGGCGCTCGGGCCGTCGAAGAGCGCTCTCAGGGCGGCGCGCAGCACCGGCAGCGTGGAGCCGAGCGGTTCCTCGGGCGGGGCGTGCAGCGGCACGTGGTAGTGCACCCGCCACGGGCCGGGCAACGCCCGGTCCAGTGCCTCGTCCAGGTCGTCGGCCGCGTACGCCGGGTCCGCCGGATCGGCCAACCCCGCGCAGCCGGCGCCCCGGGTCTGGTGCAGGAAGCGCGGCTCCACCCAGCGGCGCAACGCGTCCGCGCCGCCGGACGGGTCGGCCGCCTCGACGGCGGCGGAGACCTGCACCTTCACCACCGGCAGCCCGGCCGCCCGCAGTCGTTGCAGGGCTTCGGCCGGGTCCTCCCAGGCGCAGGCCAGGTGGGCCAGGTCGACGCAGACACCCAGCCGCTCGGTGTCCATCCCGGACAGCAGCTCGGCCGCCTGACCGGTGCTCTCCACGACGCAGCCGGGCTCCGGTTCGAAGGCCACCCGCACCTCGCGGCCGGTGTCGCGCTGCACGGCGGCCAGACCCGCGGCGAGCTGGTCCAGCCGGCCCCGGGCCGCGTCGGCCCGAGCGGTGTCCCACGGTTGACGCCAGGCCAGTGGCAGCGTCGAGATCGAGCCCCGGGCGGCGTCGTCGGGCAGCAGGTCGGCGAGCACCCGGGCCAGATCGAGGGTGTACGTGAGGCGCTGCTCGGTGGTCCAGTCCGGGTGGTAGACGTCCTGCTTGACCACCGGGGCCTGGAAGGCCGCGTACGGGAAGCCGTTGAGCGTGACCACCTCCAGGCCGCGCGCGTCCAGCTCGGTGCGCAGCCGGCGACGCAGCGCCGGGTCGGCGGCCAGCTCGGCGGCGACCGGGGCGGCCAGCCACAGGCCGAGGCCGAGCAGGTCACTGCCGAGCGCCTCGCGGACCGGCACGGCGTAGGTGTCCAGTTGACCGAGGATGCCGGCGAGGTCCTCGGCGGGGTGCACATTCGTGCAGTAGCCGAGATGGACGGTGTCGCCGCCGGTGTGTCGCAGCCGCATCAGCTACCACCGCGCAGGATCGAGTTGCCCGTCTGCGGGTCCACCTTGGCGGCGACGTCCAGGTCGCTGAGGTCGAGCCGCCCCGACTGCCCGTAGAACTCCACCGGGTTGCGCCACAGCACCCGGTCGACGTCGTCGTCGCTGAACCCGGCGAGCAGCATCGCCTCACCGGTGGCCCGGGTCAGCAGCGGATCGGAGCGCCCCCAGTCGGCCGCCGAGTTGACGAGCATCCGCTCGGTGCCGTACTCCCGCAGCAGCTCGACCATCCGCGACGGCGTCATCTTGGTGTCCGGGTAGATGGAGAAACCCAGCCAGCAGCCGCTGTCGCGGACCAGCTTCACGGTCACCTCGTTGAGGTGGTCGACGATCACGCGGCCCGCGTCGATGCCGGACTCGGCGACCACGGCGAGGGTCCGCTCGCAGCCGCGCGCCTTGTCCCGGTGCGGGGTGTGCACGAGCGCCGGCAGGTCGTACGCCACGGCGAGGGCGAGTTGCGCGGCGAACGCCTCGTCCTCCTCCGGCGTCATCGAGTCGTACCCGATCTCGCCGACCGCCACCACCGCGTCCTTGTCCAGGTAGCGGGGCAGCAGGTCGAGCACCGGGCGGCAGCGCGGGTCGTTGGCCTCCTTGGGGTTCAGCGCGATCGTCGCGAAGTGCCGCACCCCGAACTGCCCGGCCCGGAACGGCTCCCAACCGATGAGCGAGTCGAAGTAGTCGGTGAACGAGGCGGCGCTGGTGCGCGGCTGACCCAGCCAGAATGCCGGCTCCACCACGGCGCGTACGCCGGCGGCGGCCATCCGTTCGTAGTCGTCTGTGGTGCGTGAGGTCATGTGGATGTGCGGGTCGAAGATACGCATGTCACGCCTCCCGGGGCAGTGCGGCGGTGAGCCGGTCGAGCAGGTCGGTGGCGTCGGCGGGCAGCTCCCGGCCGGCGGCGTGCCGCTCGGCGGCCAGCGCCGCGAGCATCGCGGCCAACTCCCCGTCGGCACGGGTCTCCAGGTCGGCGACCACCGCCAACGGCACACCACTGAACACGCACTTGAGCACCGCCTGCCGCCAGGCGGCCGGAGCGAGGTGCCGGGCGTACGGGCCGAGGGCCGCGCCGACCAGCCGGGTGTCGTTGGTGCGGATCGCGTCGTGCAGCAGCGGCACCCCGGCGGCGCCGATCGGCAGCAGTGGCAGGGCCCGCAGCACGGCTCGCCGCTCGGCGGCGTCACCGTGCTGGTAGAGGCTTTCGGCGTACGCCGCGTGGTCGCCGGGCAGGCTGGTGAGCAGCAGCACCCGGGCCGCGTCGTCGGCGGTCCAGCCGGGGGCGTCGGGCAGCGCGGCCCGACCGCACCGCCGGCCGGCGGCGGGGAAGAGCCGGGTGATCGCGGTCGGCTCGGTCGTGACCCGGCGCAACGCCGTGTCCAGCCAATCGGGATCGGGTACGCCTCGCAGCGCGGCCCGTAGTGAATCCGGTGTCATCCCGTCTCCTCCCTCGTGCTGCCTCAGGCGCCCCACCAACCTTTGCTCTGCACCTACATATGCGCCGGGGCCTCGTCAGCGGGTGTCGCCTCGGCGGGTGCAGAGCAAAGGGGGCTGGCAGAGTGGTAATCGGTGGCCGTCGCGGCGGCGGCGCGCAGGAAATCGATGGACCGGGCGGCCACGTCCGGTGCGGCGTGTGAGTCGCGGGGCAGCTCGACGGCGACCAGGCCGCGGTAGCCGGCCTCGGCCAGGGCCACCAGCACCGGCGGGAAGTCGATCTCGCCGGTGCCGAACTCCAGGTGCTCGTGCACGCCTCGGCGCATGTCGTCGATCTGCACGTTCACCAGGTGCCCGGCCACCTCCGCGACGCACTGCGGCACCGGCCACGGCTCCAGGCAGCGGCAGTGGCCGATGTCGAGCGTGATGCCGAACCGGGCCGGGTCACCGAGGGCCGCGCGCAGCCGACGCCAGTCGGCGATGTCCTGCACCAACATCCCCGGCTCGGGCTCGAAGCCGAGGATGACGCCTGCGGTGTCGGCCGCGTCGACCACTGTGGCGCAGCCGGCGACCAGCCGGTCCCAGGCGCACTGCGGCGACACCGTCTCGGGTCGGACACCGGCCCAGAACGAGACCGCCTCCGCGCCCAGGTCGGCGCCGACCCGCACGGCCCGGCGCAGGAACTCGATGCGCCGGGTCGGGTCGTCGTGCAGCAACGTCGGGGCGTGCTTGTGCCACGGGTCGAGCAGGTACCGGGCCCCGGTCTCGATCACCACCGCCAGACCCAGCTCCTCCAACCGCCGGGCGAGGACGGCGACCCGGCGTGCGAGTCCGGGCGCGAACGGGTCCAGGTGGTCGTGGTCGAGGGTGAGCGCCACCCCGTCGTAGCCGAGGTCGGCGAGGACGGCGAGCGCGTCGTCGAGTCGGTGGTTGGCGAAGCCGTTCGTGCCGTACCCGAGGCGCAGCGTCGTGGCGTCGGCCGCGGGCTCCGCCGATCGGGGCTGCGGAACGGTCATGTCGGGGAGACCTTCCGGGCCAGGCGTCGACCCAGCGGCGCGGCCGCCGCGACCGCCAACCCGAGCAGGCCGGCGCCACCGCGCGCGGTGAGTGCCCCCTGGAGGGCGGGCAGGCCGGTGATCCCGGCGCCGACCGCGGCGCGGACCCGCCCGGCCGACGGGTCCCGGACCACCTCGGCCTGGGCCGCGCCGTAGCGGGCGGCATACCAGCCGGCCAGCACGGCGGGCAGCGCGGCGGCGATCCGGGCCGAGCCGTTGCGCACACCGACCTGCTCGGCGGGTCGGCCGGGCGGGATGGCGGCGCTGGCGGCGACCAGCGCGGTGCCCGCGAGGGTACGCATCGGCAGGGCCGCGTCGGCGCCACTGACCTCCCGGCGGGACAGCGCGGTGACCGTCCAGGTGTGCGCGGCGACGGTGACCGCCGCCGGCAACGCCCTGCTCACCCGGCCGCCGGACGCGCCGAGCAGCACATCCAGCCCCCGGCAGACGGCCATCACGGCCGGACCGGCGGCGGTGTTCTTGGCCAGCAGGTCGTACCCCCAGATGCTGGCGGCCAGCGGCACGGCGAGCGCGGCGGCGCGGCGACCGCCCACGGCGGCGGCCAGGCCCACGCCGGCGACCGTGAGGCCCGCCGCGAGACCGACAGCGGCGGCCGGGGTGACCCGTCCGCTGGGGATCGGCCGCTCGGGTCGCTCCACGGCGTCCAGGCCCCGGTCGGCCCAGTCGTTGGCGGCCATGCCGGCCCAGTAGAGCAGCACCGAAGCGCCGGCCAGGGCAGGGGTACGCGGGCCCAACGCGCCGGCCGCCGCCGCTCCGGCGACCACGTCGCCGGGCACCGAGAGCGCGGCCGGCGCCCGGACCAGCTCGGCGAGGTCAGCCAGCGTGGTCATCGGCACCGTCCCCGCCGTGCAGAAGCCGCGTGAAGTCGGTCAGCCGGGCCCACTGCTCGCCGAGCGAGTGGCTGGGCGTGCCGAGCGGGTCCTTGAAGAAGAAGCCCAGCTCGGTGAGCGGCCCCACGTGCCCGGCGGCGTGCGCGGCGGCGGTGAGCCGGGCCAGGTCGAGCACCAGCGGCGCGGCCAATGCGGAGTCGCAGCCGTGCCAGGTGAACTCCATCCGCATGCCGGTGCCGAGGAAGCCGGCGAAGGTGATCAGATCCCAGGCGGTCTTGAAGTCGCCGAGCTCTTCGACGTACTCGATGCGGGTGCCGCCCTGCGGGACGTAGCCGAGCGTCTCGCCGAGCACCCGCTGCTTGC
Source organism: Micromonospora sp. NPDC023888 (assembly GCF_040639415.1). NCBI lineage: Bacteria > Bacillati > Actinomycetota > Actinomycetes > Micromonosporales > Micromonosporaceae > Micromonospora > Micromonospora sp. NPDC023888. The sequence continues at coordinate 32,396 of NZ_JBEZZW010000041.1, read as the reverse complement.
TCTGCACCTTCGCGGCGTTCGCGGCCGGGTCGGCGAGGGTGGCGCCGTCGCCACCGCCGAGCAGGTTGAACCCGGACCAGGAGCGCACGTCCAGGTTGCGCATCGCGAACATCGGCGCGAGCACCGACTTGACCAGGGTCTCCCCGGTCTTGCCGTCGTGCCCGGCGTACGGCAGGCGGGCCTGTTCGGCAAGCGCTGCCAGCGCGGGCAGCCGCAGCCCGGTGGACGGGGTGAAGTCGACGTACGGGCAGCCGGCCAGCAGTGCCGCGTACGCGTAGAGGGAGCTGGGTGGCAGCACCTCGTCGGGGCCGGCGAGCGCGGCGCGCAGCGCGTCGGGGTCGGCGTGCGCGGGGTGCGGTGGTGGGGTGGCTTCGGTGGCGGAGACGTTGACGACCACCACCCGGTCCAGTTCGTGGCGCTCCCGGAAGTTGGTGAGGTCGCGGACCACGGCGGCGGCCCGATCGGCCTGGGTGGCTCCCACCGGTGCGGGGCGCAGCTCCTGCTCGACGGCGTTCAGCTCGTCGGGGAGCGCGGCGACCAGCCGCCAGGGGATGACACCGGCGTCGGCCAGGGCCTCGGCCCGCTTGGACAGCGGGGTGGTGGCCAGGTCGTGCCCGCCGAAGACGAGGTCCGCGAAGGCCGGCAGGGCGGGGCCGCGCAGCTCGGGCAACTCGGTGACGCAGCCGGTGGGTCCGGCCAGACCGGCTCGCAGCGCGAGCCCTCCGACGATGCAGGTGGTCGCTACGGAACCGCGCGCTCCTACCAGCCAGACACCTGTTCGCATGGTGCTCCTTCCCCGTCCACGAGGAACCGTCGGTACCGCCAAATATAGGAATATCAGAATATGTTTCGGAAAGATACGGTCCGGTTTCGGAAACATCTCGGCCGGGCTGGATGGGCCCCGCCCGCCCGCCCCGCACCGGGACAACACCGGTTTCCGACGTCGGCGTCGGCGGCGACGACGCCGGACCGGTACCCGGTAGGGGTGCGGGCAGACGGGGCTGGTAGGCAGGGTCGGGTCGGCGTCTCGACCCTGCCTCCCCCGCATCCGACCGGCTGGGGCGTTGGCATGCCCCGGCCGGGCGTCTCAGGCCGCCGTGCCCACCGGTTTACCGACCGGAGCACGACCCGCCGGACATCGGCGAGCGAACGCGGTACGGGTGGGGGCAGCAGCGGGCGGTTTCATCAGGTCCTCCGGATCTCACCGGTGGTCGGCGGTCCTCCGGTGCGGCCGGGGAATCCCGGTCCGGTCGCACCGGACGACCGTCCTGCTCGTGCGCCACCGGGCCGTACGGCCCGGCTGCACGCTCTCCGCTGCCGACCTCGTCCCGACCGCGGGGCGCAATCCGCGGTCGGTCCCTCGCCGGTCGGCTTCGGAAAGCCGGTCGGGCGATGGCGGTGCGAACACCGCCATCGCGGATGGTCAAAGGTCAGGCGGCGGCTGTGACAAGCGCCGGTTCCACCTCGGCCCAGGAGGAGCCGAGCTCCGCCGAACGGGTCACCGCGTCCAGCACGAGCTGGACCTGCAACGCGTCGGCGAAGGAGGGAGTCGGGTCTTCGCCGGTGGCGACCGCCTCGATGAAGTCGCGCATCTCGTGCGTGAACGAGTGCTCGTAGCCGATGATGTGGCCCGGAGGCCACCACGCCGACATGTACGGGTGGTCGCCCTCGGTCACCAGGATGCGGCTGAAACCCTGTTCCACGCTGGGCCGGGTGGCGTCGTAGAACTCCAGCTCGTTGAGCCGCTCCAGATCGAAGATGACGCTGCCCAGCGAGCCGTTGATCTCGACGCGCAGCGCGTTCTTGCGACCGGTGGCGAAGCGGCTCGCCTCGTACGTGGCCAGGGCGCCACCGTCGAGCCGGGCCACGAAGACCGCGGCGTCGTCGACGGTGACCGGCCCGGTGGGCGCCGAGCCGCCGTCCACGGTGGCCGCGAGACCGCTCGACTCGGCCGGCAACGGCCGCTCCTTGACGAAGGTCTCGGTGACCGCACTGACCCCGCTGATCCGCTGACCGGTGACGAACTGGGTCAGATCGATGATGTGCGCACCGATGTCACCGAGCGCGCCGGAGCCCGCCCTGTCCTTCTGCAACCGCCAGACCAGCGGGAACTGCGGGTCCACGATCCAGTCCTGCAGGTACGTCGCACGGACGTGTCGAATCACCCCAAGTCGTCCGTCGGCGACCATCTGACGCATCATCGTGACCGCGGGGACCCGGCGGTAGTTGAACCCGCACATCGACCGCACTCCGGCGGCCCGGGCGACGTCCGCCGCGGCGGTCATCGCCCGTGCCTCCGCCACCGTGTTCGCCAACGGCTTCTCGCACAGGACGTGCTTGCCGGCGGCCAATGCGGCGAGGGCGATCTCGGCGTGACTGTCACCCGGGGTGCAGATGTCGACGACGTCGATGTCGTCCCGGTTGATCAGGTCACGCCAGTCGGTGGTGTACGCGTCCCAGCCGAGCCGATCGGCGGCGTCTGCCACCTTCGTTGTGTCTCGACCGCAGATCAGCGCCATCCGGGCCCGCGCCGGCAGGTCGAACACACGATTCACGGTGCGCCACGCCTGTGAGTGCGCGGCGCCCATGAACGCGTAGCCGACCATGCCGACCCGCAGTTCTTTGTCTGTCGTGGACAAGGTGGGTCTCCCCCCGTATGTCAGAACCCGAGCTTGTCGTAGCTGCTCGCGTTCTCCTTGGTGATCGTCTCCGAGGCCAGGGTTACTTCCTTGGGCACCTGCAGCTCCGTCAGGTCGCCCAGGCCCCGACCCTGCGCGATGAGCCGCGCGAGGGAAACTGCCGACGAGGCCATCGACGGGTTGTAGGTGACCGTCGCCTTGAGCACCGTGTTGTCGGCCTTGATCGCGTCGATCGCGAGCTTGGAGCCCGCGCCGCCGACCATGAAGAACTCCGACCGGTTGGCCTGCTTGATGGCCGCGAGCACACCGATGCCCTGGTCGTCGTCGTGGTTCCAGATCGCGTCGATCTTCGGCAGCGCCTGGAGCAGCTGGGCCGCCTCGCGCTGACCGCTGTCCGAGGTGAACTCGGCCGAGCGGCGGTTGCTGACCTTGAAGCCGTAGGTCGCCAGGGCGGCCTTGAAGCCTTCGCTGCGCTCGACGGTCAGCGGGATCTCCAGGCCGGCGATCTCACCGATGATCGGGTTGGTGACGCCCTTGTCCTTGAGCTGCTTGCCGATGAAGTGCCCGGCCGACACGCCCATGCCGTAGTTGTCACCCTTGATCACCAGCCGGGAGGCCAGCGCGTCGGGGAACGCCCGGTCGAGGTTCACGACCAGGATGCCCGCCTGCATCGCCTGGAGGGCAACGGCGTTGACCTCCTTGCCGTCGTGCGGCAGCACGACGATGATGTCCGGCTTCTGGGCGATGAGGGTGCCGAGCGTGGAGCGCTGGGCCTCGGAGTTCGACCCGCCGTCGACCTCCTTGAACTCCACGTCGGAGTACGCGGCGGCCTGCGCCTTGGCGTTGGCGTGGATCGCGCCCATCCAGCCGTGGTCGGCGGCCGGGGCGGAGAAGCCGATGACGACCTTCTTGCCCGGGGCGTTGTTGCCTTCGGCGTTGCCGGCGGCCTTGGTCTGGGTGCTGGCCGCCGGGGTCTCGTTACTGGTGCAGGCGGTCAACAGGGTGGCGGCGCCAACTGCGGCTCCACCGAAGAGCAACCGGCGGCGCGACAGGTCGCGACTGTGCTGGGTCATGAACGACCTCCTGGGAGCGGGATTTGACTTTGTTGAGGGTGTGCGAGGCCCGGCCACCGTCGAATGTCTCGACGTCGCCAGGACAACGGTGCGGTGCGTCAGGTTGCGGTGGTGACCCTGTTCCGCGCGAAGAGCCGAGTGACGGACTTGAACTGGAACTGCTGGATCAGGACGGCGGCGACGATGATGCCGCCCTTGACCATGTTCTGCGCCTCGATGGAGAGGCCGTTGATGGCGAAGAGGTTGGTGATCGTGGCGAAGATGATGACGCCGAGCAGGGAGCCGACGATCGTGCCCCGGCCACCGCTGAGCAACGTCCCGCCGATGATCGCGGCAGCGATCGCGTCCAACTCGTACAGGTTTGCCATCGCGGCCTGCGCCGAGGTGGCCTGCGAGGTGAGCATGATGGCCGCGATGCCGCAGCAGAGACCGGAGAGCGCGTAGAGCAGCATGGTGTGCCGGCGGACGTTGATGCCGGCCAACCGGGCCGCCTCCGGGTTACCGCCGACGGCGATGGTCCGCCGGCCGAAGGTCGTGCGGTTGAGCAGGATCCATCCGGCCAGCACCACCGCGCCCAGGATGTAGACGAGGATCGGGATCCCGATGATCTTGCGCGCTGCGATGTCGTTGATGAAGGTGCTGCTCGACACCTGGGTCTGCTTGTTGGAGATCGACGCGGCGAGACCGCGTGCTGCCACCAGCATCGCGAGCGTCGCGATGAAGGGGACGAGCCGCCCGTACGAGATGAGCACGCCGTTGACTAGGCCGACGCAGATGCCGACCACGAGGGCGGCGAAGATCATGCCGCCGGCGCCGTAGCTCTGGGTGGCGACAGTGGTGCACCAGACCCCGGCCAGCGCGACGATCGCGCCCACCGACAGGTCGATCCCACCGCCGATGATCACGAAGGTCATCCCGACCGTGACCACGCCGACGACCGAGGCGAGCTGGAGGATCGCCAGCACGTTGTTCCAGACCCAGTTCGGATCACCGTAGAGGTCCGGCTTGGTGATCGCGCCGACCAGGATCAGCGCGGCCAGCACCCCGATCAGACCGAGGTTGCGCTTCGCGCCGTCGCCGCCGTCACCCCGCCACCAGGAGAGCTTGCCCCCGGATCCTGCCTTGTTGCCGGCCACCGCCGTCTCCGCCGGGTCCACCGGCGGCGACTGGGCCGGAAGCTGCGGGCGCTCCGGTGTCGCGGTGGGAGTGGGAGTCGCGTCGCTCATGCCGGTGCGCCTTCCATCAAGGACCCCGCCATCACGAGGTCGAGCACAGTGTTCTCGTCGAGTTCGCCGGCCGCTGCTTCACGCACGACCCGCCCTTCCCGCATCACCAGCACCCGGTCGGCCAGACCCAGCACCTCGGGCACCTCGCTGGAGACCAGCAGCACCCCGACGCCCTGGGCGGCCAAACCCCGGATGACCTGGTAGAGCTCAGCCCGAGCGCCCACGTCCACACCCCGGGTGGGCTCGTCGAGCAGCAACAACTTGGTGCCGCCGAGCAGCCACCGCCCGACCACCACCTTCTGCTGGTTGCCACCGGACAGCGTGCGTACCGGCCGGTCCACGTCCCGGGGCCGCAGCTCCAGGCTCTCGGCGATCCGGTCCGCCTCGGCGCGCTCCTTGGCGGCGTTGGTGAAGCCGAGCCGCGCGTACCGGCCGAAGGTGGCAAGCGTGACGTTGCGGTAGATCGGTTCGCCGAGCAGCAGCGCCTGGCTCTTGCGTTCCTCCGGGGCCATCCCCATGCCGGCCCGCACCGCCGCGCCGACGCCGGGACGCAGCACCTTCCCGTTCATCCGGACCGAGCCGGCCTCCGCGAGACGGGCACCGTAGATGGTCTCCAGCAGCTCGGAACGGCCCGAGCCGACCAGCCCCGCGATGCCGACGATCTCCCCGGCGCGCACGTTCAACGAGACGTCGGCGAACTCGCCCGAGCGGGTCAACCCCTCCACCTGGAGCAGGTCGGCACCCGAAGGGTCGTCGGCCGGCCGGTCCGGGAAGACGTACTCGATGGTGCGGCCGGTCATCCGGCTGACCAGGTCGCGGGTCGGGGTTTCGCGCGCCGGCAGGTTCGCCGCCGTGGTCCGACCGTCCTTGAGTACGGTGACCCGGTCACCGATCTCGCGGATCTCCTCCATGCGGTGGGAGATGTAGATGACGGCGATGCCCTGCGCGGTCAGCTCCCGGATGATCCGGAACAGGTTGCCGACCTCGTCGTGGGCCAGCACCGCGCTCGGCTCGTCCATGATGATCAGTCGGGCCTCGTGTGACAGCGCTCGGGCCATGCTGACGATCTGCTTGCCGGCGGCCGGCAGCGACCGCACCATCCGACCGGGCGGGATCTCACCGTGGCCGAGCCGGCTGAGGATCTGCCGGGTGTGCCGGGCCATCCGGCCGCGCCGGACGAACCCGAAGCTGCGGTACTCGTGCCCGAGGAAGGCATTCTCCGCCACCGACAGATCCTCGACGAGGTCGAGCTCCTGGTAGATGGTGGCGATGCCGGCCTTCATGGCGGCCTGCGGGTTGGTGAACGTGGCCGGCTCGCCGCGCCACTCCACCTGCCCGGAATCCGGTTGGTGCACCCCGGAGAGCACCTTGATCAGGGTCGACTTGCCGGCGCCGTTCTGCCCGAGCAGGCAGTGCACCTCGCCGGCACGCACCTCAAGCTGCACACCGTCGAGCGCGCGTACGCCGGGGAACGTCTTGACCACATCGGTGAGGCGCAGGACCACCTCGCCCGCGACGGTGTCGGCGGGAGCCTCGACCAGCGGTGCCTCGGCGACGGCCTCGGCCGACGCGGTGGCGGGGTCATCCTCGGGCAGAGCCACAGTCTCCTCCTCGCTCACGACAGGATTTCGGTCAGGTTCATGCGGCTTCCCCGAAGGCGACGTCACCGGCGAGCACCGCCGCGCCCGTGACACCGGCACGTCCACCAAGCTCGGACAGCACGACGGGCAGGTTGCCGGTCGCCAGCGGCAGTGACCGGCGGTAGACCACGCTGCGGATCTCGGCGAGCAGGATGTGCCCGAGCTGGGCCAGCCCGCCGCCGATCACGATCATCGACGGGTTGGTGAAGCTGACCAGGCCGGCGAGCACCCCACCGACCCGACGTCCGCCGTCCCGGATCAACTGGATGCAGGTCACGTCGCCCTCGACGGCGCCCTCGGCCACGTCCAGCGCGGTGACGACACCCCGCAGGGCGAGCCGTTCGGCAAGCGCCGGCGACGTCCCACTGCGGGCGGCGGCCGCGGCGTCCTTGGCGAGTGCGGCGCCGCTGAACAGCGCCTCCAGGCAGCCGACGTTGCCGCAGGAGCACATCGGACCGTGCGAGTCGACCTGGATGTGGCCGATGTCGCCAGCGCAGCCGTCGGTGCCCCGGTAGACCTCGCCGGTGAGGTAGATGCCGCACCCGATGCCGGTGCCGATCTTCACGAAGAGGAAGTCGTCCACCGAGTGGGCGACCCCACCGTGCCGCTCACCGATCGCCATGATGTTGACGTCGTTGTCGACCACCGCCGGGCAGCCGTGCTCCCGGCTGAGCAACTCGCGCACCGGGTACCGGTCCCAGCCCGGCATGATCGGCGGCGAGACCGGAACGCCGTCGCGGAAGCTGACCGGGCCGGGAACGCCGATGCCCACCGCGTCCAACCGCTCGTACGCGCCGTCGACCCGGGCCTTGTGCAGCAGCTCGTTGACCCGTTGCAGGGTCACCTTCGGTCCGTTGCGGATGTCGGCCGGCTCGGCGTACTGGGCGACCGGTTCGAGGCGGCCGTTGACCACCTCGATGTCCATCGAGCTGGCGCCGAGGTCGACCGCGGCGAAGCGCAGCTTCGGGTTCAGCTCGACCAGGGTGGAGCGTCGCCCACCCCGGGAGGCGGCGAGCCCCGCCTCGGCGACGTAGCCCAGCGCGACCAGGCGGTCCAGCTCGGCCAGCATGCGCGGGCGCGGCATCTGGAGGCGGTCGCCCAACTCGGCACGGGAGACGGCCCCCTCGTCGCGGAGCAACCGCAACAGTCGCACGTGCAGGGGGTCGACGGTCCGCACCGGGGGGTCACCTCTTCATTGGCATCGTTCACATCGACGCAATGTCGAAGTGTTGTGTCCGACACAGTAGGAGCGCTCCGCACCGCGTGTCCAGAGCTTCAACCGTTCCGAGATGAACTTTTGTCCGAAAGAACAAAAGCTACTAGTCGATCAAGAAAAGGATCACGGGCTGCCCGCAGCCGCTCGCCACCAGTTTCATCGACGGACACGAAACCGCCCCGCCAGCCGATCTCCGGTGGCGGGGCGGTCGGTGCGGGGGTGCCGTCAGCGGCGGCCCGCGGAGTTGCGCTTCTTGCGGAGTTTGCGGTCGTCGCGCAGCTCGACGTACGGCTCGTCGTCGGGGGCGTGCCCGGCCGCGATGGCCCGACCGCGCTCCAGCTCGGCGTCGAACTCGGCACCCAGCAGGATCGCGATGTTGCTCAGCCACAGCCAGATCAAAAAGATGATCACCCCGGCCAACGCCCCGTACGTCTTGTTGTACGAGCCGAAGTTGCTCACGTAGAGGGCGAACAGGCCGGAGATCACCAGCCAGATCACCACGGCCAGCACCCCACCCGGGCTGACCCAGCGGAAACCGCCGTGCCGGGCGTTCGGTGAGGCCCAGTAGAGGATCGCGAACATCAGGCTGACCAGGATCAGCAGCACCGGCCACTTGGCGATGTCCCACACCGTGACCGCCGCCGAGCCGAGGCCGACCACGTCGCCCACCGCCTCGGCGAGGCGGCCGGTGAAGACCACGATCACCGCGCTGACCAGCAGCAGCACCCCGACCACCGCGGTCACGCCGAGGCGGATCGGCAGCGTCTTCCAGATCGGCCGACCCTCCGGCACGTCGTAGATGCTGTTCGAGGCGCGCATGAACGCCCCGATGTAGCCGGACGCGGACCAGAACGCGGCGAGCACACCGATGATCGCCGCGAGGCTGGCCAGCCCGCCGTTGTCCTGAGCGGTGCCGATCGCATCATTGATGATCTGCTGGATGCTGTCGTTCGGCACCGCCTGGTTGACGGTGTCCCGGACGCCGTTCGTGGCACTCGTGCCGAGCAGACCGAGGATCGAGATCAGCACCAGCACGCCGGGGAAGATGGAGAGCACCCCGTAGTAGGTGAGGGCCGCCGCCCAGTCGGTCAGGCTGTCGTCCTGGAATTCGCTGACGGTGCGCCGCAGCGCCGCCTTCCACCCGCTGCCGGGCAGATCGGTGGGGCTGTCCGGCCCCGCGTCGGGCCCGACCGGCGCGCTGGCGTCGGCGCGCGCCCGGCGGCCGGCAGACTCGTCCGAGGTCATCGCCCCTCCTCGTCGTCGGTGGTGTCACCTCCGACATGCCCCGTCGGCGGGCTCCGATAACCACTACTGGTAGAGCAACCTGCCCATCCGGCGCGAGGCCACCAGCAGGCCGACCGACAGCACCGCCAGCAGGTAGAGCACGTCGAGCAGCCAGAGCCAGCCACCGCCGCCCAGCACGACCCCACGGATCAGGTGCACCGACCGGTACAGCGGGGTGATCTCGATCAACCAGCGCAGCACTGTCGGATAGGCCTGCGCTGGCACGAACGTGCCGGAGAAGAGGAAGAGGGTGAACTGTGCGGAGCCCAACAGGTCGAAGTCCTGCCAACTGCGCATGACGGTGGCGATCGCCATGCCGAGCGCCCCGAACGCGAACCCGACAAGCACCGCCGCCGGGAGGGCGGCAAGCGCCCGCGTGACACTTGTCAGCTCCAGCGCGACCATCACCCCGAGGAACGCGGCCGAGTAGGCGCTGCCCCGCAGCATCGCCCAACCCAGCTCACCCATGGCGATCTCGAACGGCCGTACCGGGGTGGCGATCACCCCGTCGTACAGCTTCATGTATTTCATCTTGCCGAAGAAGTTGAAGGCGGTCTCCGCGAGCGCCCCGGTCATCGCCGAGGAGGCGAGCATCGCCGGGGCCACGAACTCGGCGTACGACACCAGCCGCCCGTCGGGCAGCGGCAGGTCACCGATCAGCGCGCCGACGCCCACGCCGATGGAGAGCAGGTAGAGCAGCGGCTCCACGAAACCGGAGAGCAGCAGCAGCCAGTAGACCGACTTCAGCGCCGCGACGTTGCGCCCCACCACCGACGCGGACCGCCGGGACGCGGCGGAGACGTCCACCAGCCGGGGCAGGATCAGCGTGACCACGACGGCCTTTCTGCTTGGTCTTCAGACTCTGCTTGGTCCTCAGACGGTGAGCTTGCTGGCTAGACGACGAGCTTGCGACGGAACGCGCGCAGCGCCAGCAGCCAGCCGACACCGGCCCACGCGGCCAGGTAGAGCAGGTGCCCGGCGATCGACCACTGCGGGGCGACCCCGAGCGTGGCCGCGCGGCAGAGGTCGACGGCGTGCCACAGCGGCGTGACGTACGCCAACCAGCGCAGCGCGTCGGGCAGCGACTCCACCGGGAAGAACACCCCGGCGAAGAGCGACATCGGGAGGACCGCGAACCGGAACAGCATCGCGAGCCAACTGTCCCTGGACACCCACGCGGCGTACGCGAAGACCGGCGCGGCCACGGCCAGCCCCAGCAACGCCACCACCGGCAGGGTGACCACCGCCCACGGCGAACGCAACGCCCCGAACAGCCCGGTGACCAGCAGGAACGCCGCAATGGCGGTGAGCACCCGGAACAGCACGAAGGCCAGGTGCCCCGCCACGATGTCGCCCACCCGCAGCGGCGCGGCGCTCTGCGCGAAGTAGGTCTTGACCCACTGGAAGTTGCTGAACACCGGCCAGGTCGAGTCACCGACAGTCACTTGCAGCGCGGTCGAGGCGATCAGCCCGGGGACCAGCCAGTCGAGGTAGCGAACCCCGCCGACGCCCTGGTCGATGTAGGCGCCGACGCCCACGCCGAAGCCGAGAACGGTGAGCACCGGCAGCAGGAACGAGGAGAACACCCCGGCCCGCCAGGTGCGACGCAGACCGACCAGGTAGTGCTCGAACACCGCCCACGCCGGCACCCACGGCAACCGTGCCACACTCACCGCGACCACCCCCGTCCCGACCTTCCTACCCCCCGGGTACGACAGGTCGCCGGCCACCCTACGACGACCCCGTCGAGGTGTCGCCCGGGTTTCGCCACGTCATGCGGACCCCGCCCGGCGCCCGGCTCGGCGCGTCGGCCCTTGATCGACTCGGATTTCAGGAAACCGGGGTGACAACACCGCCCCGACACCCCGACTTCCCGGAACGCGCGGGGCCAGCCCGACGCAACGCCCCTGATCGACTCGGATTTCAGGAAACCGGGGTGACAACACCGCCTCGACACCCCGACTTCCCGGAACGCGCGGGGCCAGCCCGACGCAACGCCCCTGATCGACTCGGATTTCAGGAAACCGGGGTGACAACACCGCCCCGACACCCCGACTTCCCGGAAGTCGAGTTGATCGAGACGGCGTGGTCGCTGTCTACCCGCGGACGGCGTCGGACCCGACGAACGCCCGCCACGCGTCCGGCGCGAAGGCCAGCACCGGGCCGGTCGGGTCCTTGGAGTCACGGACGGCCACCAGCCCAGGCAGGTTGGCGGCAACCTCCACACAGGCACCGCCGCTGCCGTTGCTGCGGGTGCTCTTGCGCCACCGGGCGCCGGTCAGCTCCATGTCTCCGCCACTTCCGCGATCAGGTCGAGGGACTGCTGCTGCGATAGTGCCTCACCGCGGATCGACTCCCACACCTCGACCATCTGCCGCACGTACTCGGCCCGGTCGATCACCTGCCCGTGGCGCTGCCCGTCCAGGTAGACCACATCTTCGCCGGTGGCTGTGGTGGCGATCACGAAGGGACCATCGAGCCCAGCGTACGCACCGGCGGACAGCGGCACGACCTGGATTCGGACCCGGGGCAGGGCCGAGCCGAGCTTCACCAGGTGCCGCAACTGCTCGCGCATCACCTCCGGCCCGCCGACGTGGCGGCGCAGCGCGTACTCGTCGATGACCAGGCTGAGCAGCGGCGGCCGGTCCCGGGTGAGCACACCCTGCCGATCGAGTCGGGCGGTCACCTGCTGCTCGACCTCGTCCGCCGCGAAGAGCCCGGCACCGGCCAGGATGGCGCGGGCGTACCCCTCGGTCTGCACCAGACCCGGCACGTAGAGCGGCTCGAACCACCGCAACGCGGTGGTCTCCTGCTCGATGCCGGCCCAGTCGCGGAACCATGGCACCACTGCCTCGCGGCTGATCCGCCGCTGGATGCGTTCGAACCGACCGTCCGCCCCGAACACGACGTCACACCGGCGGGCGAAGTCCAGACTCGGCCGGCGCTCGGACGTCTCCACCTTGGCGACCAACGCCCCGGAATAGCTGAGCGCCTCGGCCAGCGCGGTCTGCGACATCCCACCGGCGGCCCGAGCCAGCCGCAACTCCTCGGCGAAGTGCTCCAGCATGGACGAACTCTCCACGGACAACCCCCGTACATCTTCGTACCGTGCCGGGCCGATCGCCGTACGCCCTGGTCGTCGGCGTGCGGAACCTCCCACCGTAGTCGGGTCCTCACCAGACTGTCACGCAGCGGAACCGCTCACGGGATCGGACGGCGGGCGGAACCAGGCCGGGAGCGTCCCGTGACCCCCCGATCCGGGGCGCTCCCCACCCACCCGATGGAGGTTTCCCAGTGCGACTCATCCGGCCGGCTCGTGACGGTGGCGGGCACTGATGCCCCGGTACCGCCCACACGTGGCAGCCCGCCCGTCCTGGCGCTGCCGGGTCTGCGGCGCGGCGTGGCCCTGCTCGCCGGCCCGCCTGGCGCTGCTCGGCGAGTACCGCGAGGACCGGATCGGCCTGCTCGTCTACCTCGCCACGTTGCTCGACGAGGCGGCCGGGGACATCGAGGGACGAGACCGGCTGACCGACCGTTTCCTCACCTGGGCCAGAGCCCGTTGAGCGTCAGGCCGGTCGGTACGCGCGGACCAGCGCCTGCGCGGCGTAAGCGAGCAGCAGCACCCCCGCGCCGACGCCGACCACCAGGCCGGCGGAGACCGCCGAGGCGAGCCCGACGATGAGCCCCGCCGCCGCCACCAGGCACAGCGCGACACCGAGCGGACGAAGCAGCGGGTCGCGCAGCAGCGGGGCTAGCGGGAAGAAGTGCAGGCCGACCACCAGGCAGACAAGCACCGGAACGTACTCGGACCAGCCGGCGGCGACCAGCACGGCGGCACCCAGCCCGGCGGCGGCGAACTCGGCGACGACGATGAGCAGGTACGGACGGTCGGCCGCCCGGTCCCGAGGGACGCCGGCCCCCCGGAGGCGGGCCGACAACACGCCGCCCAGCACCGCAGTGAGCAGCGCGACGATGCTGCCCACCACCAGCAGGGCACGCAGCGGCTGCTCCGCCGCCGGCACACTGAACCAGACCATCGCGAAGATGCCCAGGTAGAGAGCGGTCAGCCCGGCCTGACGTCGGTTGGCGGTCACCAGATCGGACATGAAGCTCCTTCGGCATGCAATGGGCCGCCGGTCACCTTACGACGCACCGTCGCCCGCCCTCAGCCCGGCGCACCCGGGCGCCAGCCGTGCGCCCAGGCCCCAGACCTCCGCTCGATCGACTCGGATTTCCGCAAACGGGGTTGTCCGCCCCGCCCTGACACCCCGGTTTTCGGGAAGCCGGGGTGGATCTTCGCGGGCTCAGGTCGATACGCCGGACATGCGGTCAGTCGACCAGGGTGCGGCCGGTCAGGTGCAGGAAGACGTCCTCCAGGCCGCTGCGCCGCACCAGCACGTTGGCCGGGTCGAGCCCTACGGCGGTGACCTCGGCGACCGCCGCGTCGCCGTCGGGCACGTAGAGCAGCACCCGGTCGGGCAACACCTCGACCCGCTCCCCCAGGCCGTCGAGCTTGCGGGCGAACGGCTCCTGCGACTCGGCGGCGAAGCGCAGCTCGACCACCTCCCGGGTGGAGTGTCGCTCGATCAGCGCCCGGGGCGAGCCCTCGGCGACGATCCGCCCGCCGTCCATCACCACCAGCCGGTCGCAGAGCTGCTCGGCCTCGTCCATGTAGTGCGTGGTGAGCACCAGCGTGACGCCCTGCTGCTTGAGCCGGAACAGCCGCTCCCACACCAGGTGCCGGGCCTGCGGGTCGAGCCCGGTGGTCGGCTCGTCGAGCAGCACGATCTCCGGATCGTTGACAAGCGCGCGGGCGATGGTCAACCGGCGCTTCATCCCACCGGACAGCGGCTCGACCTTGCTGTCGGCCCGCTCGGTGAGCTGGACGAAGTCGAGCAACTCGTCGGCCCGCTCCCGGGCCGCCCGGCGGGCGATACCGAAATAGCGCGCGTAGACCGTCAGATTCTCCCGGACGGTCAGCTCCGGATCGAGATTGTCCAACTGGGGGCACACGCCCAGCCGGGCCCGGATCGCGGGCCCGTCGGCGACCGGGTCCATGCCGAGGATGCGCAGCTCACCCCCGCTGGGTGGGGACGTGCAGCCGACCATCCGCATGGTGGAGGACTTGCCCGCGCCGTTGGGCCCGAGGAAACCGAACGCCTCACCCGAGCGCACCTCGACATCGATGCCGTCCACGGCGGTGAAGTCGTCGAACCGCTTCACCAGCCCTCGCGCCTGAATCAGTGGTCGCCCCGAAGTCACCGACCGACCCTAGCGGCCAGGTCCGACACCCCTCCACGCAAATTCGTCGCCAGACCTCCCACCCCCACCGCGTCGATCTCGCAGTTTCGGTCGCCGAAATGCGGATCGGCCTGCTCGTCCACCTCGGCACGCTGCTCTGCGAGGCGACCGGGGACCTGCCCGGCGAGGCCGGTCACGACCGACTGAGCGACCGATTCGTCACCTGGGCCAGAGTCCGCTGAACCCAATCCCGAGCCGGAATGAGTGGTCGCCCCGAAGGCGCCACCGACCCCTAACCGACACCCCAGAGAACACAACCCGAATAACGCGCCGACCGGACCTTGATCACCGTGGATGGCCCGGACCGCCAGCAGTGTCGCTCCTTTGCATTTGTCGGGGGCAATGACGTGCCGGGATTCAGCAACACCCGACTGTCCAGCGCGATAACAAGAAGGTCACACCGGCAGGTTTTTTCGGCCGATGACCGGGCGAGATCGAGCCGGACCAAGCTGGCTAAAGCAGCACCAACCCGGCGCGCAAGAACGATCGAGGTGACTGTAGGTGATCACAAGTTGGGGATGCGTATCCGTTGACGCCCACAACCCATCCCCTCCGCGAGCGGGGCCACACAACATGTGCGACCTGCCGAATCGCCGTCTGCGGGGGACTGTCGCAGACACGAGTCTTATTCGACATCTACATTCTGGGGGATTCCCCTCACGAAAGAATAGTCACCCACAGCAATCACGTTCAACAATATTCCCATACAGCGCAGCCCCCCGTATTGTCCCCCAGCGTGTCATCCGCGCACCCCGTTCAGGACTCCGCCCCCTCGCCCCGAGACGACGACGCACCCACACCGGCCGACATCGACGAACAGCCGCTGACGGCACCCGCCGAGAAGGGGCCAACCGCCGAGAAGGGGCCAGCCGCCGAACCCGGTGGGACCGACCCCACTCCGGTGCCCGTCGGCGGGCAGCCCGACCGCGAGTTGACCGCACAGTTCGAGGACGAGAAACCGGGCCGGGTGTTCACCGGGCCGCTCGGCTTCTTCTTCGTGGGCGTCACCCTTGCCGTCGCTCTCCTCGCCATCTACCAGGTCTTCTTTCCGCTGGCGCAGGGCAGCAAGTTCTACCTGATCATCTTCCTCGCCGGCGTCCTGCCGATGGTCTTCCTGGCGTATCCGTCGGGAGTGCGCCTGCCACGACGAGCCACACCGGCAGCGCCCACTGACCCGCCGAGCAGACCGACGAGCCGGATGCGCCCCACCCCGTTCGACTGGGTGCTCGCCGTGGCCGCGTTGCTGAGCTGCCTCTACCCGGTGTTGCCGGTGGCCATCGGTACGGGTGGCGGCGGATACGACGCCTTCCTCGACCGACAGGGGCTGCTCGACCCGGTCGACCTGATGCTGGGCACCGTGCTGCTGCTTCTGCTGCTGGAGGCGTGCCGCCGAACCACCGGATGGATCCTCCCGGCGGTCTGTCTGCTCTTCCTGGCCTTCGGCTACTACGGCGGGCTGCTACCGCAGTCCTGGCCGGTGGCCCACGCCGGACTCGACTTCGGGCAGCTCGTCGACGCGTTCTACAACTCCGACAGCGGCTTCTACGGGACCCCACTGGACGTGGCCGCCTCGTACATCGTGCTCTTCACCATCTATGGCGCGGTGCTGGATTTCTCCGGCGCGGGTCGGTTCTTCGTGGAACTCTCCGCCGCCGCGTTCCGCCGCTCGCGCACCGCACCGGGACGCACCGCGGTGGCCGCCGGCTTCCTCCTCGGAACCGTCTCGGGTTCGGGAGCGGCCACCACGGTCAGCATCGGCTCGGTCACCTGGCCGATCCTGCGCCGAGCCGGCTATCCGCCGGAGCGAGCCGGCGGCATGCTCGCCGCCGCCGGCGTCGGCGCGATCCTGTCACCGCCGACGCTGGGGGCCGCCGCGTTCATCATCGCCGAGTACCTCGGTGTCTCGTACCTCCAGGTGCTCGGCTGGGCCACCGTGCCGACCCTGCTCTACTACCTGGGCATCCTGCTCGCGGTCGAGATCGACGCCCGCCGCTCCGGAGTACGTCGGGTCACGATCGACGCCGGGTCGGCCTGGTCGCTGCTGGCCCGCTTCGGCTACCACTTCCTCTCGCTGATCGTGATCGTCGTGATGCTCGCCCTCGGCGCCTCGGCGACCAGGGCCGTGGTGCTGGCCACCGCGTTGGCGGCCGTGCTCTCCTTCCTGGACCGGCGGCACCGACTCACCCCCGCACGCCTGATCGAGGCGCTCAGCAACGGAGTGCGCGGAGTGCTGGCGGTCAGCGCGGTCTGCGCCGCCGCCGGCATCATCACCGCCACCACCACCAAGACCGGGCTCGGCCCGCAGGCCGCGGCGCTGCTGCTCAGCGGTGCCCAGGCGGTCAGCTCCAACCCATTCGTCGTGCTCCTGCTCACCGCCCTGCTCGCCGCGCTCGCGCTCACGCTGCTCGGCCTGGCCGTGCCGGTCACCGCCTCGTTCGTGATCGGCTGGGTGATCATCGGCCCCGCGCTGCTCAACCTGGGCGTCGCCGCACCCGCCGCGGCGATGTTCGTCTTCTACTTCGCGGTGCTCTCCGAGGCCTCGCCGCCAACCGCGCTCGCCGCGGTGGCCGCCGCCGCCGTCACCGGCGGACGACTGATCCCGACCATGTGGCAGACCCTGCGGTACGCGCTGCCCGCGTACCTCATCCCGATCGCCTTCGTGCTCACGCCAACCGGGCTCGGGCTGCTCGGTATCGGCGGGGTGGACCGCATCCTGCTGGC
Organism: Micromonospora sp. NPDC023888; assembly: GCF_040639415.1. NCBI lineage: Bacteria > Bacillati > Actinomycetota > Actinomycetes > Micromonosporales > Micromonosporaceae > Micromonospora > Micromonospora sp. NPDC023888. The sequence continues at coordinate 15,296 of NZ_JBEZZW010000041.1, read as the reverse complement.
CGGCCTGACCACCGCGCTCGGAGTCGCGGTGCTCGCGGTGGCGGCCGGTGGGTGGCTGCCCGGCATCGGCCCGGCCGGAAAACCCGAGCGGATCGTCGGCGCGCTCGCCGGGCTGGTTCTGCTGTGGCTCGAACCTGTCCCCGTCATGGTCGGCGCCGCCCTGGTCGCGCTCACCGTGGCGGGTGTCCTGCTCCGTCGCGGCACGGCCAACCGGACGGCCGCCGCCGACAGGGGCGTCAACCAGAAAGACCATCAGGAGGAGAAAAGGTGAGACGGATCAACGTGCGAATCGCCGCGAGCCTCGGGGCAGTCACCCTGCTCACGGCCGGCATCGCCGGATGCGGGGGCCGTCAGAAGAATGCGGCCACCGACGACACCTCCAGCGCAGTCGGCTGCGAGGTCACCAAGGACACCCGGGTCGGCATCGCCACCGGCAACGCCACCGGGGTCTACTACGTCGTCGGCAACGCGCTCGCCGGACAACTCGCCACGGCCAGCGGCGGCAAGCTCACCGGCACCGCCGCCGAGACCGGCGCCTCGGTGCAGAACATCGAGCAACTCGTCGCCGGACAGTACGACGTCGCCTTCTCGCTCTTCGACACCGCCGTCAACGCGACGCAGGGCAAGGGGACCTTCAAGGGACCGCAGCCTGTGAAGGCGCTCGCGCGCATCTACGACAACTACACCCAGGTCGTCGTCCGGGCCGACGCGGGAATCACCTCCGTCGCCGAGATGAAGGGCAAGAAGATCTCCACCGGATCACCCAAGTCGGGTACCGAGGTCATCGCGCAGCGGCTGCTCACCGCGGCCGGCCTCGACCCGGCAAAGGACATCCAGGCACAGCGACTCGATCTGACCAAGACCGTCGACGGCATGAAGGACGGCAGCATCGACGGCTTCTTCTGGTCCGGCGGCACCCCGACCGGCGGCGTCACCGACCTCTTCACCACCGCGGCCGACAAGGTGAAGTTCATCGACATCAGCCCGCTGCTGCCGAAGATGGCAGAGCTGAACCCCGCGTACCAGGCCGGGACGATCGCCAAGGACGTCTACAAGACTCCCGCCGATGTCCCGACCATCGTGGTGCCGAATGTGCTGCTGGTCCGCGACGACCTCGACGCCAACGTCGCCTGCGTCATCACGAGGACCGTGTTCGAGAAGAAGGACGCTCTCAGCCAGGCCAACCCGGCGGCCAAGGGCATCGACCTGGCGAACGCGCGCAAGACCGACCCGGTGCCGCTGCACCGTGGGGCGGACACGGCGCTGACGAAGCTGAACGCCGCAAGCTGATCCGATCGTCCCGGCCCGGGCTCACCGCCCGGGCCGGGCACCACCCCGACCCGGGAGGCCCCGGTGCCGCTCCCCGCCCACGTACGCCAGCACCGCACCGGCGGTGTTCTCGAAAACCTTCGCTCGATCCGCACCCAGCTACTCGCGCCGATCATGGTGACCATCATCGGTCTGACCGTGCTCGGTGCCGCGCAGACCAACGCCGCGCTCGACGCCAGCGCGGACGCCGACCGGGCCCGTGTCCTCTCCGGCACCGCCACGGTCACCGTCCAACTGGTCCACGAACTGGAGCGGGAACTCGGCGAGACGGCGGCGCTGCGCCAACGCGGGGGCACCGCCGGACGGCCACTCGTGGACGCCCAACGGCGCCGCGTCGACGCCGCCGTCGAGCGGTTCCGCACCGTCGGCGAGCAGGCCCAGGAGTCCGTACCCGAGCTGACGCCGATGCTCGGCAGTGCCCGAGGCCAACTCGACCAGCTCTCCCCCAACCGCGCCCTGGCGCTGACCGGCACGGAGGCCGACGCGGCGTACGCCCGTACCGTCGAGTCCCTGCTGGCCGTCGCGGACGCGCTGCCGGCCCAGTTGCGTGACCCGGAGTTGGCGAACGCCGCCCGGGAGGTCGCCTCCGTCGCCACCCAGGAGCACCTGGCCTCCGTCGAGCGAGACCTGCTGCGCGCCGTCTTCGGCCGGGGCCGGCTCAACGCCGGCGAGCTTGCCCTGCTGGGTTCGCTGAACGGTGCTCAGGAGCAGCGCGAGGCCGAGTTCCTCCGGATCGCGCCCGACACGGCGAGCAGTTCCTGGGCCCGGCTGATGACCGGCGGTGACGTGCAGACGGCCCGCACCATGCGGGACGCGGTGCTGGAGACCGACGGTGGCGCCGAAGCGATGAAGACCGATGGCGACGCCTGGTTCGTGGCCCAGAGCGGGGCCCTGCGCCGATACAACCTGCTCGGCCGTGAACTCTCCGAGGACCTCGACCGCGACGCCGCGGCGCTGGCCCGCGACGCGCTGAGGAGAGCCCTGCTCACCGGTGGGGTAACCGTTGCCGTGGCGCTCGGCTCGCTGATCACGGCCGTGGTGCTGGCGATCCGGATCAGCCGGCGGTTGAGCCGCCTCCGGGCCGCGGCGTTGGCCATGGCGAACCACGAGCTTCCGGAGCGGATCACCGCCATAGCCGCCGGGGCGGAGCGCCCGGACGAGAGCGCCGCTGGCGCGGCCACCGCCGCGATCGCACGTGGTCACGACGAGGTCGCCCAGGTCGCCGCGGCTTTCGGCACGGTCAGTCAGGCCACGCTGCGCCTCGCCGGCGCGCAGGCCGAGTTGCGCCTGGACATGACGCGGATGGCCGAGGCGCTGGCCCGGCGGATCCGCACCTTGATCACCCGTCAGCTACGGCTGCTGGACGACTTCGAGCGCGAGGAGACCGATCCCCGGGTCCTCGAACGCCTCTTCGCACTGGATCACCTCGCCGCACGCCTGCGTCGCAACGGGGAGAACCTGCTGGTCCTCTCCGGCGGCGAGCCGAGCCGGGGGCACGAGGCTCCGCTGCACCTGGAGGACGTGGTCCGGGCGGCGGCCTCGGAGATCGAGCACTATCCCCGGGTGGAGCTGAACCTGCCGGCGGCCGGGGTGCAGGGCGCGGCGGTCGGCAGCCTGGTGCACCTGCTCGCCGAACTGCTGGAGAACGCCACCGTCTACTCACCGCCGCACACGCCCGTGCTGGTCGACGGCCGGCACACGGTGGACGGGCTGTTGCTGCGGGTCCACGACCACGGAATCGGCATCCGGCCGGGCCGGCTGGCGTCAATCAACGATCGGCTCGCGAGCCCAGCCATGATCAGCAGTGCGGCGGCCGGCAGCATGGGATTGCACGTGGTGGCTCACCTGGCCGTCCGGTACGGGATCCGGGTGCAGCTCTACAGCACCGACAGCGGCACCATCGCCCAGGTGCAACTCCCCGACCAGTTGTTGACCCGGATCGAGACGGTCGCCCATCACCAGCCCGTGGCGGGTCGGCCGCTGGCCGGACGGCCGGCGGCCTGGTTCCGACCGGCCAGCAACGCTGCCGCCGGGGCACGGCCACTGGTCGCCGCCCAGGGCGCGGCGAGCGGGCAGGCTCGCGGCGTCGCCACGGTACCGCCGCCGTCTACCGGGCCGTTTCCCGGCGCTGCTCCCGTGCCGCCGCCGACTGCTCCGCCAACCCCGCGGCTCACCGCCGGCGGGCTGCCTCGTCGCAACCGCGGTGAGCAACTGCCCGCGCAGCTACCCACGCACCTGTCCCCACCACCGTCCCCCGCCAGCGAGTCGGATCTGCTCGATCCCGAGGTGGTCCGGCGTCGCCTCTCCGCCCTCGCCGAAGGCGTTGCGAGCGCCGCCCGCTCCAACCCGTACACGACACCCACCGGGAGAATCCGATGACCCCACCCGTGACACCAGGTCTGGACTGGCTGCTCGCGAACTTCGTGGACCAGGTTCCGGACGTGTCGCACGCCCTCGCCGTCTCCGAGGACGGGCTTCGACTGGCCGCCTCCCCACACCTCTCGATCGACCAGGTCGATCAGCTCGCCGCCGTGATCAGCGGACTGGCGAGTCTGACCGTCGGCGCGGCCCGGCTGATGTCCGCCGGCCGCGTACGCCAGCAGATCGTCGACATGGACGGCGGTGTGCTGCTGGTGATGGCGGTCGGCTCACGCGCGCTGCTCGGCGTGCTCGCGGCACCCGGCTGTGACCTCGGCCAGATCGGCTACGAGACCGCGACCCTGGTGCAGCGAGTGGCCGAGGCCCTGGAGCCGGCGGTACGCCGGTGACCACACGAGTGCGGCGGCTGGGGGCGGCGCTGCTGCTGGTCATGCTCGTCGCGGGTTGCGGTGGCGAACCGTCCCCGTCGAACGCCTGGCACGGCGGGCGGATCTTCCTGGCCACCGGCAACACCACAGGTGTCTACTACCAACTCGGCGGCGGTTACGCGGACCTGATCAATCGACATCTACCCGGCTACGAGGCACGGGCCGAACCGACCGGCGCCTCGGTGGAGAACATCAACCGCCTGACCACCGGCGACATGGAGATCGCGTTCAGTCTCGCCGACACCGCGGCCGACGCCATCGCCGGAAAGGGCGCGTTCGACGGGAAGCCGCAGCCGGTCCGCGCGCTGGCCCGCATCTACAGCAACTACACCCACCTGATCGTGCGCGCCAACAGCAAGATCGAGAACGTCGCCGACCTCCGCGGCAAGCGGGTCTCCACCGGCTCGCCGAAGTCCGGCACCGACATCATCGCCGGCCGGCTGCTCACCGCGGCCAACCTCGATCCGGACCGCGACGTCCGACGGCTCACCCTGTCGCTGCCCGAGACGGTGAAACAGATCCGGGCCGGAAGCCTGGACGCCATGTTCTTCTCCGGTGGTCTGCCCACCCCCGGCATCAAGGACCTGCTCACCAGTTCGCCGGGTGCGTTCCGGCTACTACCGCTGGACAACCTCCTCCAGCCGCTACAGAGGGGCTACGGCCCCGTCTACACCACCTCGACGTTGACCGCCAACGTCTACAACACGGCCAGTGACGCGCCCACCATCACCGTGGCGAACGTGATCCTGGTCAGCGCCGACATGCCCGACGGCCTGGCGTACGACCTCACCCGGACGCTCTTCGACCACCAGAGAGAGCTGGTCGCCGTCCATCCCGAGGCGGCGAACTTCACCCGGGCCAGCGCCGCGCTGAGCGAGCCCATCCCGCTGCACCCCGGCGCCAGCCGCTACTACCGGGGGAGTTGAGCAATCGAGCGTTCGCTCACAGGTCGCCCGGAGCCGTGGCGGCACGGGCCACCCCGACCAGGCGGTCGGTCTCGGCCAGCAGGGCCTCGTCGTCCGCCGGGGTGCCGGGGTCGAGTCGGACCGTCCAGGTGAGACCGTCGGCCCCGGCCACGCGGCGGGCCGCGACCCGCGCCGCGCCGCCGGGCACCGGCTGCTGCTCGGTGTACGCGACCGAGCGGGTCACCCGGGCCCGCACCTGGTGCGGCAGCTCACCCGGGTCGAGCAGAAGGTAGGTCTCCGTCGGGCCGTCGGCGACCACCGTGTAGCCGTCGCGTTCGACGACGGTCTCGGCGGGCGTGACGGCCAGCTCCCGGCCGGACCAGACCGCCTTGAGGATGGTGTGCCAGCCGAGCCGGTGCCCTCGACCGGGCAGCCACAGCCCGAGGTTGCTGGCGACCACCACCCCGTCGCCCTCGCCGTTGCCGGCGGCCGCCCAGGCCAGCACCCGCTCGTCGGGGGCCAGCGGCGGCCGGTCGGCCGGCGGCAGCTTCGGCTTGCGGCTGAACAGTCCCATCTAGAGGCCTCCCGCAGCCTGCTCGCGCAACGCCCGGGCGTGCTGCTCCAGGGACAGCAGCTCACCGAACGCGGCGAAGTACTCGTCCTTGTTGTTGACCGGGTTGATCCGCTGGATGCGTGACTTGAGGTCCCGGATGCGGCTGGTCACCGACCCGAACTGCACACGGGCCATGGTGATCGACACGTAGCGCGGGTCGGCTTCGCCGTCGATGCGCAGCGGCTCCACCGCCAGCTCGCCGACGAGCGCCGCCGCGGCCAGATCGTCGCAGGCGTCCCGGACCGACTCGATCCACACCGCGCCGCCGGTCGCCGCCGCGGCCCCACCGGCCGCTGCGATGGCGGTACGAACCGCGACGTGCACCGGGTGGCGGTATTCGGTCGACTCGACGGCGTCGAACATGGGCCCGGCCAGGACCGGCTGCTGGAGGGCGAGCTTCAGCGCCTCGCGCTCGACCATCGACTGCGGGCTGTCCGGGACCGGCTCGGGGCGGGCCGGAGCGGGCCGGGCGGCGGGGGCGACGTCGCGGGTGCCGGGCGGCGGGGTGTTGGCGGCGGCGAGCACCGCCCGCTGCACCGGCTCGATCTCCATGCCGAGGTCCATGGCGAGTTTGCGGACGTACTCGGGACGTTTCTCCCGGTCCTTGAGTCGCGCGACAAGCGGCGCGGCGTGGCGCATGGCCTCGACCCGGCCGTCGACGGTGTCCAGGTCGAAGCGGCCGATCACGTGTCGCAGCGCGAAGTCGACGAGCGGCTCACGGCGGGCGACCAGGTCACGTACCGCCAGGTCACCCTTGGCCAGCCGCAGATCGCAGGGGTCCATGTTGTCCGGGCTGACGGCGATGAACGTGCGCCCGACGAACCGCTGGTCGTCCTCGAAGGCGCGCAGCGCGGCCTTCTGGCCGGCGGCGTCACCGTCGAAGGTGAAGATGATCTCCCCGGCCACCTCGTCGCTGTCGAACAGGAGCCGCCGCAGGACGGAGATGTGGTCCGCGGCGAACGCGGTGCCGCAGGTCGCCACCGCCGTGGTCACCCCGGCGAGGTGGCAGGCCATCACGTCGGTGTAACCCTCGACGATGACCGCCCGGCCCTGCTTGGCGATCTCCCGCTTGGCCTGGTCGATGCCGTAGAGCACGTGCGACTTCTTGTAGATCGGCGTCTCGGGGGTGTTCAGGTACTTCGGGCCGTCGTCGTCGTCGAAGAGCTTGCGCGCGCCGAAGCCGATCACGTCGCCGGCGAGGTCGCGGATCGGCCAGAGCAGCCGGCGGCGGAAGCGGTCGATCAGGCTGCCGGAGCGGGCCTCCCGGGACAGCCCGGCGGTGACCAACTCCTGGTGGGTGAAGCCCTGTTGGCGCAGGTGCTTGGTGAGCAGGTCCCAACCGTCCGGCGCGAAGCCACAGCCGTAGCGCTCCGCGGCGGCCCGGTCGAAGCCCCGTTTGGCCAGGAACTCCCGGGCCGGCCGGGCCCCGGCCGTGCTGAGCTGCGCCCGGTAGAACTCGACGGCGGCGGCGTGCGCGGCGACCAGGCGTTGCCGTTGACCCTGCTGCGGGCGGGGGCGCGGGGTGCCCTTGTCGTCCTCGATGTAGCGCAGCTGGATGCCGGCGCGGCCGGCCAGCCGCTCGACGGACTCCACGAAACTGAGGTGGTCGGCATCCATCAGGAACTTGATGGCGTCGCCGCCGGCCCCGCAGCCGAAGCAGTACCAGACGTTGCGGGCCGGGGAGACGTTGAACGACGGGCTCTTCTCGTCGTGGAACGGGCACAGGCCCTTCAGATTGCCGCCACCGGCGGACTTGAGGGTGACCGTCTCGGAGATCACATCCCCGATCGAGGTGCGTTCCCGGACCAGTGCGATGTCCTCGTCCCGGATCCGCCCAGCCATGCGCCACCCCCTCGGCGTACATCCTGCCCTGCCGGACCGACGACACGCCGGCCGGGGGATGCCGGTGTGGCGGCCACCGCTGCCGGCTGGGCGGTTCCGGCCCGCGTGTCGCCCCGGGCCGGGTCAGGCCAGGCCGGCGCAGGCCGTCTGGATGGCGGCGTTGAGGCCCGTGTCGCCGCAGTCGGTGGCTGCCGAGGTACGCGCCACGACCCGCCAGCCCTTGGCATCCTCGTGCAGGAACATCTGGCCGTCGGGGATCTCCGCCGGCTGCGGGGCGACGGCCATCAGCCGGGCGTAGCCGTTGCGGCAGGAGAACACCGCCACGTCCTGCACACTCTGCCCGCTCAGAGCCGCTCTGGCGGCCGCGAGCAGGACCTCCGGGCGGCAGGACGGGGTGTCGGTGACGTGTTCGTCGTCGAGACGGAGCGGCCGGGTGCTGGTCGGCGCCGGGTCGGCCGCCCGACCGCCTCCCGTACCGGGCCGAGCCGAGGCGGAAGCCGGTGGCGCGGGGACGCCGGAGGTCGTCGCGGTCGCCTGTGCCCCGGGAGCGGTCGGCTCCGGCGCGGCGACCGACCCGGACGAGGCCGGCGCGGGAACACTCGCCGCGCCGCCGGTGCGCTCGTCGTGCGCGCATCCGGCCACCGGCAGGGCCAGCGCCACCGCCGCCACCAGGCACGCGCCGCTGCGTCGGATCGTCATGATCATTTCTCCCTCTCGTCGGACTGCCCTCCGGTGCGATGCCCGGTGCTGGTCCGACGCTAGGGAAGCGGCCTGCGGTTGGTCTTGACGAAACCTGGAAGCCCTGGTCACCGGCTTGTCAGACCAGCTGCGCGCCGGTCACGACCCGGTCCGCCAGGGATGTCGCGGCGCACTCGCACCACCACCGCTCGTGCCAGCCCGGCGCTTCGCGGGCCTCCCGGGTGCCGAGCCGCCGGAACGTCGCCTCAGCGGTCTCCCACACCCGGTGCGCCGACGCGACGTCACCCAACGCGGCGTGCGCCGCGCCAAGGTCGCGCAGCGTACGTGCCGCGCCGAGATCGTGGTGCAGCTCGACCCAACCGTCGTGGGCCAGCCGGAGGGCCTTCAGGGCCACCTCCGGCCGCCCCGCCGCCAGGTGCAGCTCACCGACGGTCCGCTGGACCAGCGCCGTGCCGAACCGGTCGTTCAGCCGGCGGCACGTCGCCAGGCTGCGCTCCAACGGCGCCAGTGCCCGGCCCGCGTCCCCCTGCCGCAGCCACACCTTCGCCAGCGCCTGCTCGGTGTAGCAGGCGAGCAGCTCGTCACCGCTCGCCACGATCAGCTCGTGGGCCCGGACGCACCAGCGCTGCGCGTCGTCCAGCTCGCCCCGGGCCCGGTGCACGAGGCCGATCCCCCGAGCGGCGATGGCCTCGCCCCGGACGTGACCGAGCGCCCGGTAGGCGTCCATGGCCCGGCCGATGAAGCGCACCGCCTCATCGTCGTCGCCCAGCTCCCGCAGGCAGTGTCCGATCCCGTAGGTGGCGTGCGCGGCAGCGTTGTCACCGCCGATCCGTTCCAGGACGTCGGCCGCCGCGGTCAGCAACGGGACGGCCTCCCGGTGCCGGCCAACCTCGCGCAGCACGGCGCCGAGCCCGCTGCGCGCTGCCGCCGACCCGTGCTCGTGACCGGCCGCCTCGAACAGCTCGATGGCGCTCCGGAAACTCTGTTCGGCCTCGACGAACCGGTCCTCCTTGTAGCGCAGCAGCGCGATGCCGCAGGCGATCACCGCCTCGCCGACGGCGTTCCCGGCGGCCCGTGCCGCAGCGGAGGCCGCCGCGTGGGTGCGTCCCCAGCCGACGAAGTCGTTCCGGACGGCGAAGGACGCGTAGACCAACGCGTCCGCCAGCGCGCACGCCGCCACGTCCATGCCCAGCTCCGCGGCCCGCTCCACCGCGACGATCAGTGTCGACGCCTCGACCTCCAGCCAGCCGGGGAGCTGGTGGTCCGCCGGGAGCGGAACCGTCGGCACGTCCACCGGCTGCGGCGTCTGTCGGTAGAGCGGCGGAACGGCGTACGGCTGCCGTTGGTTGAGCCGTTCCCCCAAGTCGGTGGCCGTCGCCAGGACCCGGGCCACCGCGGCGCGCAGCGCGGCGTCGGCGTCCTCCTCGGCGGCGCGTTCCCGGGCGAACAGCCGGACCAGGTCGTGGATGTGGTAGCGGAGCAGCCGGTGCGTCGGGTCGGGCAGGGCGGTCACCAGCCGGGCGTCGGCGAGTTGCTCCAACAGCTCTTCGGCATCGTCCACCGAACCGCCGATGAGCGCCGCCACCAGCCACTCCGCGAAGCTCGGCACGCCGAGGAAGCCGAGCAGCCGGAACGCCCGTCGGGCCGCCGGATCGAGCGCCTGGTAGCCGACCCCGACGCTGACCCGCACGGCCAACCCGTCCGCGGCCATCTCGTCGAGCCGCCCACGTTCGTCCCGCATCCGCTCGGCCAGGCGGGCGATCCGGCGGTGCGGTCGCGCCGCGATCCGCGCGCCGACGATCCGAAGGGCGAGTGGCAGCCCCGCGCACATCTCCACGAGCGCGTCGGTCGCCTCCGGTTCCGCCGCCACCCGGTCCGGCCCGATGATGCGATCCAACAGGTGGACCGAGTCGGCCTGATCCAGCAGCGGCACCTCGATGTGTTCGGCACCGGGAACGGTGGTCAGCCGGGCCCGGCTGGACACGACCAGGGCGCTGCCCGGGCCGCCGGGCACCAGGGGCCGGACCTCCTCGGCGCTGACCGCCGAGTCGAGCACGATGAGGAAGCGTCGCCCGCTCAGCATGGCCCGGTACTGCCCGAGCTTGTCCGCAAGCGTGGGGAGCTGGTGGATGTTCGTGGCGCCGAGGGCCCGCAGCACCCGGTCGACCGCCTCCCCCGGGTCGCGGCCGCGGCCACTGAGCGTGACGAAGATCTGACCATCCGGGTACGCGTGCCGCAGCAGATACGCCAGCCGGATGCTGAGTGCCGTCTTCCCGACCCCACCCGGACCGGAGAGGATCAGCACGGGTGCGGCGGTGCCCTCGGCACGACGGCCGTCGGGTCGCAACACGGCCAGCGCGCGGGAGATCTCCGGTTCGCACCCGACATGGTCGGGCAGGTCGGCCGGGAGTTGGCACCCAGGCCCCCCGCTGCTGGGCTGCGGTTGCTCCGGCGCGGTCTCGACAGGCGTCGGCACGACGGCCGATGGCTGCGCCGGCGTCGGGACCGCGGTCGCGAGCGCCGCCGGCGGCGGCAGGGTGCCGCGCAGGATCTCCCGGTGCAGGTCCTGGAGGTCCGTGCCCGGGTCGATGCCCAGGTCGTCGGCGAGCCGGGCCCGGGTCCGGGCGTACAGCTCGAGCGCCTCGGCTCGGCGTCCATTGAAGTAGAGGGCCCGCATCAGGCTCAGCACCAACGGCTCGATGAGCGGGCTTCGGTCAACGGCCACTGTGAGCCGCTCGGTGACCGGGCCGGGCCGACCATGGGTGATCTCGCTGTCGGCCCAGTCGAGCAGGACCCGGATCAACTGCTGACGCAGCCCCTCCCGGACCCGGGACGCCCAGTCGCCGGGCAGACCGTCGAGGGGCTCCCCGTGCCACAGGTCGATCGCCGCCCGGAGCAGAGCCGGCCGGTCCGGATGCTCCGCCGGCAGGCCCTGCGCCTGCTCGGCGAGGCGGCGTAGCCGGTACAGGTCCACCCGGTCCGGCTCGGCGGAGAGGAGATAGCCGGTCTGACTGCGACCCACGGTGATCGGCACCGTGTCGGCGGACCGAGCGGTGGCCAGGATCCGCCGGATGCGGGTCAGGTAGGTGTACAGGACGCCGCGTGCGTCGGCTGGCGGCGTCTCGTCCCAGACCCGGTCGACAAGCGCCTCGATCGGCACGCTCCGACCCGCGTCGACGGCGAGCGCGGCGAACACCAGTCGCTGCTTCGGTGGACCCAACTCCACCGGTCGTCCGTCGACCACAACCTGCAGGTCACCCAATATACGTAGTTCCACGGCTTCGCCCCCGCGCCCGTAGTGCCTACACGGCCCAGAAATGGGCCGCTCATGTTGTCAAGAATCCGTTCAGGTTCGCTACCGGATCCGACTGCGAGGGTCTTCCCAGCCAGCCATCGCCGACAGCACGCGACACCGCTCAGCGAGGCGCCACGGCTTATGTGTCCTCATCCGAAGGGAAGGTTGCCGACCCACAACCGCATAGCAGGACCACCTGGGACCGACCACTGCGGACGGAACCCACGGTGACGCCTGTGTCGCGGATCTTAACCGGCCGCATCAGTTCCAGCCAAGGGTCTCGATGCTTCCGGTCCGGTCGGCACCGCCCGGCACTTCACCCACTTCGAAGGGAAAAGTTGTGCAGTCACGATTCCGTCGTACTCGCCGAGCGAGCAGCCTCATCGGCGCGCTGGCGATGATCGCCACTGGGCTGGTCGGCCTGTCACCGGCCCCCGCCCAGGCATCCACGCTCGAAGGTCCCATCAGTCGCAACGAGATCCTGCTCCGGGCCCAGGACTGGGTGGACCGCGGCATCACGTACCTCAACAGCTCCCCGAGCACCTACGCGAGCGACGAGGAGGGCGACCACACCTACCGGCGTGACTGCTCGGGTCTGGTGTCGATGGTCTGGCACCTGGGAACCAGCTACAACACCGGAAATTTTCAAGGCAGTAACCCCAGCTGGTACACGCTTGATAGCAGAGACGACTGGCAGCCCGGCGACGCGATGGTGCGCGATGGCCACATGGAACTGTTCGCGTTCTGGGCGGACCGGAACGACCACGGCAAGGGCGCCTACGTCTATTCGTTCAACGACACGGGCGAGACGGTCCAGAACCCGTACAAGAAGAGCAATGATGGCAACCTGGGCTTCAACAGCGCGGGTGACCTCTCCATGTACAAGCCGATCCGGCGCACCGGTCTGATCGCCTCCCCGTCGACTCCCGCGAAGCCGCAGGCCACGAAGCTGTCGGTCGCGCTGAACGCGGACGGGCGGATGCAGGCGTTCCAGACCCGCGGTTCCGGCGCGGTGCACAGCACCTGGCAGTCCGCCCCCAACAGCGTCTTCGGCGACTGGGCCAGCCTGGGCGGCAGCGCCCTGAAGTCGCCGACGGCGGTGACGAAGGCGGACGGCCGGATCGAGTTGTTCGCCATCGGCGGGGACGGCAAGCTCTACCACAAGTGGCAGAGCACGGTGAACGGGCCGTTCTCCGACTGGACCAGCCTCGGCGGCAGCGGGCTCAGCAGTGACCTGAACGTCGCCACCAACGCCGACGGACGCCTCCAGGTCTTCGTCATCGGCGGCAACGGCGCGCTCTACAGCATCTGGCAGACCACCACCAGCGGCCCGTGGTCCACCTGGGCCAACCTCGGCGGCACCGACCTGCGCTCGCTCAGCGCCGTCAAGAAGAAAGACGGCCGCATCGAACTGTTCGCCATCGGCGGCGACGGCAAGCTCTACCACAAGTGGCAGAGCACGGCCAACGGCCCCTTCGCCGACTGGACCAGCCTCGGCGGCAACGACCTCACCACCGAACTCGCCATCTCCGCCAACGCCGACGGACGCCTCCAGGTCTTCGTCATCGGCGGCAACGGCGCGCTCTACAGCATCTGGCAGACCACCACCAGCGGCCCCTGGTCGGAATGGACCAGCCTGGACGGCACCGACCTGAGCGCCGTCAGGGCCGTCACCAAGACCGACGGCCGGATGGAGCTGTTCGCCATCGGCGGCGACTCGAAGCTCTACCACAAGTGGCAGACCACAGCGAACGGGCTGTTCTCCAACTGGGCCAGCCTCGGCGGCAGCGGCCTCACCACCGACCTCGCCATCTCCGCCAACGCCGACGGACGCCTCCAGGCCTTCGTCATCGGCGGCAACGGCGCGCTCTACAGCATCTGGCAGACCACCACCAGCGGCCCCTGGTCCACCTGGGCCAACCTCGGCTGACCCGGCACCACCGCGGGGGGTCACCGGCCCGCGCCGGTGACCCCCGCTCCACCGCAGATTCCCGGTCCGCCCCGGCGAAGCCACGCCCTCGTACGCCCCGGTAGCCCTCGAAAGGACCTTCTCCCATGCGTGTTCTCTCCGCACCGCACCTGCCCAACCAGATCTCCCGACGCAGCGTGCTGGCTGGTCTGGCCGCCGTCGCCGCGGGCGGCGTCACCGGGCTGGCCTTCGGATCCCCGGCAGCCGCGACCGTCTACCGTCGCGGCGTCGACTACTCGTGGGGTCGCCCGAGCATCAGCGCCCTCAAGGCCGCCGGTTACACCTTCGCCTGCCGATATCTGAGCGACAGCACCGATGGCAAGAATCTCACCCGGAGCGAGGCGGACGCCCTCATCGCGGGCGGCATCGACATCGTCTCCAACTGGGAGTACACCACCGGCGAGGCGCTGCTGGGGTACGCGAAGGGGGTGGAGAACGCCACCAAGGCGCAGAGCCAGGCGCTGGCCTGCGGCATGCCGGCGGGAAAGCCGATCTACTTCAGCGTGGACTTCGACGCCTCGGAGTCGCAGCTACCCGCCATCAAGGCGTACTTCGACGGGGTTGCCTCGGTGCTGGGCCGGGCGCGGGTCGGCGCCTACGGCGGCTACTTCGTGATCAAGCGACTCTTCGACGCCGGCAAGATTCGCTGGGGCTGGCAGACGTACGCGTGGTCGTCCAACCAGTGGGACGGCCGGGCACAGCTGCGACAGGTGAAGAACGGCGTGACCGTCGGCGGGGCCGACTGTGACCTCGACGAGGCCTGGGCCATCGACTTCGGCCAGTGGGGCACCCGGCCGTCCGCCCGGTCGTTGACGGTGGCGTTGAATGCCGACGGGCGGTTGCAGGCGTTCCAGACCCGCGGCTCCGGTGCGGTGTACAGCACCTGGCAGACCTCCGCGAACGGCGTCTTCGGCGACTGGGCCAACCTCGGCGGCAACCACCTCCAGGCCCCCACGGCCGTGACCAAGCCGGACGGCCGGATCGAGCTGCTCGCCATCGGCGGCGACTCGAAGCTCTACGACAAGTGGCAGAGCACCCCGAACGGGCTGTTCTCCGACTGGGCCGGCCTCGGCGGCAGCGACCTGACCACCGACCTCACCACCGCCACGAACGCCGACGGACGCCTGCAAGCCTTCGTCATCGGCGGCAACGGAAGCCTCTACAGCATCTGGCAGACCACCACCAGCGGCCCCTGGTCCACCTGGGCCAACCTCGGCGGCACCGACCTGCGCTCGCTCAGCGCCGTGAAGAAGAAGGACGGCCGGATCGAACTGTTCGCCATCGGCGGCGACTCGAAGCTCTACCACAAGTGGCAGGACACGGCCAACGGCCCGTTCGCGGACTGGACCAGCCTCGGCGGCACCGACCTCAGCACCGACCTCACCATCGCCACCAACGCCGACGGACGCCTGCAAGCCTTCGTCATCGGCGGCAACGGCGCCCTCTACAGCATCTGGCAGACCACCACCAGCGGCCCGTGGTCGGCCTGGAGCAACCTCGACGGCACCGACCTGCACGCCATCAAGGCCGTCACCAAGACCGACGGCCGGATCGAACTGTTCGCCATCGGCGGCGACGCCAAGCTCTACCACAAGTGGCAGAGCACCCCGAACGGGTTGTTCTCCGACTGGACCAGCCTCGGCGGCAACGGCCTCTCCACCGACCTGACCGTCGCCACAAACGCCGACGGACGCCTCCAGGTCTTCGTCGTCGGCGGCAACGGGAATCTCTACAGCATGTGGCAGACCACCACCAGCGGCCCCTGGTCCACCTGGGCCAACCTCGGCTGACCCGGCCACCATCGCGGGGGTCACCGGCCGCGCGGTTGCGGATGGCG
>NZ_JBEZZW010000040.1:60566-64763 GCF_040639415.1 Micromonospora sp. NPDC023888 | reverse complement strand
GCTGGCCGGACGCCGACCCCGACGACGGCGGCACCGGCCGGATCGGCGAGCTTTCCCGGCGAGCACCGCCGAGCGACTGCTCCCCCTGGCGTAGACCGTCATGCTCACAGCACGCCAAGGTTGATGGCGAGCTGCGTGATCGTGGCTGGGGCGCCCGGAGCGTTCGCGACCTGGCCGACCACGTCCCGTGCCGCTGGCCGGTAGCGGATCTCGGCGGGCGCGATGCTGTCGGCCCGCGACAGGACCCGGGCCGCATGTGTGGGGTCGTTCGCCTGGAGGTAGGCCCGCGCCGCGTCGATCAGGTGCGCGGCGCGGTGCTCGACCGGCAGCCACCGCCAGCCGTCGCGCCCCATGGCCTTCTCGTGCCGGGCGACCGCCTGCGGCCCGTCGCCCAACTCCACGGAAGCGGCGACCCGCGCCAGCTCGACGGCCGTCGGCCCGAACGCCGTCCAGCAGTGATCATGTCCGTCGCCCACCCGAGCGGCCAGCTCGGCCGCCTCATCCAGTAGGTCGTCGGCCATCCGGTCGTCCCCCGCCCTGGCCGCGATCAGCGCGGCCTGCACGAGCAGCGATCCACGCAGCGACATCTCTTCCGGCGTGCCAGGGGCGATCTGGGAAGCGACGGCGAGCATCACCGGCCCTGCCCGAGCTGACGCCCGCAGCACCTGACCCAACTGCACCGCCGCGCAGGCCAGCAAGACCCGGTCACCGGCGGCGGACATCGCCCGGTCAGCGGCCAACCAGGCGAGGCTCCCCTCGTCCAGCTTGACCAGCAGAGCCGCCGTCACCCGATACACCTCAACCATCGCGGCCCGTCCGGCCTCCGGGTCCTGCGCGTGGGCGCGGTGAACCTCGGTCACCAACGCGGGCAGCAGCTCGACCAGACGCGGATAGCGGGCGTGCTGGTAGGTCATCCACATTTGCCGTACCTCCCGAGCCAACCGGTCGGGCGACGTCACCTCGCGGTCCGTCTGGCGACCAAAAGCCATGGGGTACGCCGACAAAGCCGCCCGAATCCGCGCGACTCCTCCGTGACACTCGGCCACCCCGGCGGGCTGCACATCACGACCGAGCAGCGCCGCGGCATCGACCCGCAGCACCGCCGCGATCTCCCGAATCGTCGACAACCGTTCCAGGGAACGGACCCCACGCTCGACCTTGTCCACCCAGCTTTTCGACTTCCCCAACCGATCCGCGAACGACTGCTGCGACAACCGCCGCCGCACCCGCAGGTACGCGACCCGCCGACCGATCGGCACCGGATCACGACTCACCACGCCACCGCCGATCCGGCACCGCCCGAGTCGTCTCCTCCACCGGGATCCGCTCCGACTCCGCCCGCGCGAGCAACCGACGTTTGGCCTCTTCCCGTTCGGCGGCGTCGATCTGCTCGCCGGCGCTGGGCTTACCGGTGTCGTCCCTGTCGCTCAAGCCCCCACCTCCGCTGGCAACGGCGCGACGACCATTACCGCCGCACCCGGCTGCGGGCAGGAGGTGTGTTCGTACGGAGCCCGCCCACACGCACAGCATCGGGTGAACAGGCGGTGACAGAAAGCTAGCGAGTGTCCGCTGGTCGCGCGTGCCGTCCGCTATCGGGTCCCGGGCCGGTACGCCTCGTACACCTCGCGGAATGCTGCCGCCTCCGCCGTCCCGGTGTGCTCGACCTTCCGCAGCACTTCCCGTGCCCGCCACCAGTTCGAGGACACCACCCGCCCCGACCGGACCGCGTCGGCGGCGACGACGCTTGCTTCGTCCGGCTGGTCGGCGGCCAACAGCGCCATCGCGAGATCGAGGCGGGCGGAAGCAGAGCGCCGGGGGCGCTCCCCACCATCGCCGCGCGGGTCCAATTCCGCCAGGGCGGTCCGGGCGATCTGCTCGGCAGCCGGGTCACCCGCCCACGACAGCGTGGTCGCCGTGTACGCCAACGCCTTCGTCGGGTCGTACCGGTAGTGGTGTTCGGCCTGCTCCGGCACAGGCAGGTTCGCGGTCAACCGCTCCAGCCGATCCAACGCCTCACGCGTCCGCCGCACGTCAGCCAACCGCGCCCACACCCGCGCCTCCTGGGCGGTCGCCTGGATGTAGGCCGAGCTACCCCCAGGCGCAACCCGCTGCGCCTGCCGGGAAAGGTCCATCGCCCGCCGGTAGTCGCCTTGAGTGAGCCAGTCCCACGCCTGCGTCTCCAGACACCACGCCTGGATCTCCGGATGCTCAGCATGCTCGGCAAGAGCCATGGCCGTGCGCAGATGAGCGCCGGCTGCGGGCTGTTGCAGCAGATCAATGTGCACCGTGGCCCGCAGCACGGTCAGCCAACCACCGGCAACCACGAGCCGCCGCCGCTGCGCCAACGTCCCCCGACCGTCGAGTAGCCGCCCCACGTAGGCCAACTGCCGCCGCACCAGCGGCAATAGTTCGAGCGGCAGCGTCGTCGCGTACGCACTTGCCAGGTCATCCACGCCCGCCTCGATCCGAGCGACCGTCTCGGCGCTGACATCGCTGACCCGCACCCGAGCCAACAACTCGCCGGCTTCGGTGTCGTGGTCGACGGGCTCGTCCACCAGACGCATGAGTGCCCCGCCGGCGCGCAGCACCTCGTCGAGGTGCCGAGCCGTTTCCGGGGTGGGGGCCTTAGTCCCGGTTTCGAGATCGTGCAGGTGGCTCTTGCCCCGATGAGCGAGCTGACCCAGTGCCCGCAGCGACAACCCCTGATTGGTTCTCAGCGCGCGCAGTTGGACACCGAAGCGCGGATCGACATGCGACACGACGACGCCCCAATCGACTACCCGGACCAGCTTTCAGGCCGGACCACTGCTACGGACGGTACATCGAGCAAACACGGTTTCGCGCAGACCGCATCGTCGCCGCAACACCCACGAACAGGCGTTGACTCCTCAGCATGACCTCCGCTGCCGGGGCGCACCGACAGGCTCAGCACGTTGCGCGCTGTCCACCGTGCCGCCGAGACGCGACAGCACAGGCGCACACCCGAGTCATACTCACTGCGACAGCAGCATGACACACCGCTATTGTGGCGGCATGGACGCCGCGAAAAGCACCCTGCGCGTGGTCCACGCGTCATACGAGGGCGTCTGGCTCAGCCGCTACCAATACCACTCCAGCGGGCGAGGGGAATCATTCGCCGGTCAGCATTTCGTGGTCGTGCTCCAACACGGCGATCGACTGACCGTGCGAAGCCTTCCCGGCTCGGCGGCATCGTCGCTGTCGATGGACCTCACCCTAGATGGTGCCGTGGTCACCGGCACCTGGGTGGAACAGACCGATCCCACCGGCTACTACCGGGGAGCCCGGTACCACGGCGCGATCCAGCTACTGGTAGAGCCCACCGGCCGACGGATGGCCGGGAAATGGGTCGGGTTCGGCAAGGACATGGACGTCAACACCGGCCCCTGGGAACTGACCTTCCGGGATGCTTCCACGTCGAAGGCGACGCTCGACCAGTACAACAGGTTGCCCGAATAGGACGCTTCGCCACTCGTTCAGGGGCGGTTGCGGGCGTCATCAGTGGCTGCCCCACCGCCCCAACTGCTGCCCTCCAGCAGTGCCTGCTGCGACGCCGATGTACACGCTCATGGCGAAGGTGGTGTGTTTGTATCAACTTGGTGTGGTCAATCATGCTGACCGTCCCCATGGCGTTCATCGGTTCGACTAATCAGGTCGCGAATTTCCTGGATTATCTTGGTTACACCGATCTTCTCGGCGGCGGCCAAGCTATCTTGGAGAACCGACCTCGCCTGTTCGCGCTCATCAGCAGCTAGCAGGAGTTGCCCCAAGCGGACACCTACAACCGCGATGCCGTCGGGTCGTTCAAGCTGTCGAAGCGCTTGAAATGACTCAACGAGATGCATAAATGCAGCCTGGTAGTCCTCTTGCATCAATTCAATGCGAGCGAGCCCCCATTTCGCGGCAGCGATTTCATCGAGGTCGCCCATACTTTCGTGGGCACGTAACCGCTTCGTGTGCAGCACAGCAGCTTCGTCGTAGTCGCCGCGCTGGTGCAGGATGTCGGCGATCTTGCCCCAGGTGATCGCAGTCGAGCGGGTGTCACCGAGTCGGTCATAGACCGGAAGCTCGACTTCGCGGCGGATGCGGAGGGCTTCGTCGTAGTCGCCACGCTGATAGAGGATGTCGGCGATCTTGCCCCAGGTGATCGCAGTCGAGCGGGTGTCACCGAGTCGGTCA
>NZ_JBEZZW010000040.1:0-60467 GCF_040639415.1 Micromonospora sp. NPDC023888 | reverse complement strand
ATGCGGAGGGCTTCGTCGTAGTCGCCACGCTGATAGAGGATGTCGGCGATCTTGCCCCAGGTGATCGCAGTCGAGCGGGTGTCACCGAGTCGGTCGTAGACCGGAAGCTCAACTTCGCGGCGGATGCGGAGGGCTTCGTCGTAGTCACCTCGTTGGAAGTGGATGTCCGCGAGGGTTCCTCGGCAGGTGGCGGCTTCCCGTTCGGATCCTGCGGCGGTGAACAGTTGGCGGGCTTGCTGGAGAAGCTGTTCGGCATGGTGCAGTTCACCCCGGCCGATCAGGTAGGTCGCGTGTTCGGCCGTGACGCGTGCGCGGTCGATGGTCTGCAGGGAGTCATCGACCTGCGCCTGTTGTACGGCTCGGGTGAAGAGTTGACCGGCAGTGTTACCGTCCCCGCTGGTTGTCGCGGCGTCGGCGACCCGCCGGATGAGCAGGACGGGTACCGGGTGCTGGTGACGGTCGAGCAGAGCGATTGCCTCCTGACCGAGCCGGAATGCGTCGGCGGCTGGCCCGGAACGTAGCGCCTGCACGGCGTCGGCGGCGCAGGTAGCGGTGACTTGCGCATTGTCGGCGTGCAGGGCGATCCGGGTCAGTTGCAGGTCCAACTCCAAGTTGCGGTGATTCTGCGCCGCGGTGCCTCCCCACGCGGAGAACAGCGGCTCCGTGATCAGGCCGGCGAGGTCGGTGACTTCGGCGGCGTCGAGCGGGTCGAGGCGCCCGGCGGCCAGAGCGTTTGCGGCTATCGCCGGCTGTTGCGAGTCGTAGCCGTCTGAAAAGACGTCGACTAGTCCCAGCCCGCGGAGCCGGGCGGTTGACCCCCCGGTGCGCTGGGCCAAGGCATCCGCCACGGGCTCCGGCACCGGCAGGTCGAACAGCGTGAGGTCACGCAGTAACGCGCAATGGGCCGGGCCAGCCTGGCCGATTAGCGTGTCGAGCGCCAGGTTTTCCAGGAAGTCGCGTACCTCTGCTTCTGACGGTGGCTCGCCCTGGCGCAGGTATGTCTCCATCCCCGCGATCGCGGCCTCGGCCCGGTCGATGTCCACGTGGTCGCCGTAGACCAGGCGCAGCCCGATGAGGTCCTGCAGGCCTGGATTACCACGGCTGACCGTCACCGCCCGCTCGGCGAGCACCGCCCGCTCGTCCCGCCGCTGCGGGCTGACCCGCGCTCGTTGCCGATTCAGCAGCTTGCGTTGGGCGACCAATGACAGCGGCCGCAGGGGCACCTGTTCCAGCCGGCCCTCCAGACCCTCGAGGGTGAACTGGAAGCGGCTGGTCATGATCAGCCGGCTGTCGGTGTAGTCGGGGTTGAAGGAACGCAGGACACCTGCCAGCATCGGCGCCAACCCTGGATCGACCCGATGCAGGCCGTTGGAATCCGGTCGCAGGATCTGTTCGAGGTCATCGATGATCAGCAGCAGCGGGCGTTGACCGTCGCCGGACTGCGCGCACGGCCCGCTCAGCAGGTCGATCAGCAGCTCTTCGAGTGCCTCTGGCCGGTCACGGACGTCCGGCCGCCGCCTTTTGATCAGATCGCGGGCGTCCTGGTTGGCGCGTACCGCTTCATCGACCACGTTAAGGATCGCGGCCGCGCTGTAGTCGCCGAAGACCACCGCTGGGACCAGATGCGGGCATCGGTCCGCGATCCGCGCCGCCAGACTCGACTTACCGAGCCGCCCCTGCCCGTGCAGCAGTACCCCCGCACGGTCCGGTGAGCGCAGCGCTCGCAAAGCTTGTTGCAGCTCGGGGCGGCGGCCAACGAACATTTCCGGTGCGGCAACCGGCACATGATGCTTGCGGTCAAGGAAGACCTTGGTGCCGTGCACCGCCGACACCCGCGATCGTCTCCTGGTCCCTGCCACCAACGGTCCACCACCCAACGGACCCAACCACAGCCTCGCCAGATGCCAGTCCGCACGCAACCGCGGCTCGACGGAGTTCAGCAGCACGCGCCGAGCGTCACCGACCGCGAGAGCAAGATCCGCCCGCCTACTCAGCTGCTGGTACAACTGCTCGGCGAAGACGATCGCCGCCAGGTCGTCCACAGAGCCGTCCCAGCCGAGCACCGCCGGAACACCGGCCGACACCAACGCAGTGGCCATGGAATGCGCCACCAAGACGTCCCCATCGCCGCCGGATCCCGCCCTGCCACGACGCCCACCGCCCGCCGGCAAATACCCTCCCGCGTCGGCCGCCGTCGCAGTCAGGCAGGCCGACACGAACAACAACCGGGGCACCGTGGTCATCAACCTAACCAGTTCAGCCGCCGTGGTCGGCAGATCATCACCGACCTCGTCCTCCATCATCAACACCGGCACACCCGGCAGACCAGGCCGCACCGGCCACCTGTTCACCCCGTGACAGGACAGGTGCACCACCGGCATCCCACCCAAATCCGCCAGGCGTCGCCCCAACTCCTCCGGGTTGCCGGTGTCCTCCACCACCAGATCGACCCGAGTGTCGTCAACAGCCTTCAGAATCGCCGCTTCCTCAGCCTCGAAGTCCAGCTCGTGCTGCCGGCGCGGCGACGACGCCATAAAAGCCAAACCCAACCGGAACCAATCAGGCTCCGGAAAAATCCCGGGCACGCCGAGACGCCGCACCACACAGAACCGCAGCAACGCGTCCGCCGCCAAAAAGCTCCCGCCCGGAGGCGCCAAAAGCTCAAACGGCGCCCGCAAAACCGCCCAGGCCCGATCTGACGGCGACCTCGGCCCCCGAACCTCGAACACCACCGGCGCCGAGGCCTTGTCCAGCAACGCCGTCAACTGCCCCTGATCACCATCCAACCAGGACCACAGCTCCCGACCCAGCCCCACGAAAACCTCGTCAGATGCCCCGGAGTGCACCGCCCGCACATAGCGCGCCCCAAGATCGGCCAACTGCGCCCCATCGGCCTCGGTCAACGCCCGCCGCGACCCGATCCGCTCCCCGCCGACCACGACCTCGAAACCCGAATCGTCAAGGACCAGACCAGTCACGCCAACCGCCCCTCACCCAGATCGCTCAGCCACTGAACCCTAACGACGTTGCGTCCCGAACCGAATCCTAGAACGCCGCTCCAACCGACAAGCACCCGATCATCCGACCCCAACCATCCAAATCGGCAGACACCAGAATCAATAACCATGCGAACAGCCGTCCCGCGACCAGGGCCAACTAAATACCCGCAGTAGACAGAATCTGCAACGACGGAAGACCGACAAACCCGCCCCGGGAAGAGGTAGAACAAGAGATGCAATCGACTGATGCACTGGCAGCCAAACAATCACGCCGCACGATCTGGCTTTTCACTCTCGTGCGGGTCTGTGGATCTAAAGGTGTTGCCGGCCTGACCTGCCGGTGGGGAACACCCGCGCCCTGGTGGACAACTTCGGCGGGACGTCGACGATCTGTTCACCGTCGGCGAGTAGTCGGTTGGCGATGTGGCGGCCGATGCTTTGGCAGCCCTCGATCGCCCAGACCCGGTGCGGCCGGCCCCTGCTTGGCGTACGAACCCTGACCGAGCCAGGGTTCCAGTTCAACGAACAAGTAGCCGCTGTCCGCGAGCTGTCCCCGGGATGGCGAACCCGGTTGGTTGGGTGAGCGGAACTACCAACGAGCGCAAGGCGTCAGCTGAACCCAGTGGTGGAGCCGGCTGGACGCCCGTCGACACGCAGCTCGCGGAGGGCAGAGGCGAGTCGCGCCGCAAGAGCCGCATCGGCGCGCGAGAGTTCCGCGATCAGCGCCGCCGTCGCCGCGGTGAGGGCACGTGCGAGTTCGGCTTCGTCGAGCGCGCGTACCAGTGTGGTGCTCAGCGGCGCGGTCACCTCTGCAGGCAGCAGGTGGGCGCCTTTCGCATGGCTCGTGGGGTGACCGAGGCGCAGGCAGGCCAGGGCGAGGATCTGGCCGCGTAGGGCGCCTATCCACTGCTCGGCCTGCCACCAGCGGTGCCGCTGGATGCAGGTCCACGCGTGCAGGGCATGGTGCCATCCCAACCCGACCAGGGTCTGCCGACTCGGAGCCGGGTCTTCCTTCACCTGCGTGGGATGCCCGAAGACGGTACGCCAGCTCGGGCCATGCGGCCCAAATTCCGCAGCCGGGGTGAACCCGATGTCCACTTCGAGCATGTCGGGGAGCAGGAACACCCGATACACCGCCGGACCGGACGGCAGGTCCCAGTGGTGAACGGCGGCGAAGTCGCGGTAGAGCAGTTCGGTCCAGCGGCGCATCGCCGAATCCAGCGGTCCGTCGATGCCGAAGGCCAGGTCGATGTCCGACCATCGGTCGCCGCCGTCGACGGCGTGGGATCCGGTGATGGCGGCCCCGACGACGGCGGGGTCTCCTTCGGCCAGGCCGAGCAACCGCTCTCGGATCGCGTCACGCTCGCTGGCGGAGAACACCGCGCCACCCTATCGCCCTGGTTCCGGCGAGCGGACCAGCAGAAGCAGAAGGGCCCCCTCCCGACGACGCTGTCGGGAGGGGGCCCTTGCCTGCGGTGTGACTACGGCTTGACGTACGCGTTCACGAACGACGCGTAGCCGAAGACGCTGGAGATGAAGACCCCGCCGGCCTTGGACCCGTGCACGTTGTAGGCCACGTCCACGAAGAGCGGCACCACCGGGGCGTGCTCCTTCATGATCCGCTCGTCGAGCTTGGCCCACTCCGGGCCCTGGTCGGCGGCGGGCATCGCCTGGATGCGGTCCATCTCGGCGTTGATCGTCGGGTCGTTGAAGTAGGACTGGTTGCTGTTGCCCTCGGCCTTGATGGAGCGGCCGTCGTAGAGCACCGGCAGGATCGACGCCCCGCTCGGCCAGTCCGCCGCCCAGTTACCGATGTACAGGTCCCAGGGGTTGTCCTTCTTCTTGATCTCGTCGAGCTTCGCGTCGTCGGAGATGTTCCGCAGCGTGATCTTGAAGCCGGCGCGCTCCAGGTTGGCCTTGAGCTGTGCGCCCTGCTGCTGCTCGGTCGAGTTGTCGGCGACACCGAGGACCAGCTCCGGCGTCTTTCCGCCGAGCAGTTCCTTGGCCTTGGCCACGTCGCCGTTGGCGCCCGCCGGGTACGCCTCGTACGACTTGTAGCCGATGGTGGCCGGCGGCATCAGGGTGGTCAGCGGCGCGGCAACGGTCTGCCCGCCCATCGCCTTGATGAAGCCCTCGCGGTCGATGGCGTAGTTGAGTGCCTGGCGGACCTTCAGGTCGGTGACCCGCTGGTTGTTGATCACGAGCTGGTTGGCGCTCGGGGTCGGCGAGAGGATCGTCCGGGACTTGAGCGCGGCGTCCCCGGCCACCTTGGCGACGAGCGAGGCGGGCACGAAGTTGAAGGCGAGCGCGCTCTGGTCGGCGCCGTTGTCGGCGATCACCCGGTTGTTGGCGGCGTCCGCGGTCGGGCCGAAGCTCCACACGAACTGGTCCGGGTACTGGTGCCGGACCGGGTCGGTCTTCGGGTCCCAGTTGGGGTTGCGGTCCAGGGTGATCTGCACACCGACCTGGTTCTTGGCGACCTTGTACGGGCCGGACGAGAACGGCTGCTTGTCCAGGTTGACGCCGGTGTCCTTGTCGGCGGGCAGCGGCGCGGTGGTCGGCAGCGAGACCGCGAACGGCAGGTCACAGCGGGGCTTGGCGAACTCGAAGCGCAGCGTCTTCGCGTCCGGCGTGCTCAGGCCGGGCGGCAGCGACGTCTTGTTCTTCTTGAAGTCCCACTTGGTGTCGAACTGCGGGGTGTCGGCCAGCCACTCCTGGATGTAGGTGGGGCCGCCGGAGAGGTCCGGGTCGAAGGACCGGGCGATGCCGTACGCGATCTCCTTGGAGGTGATCGGGCGGCCGTCCTCGAACTTCACCCCGTCCTTGATCGTGAATTCCCAGACCTTGCAGTCGTTGTTGACGTTCTTGCCCGGCGTCTCGGCCAGGTCGCCGACGAGGACCAGGCCGCCCTTGCCGTCGTCCTTCCAGGTGGTCAGGTAGCGGGCGAAGAGCGGGTTGGTCATCAGACCGGCGAACGAGTACGTCCGCTGCGGGTCCAGGTGGGAGATCGGCGACTCCCGGATGATGGTGAAGGTGCCGCCCTTCGCGGCGCCGCTCACCTCGGCCGCCGGCCCCTGCGAGTCCTTGGGGTCGGTCGCGATGACCCCGGTCTGCTGCCGTTCGGTGTCCACGGTGGTGCCCTCGCCCGTGTTCTTCGAGCACGCACCCAATGCCACAACCAGAGCGATCGCGCCGCCTGCGGCAGCCGCCACGCGTGGTCTCATGAAGTACCTCCTTCACCCATGTGCCGTGCGGTTTCGCCGGGGCGAGAACCGCCGACGTCCCGAGGATCGTAAGGAAGAAAACCTACGAGTTGTGTAACAGTTGTCGATAAATTTCGCCAGCAGCCACGTGCTGGACAGCGGCCGGGTCAGCGCAGCCGGACCCGGGGGTCGATGGCCGCGTAGAGCAGGTCCACGAGCACGTTCGCCAACACCACGAAGACGGCCGCGATCAGCACCGTAGCCATGATGGTGGGCAGATCGCCCGAGCGCACCGCGTCCACCGCCGTACGCCCCAACCCCTGGATGCCGAACGTCGTCTCGGTGATCACCGTGCCGCCCAGCGCCCCGCCCACGTCCAGGCCGGCGATTGTCACCACCGGGGTGATTGCCGCGCGCAGCGCGTGCCGCCCGTACACCTTGGGTTTGGCCAGGCCCTTGGCCCGCGCGGTCCGGACGAAGTCCTCCGAGAGCGTCTCCAACATCTGCGCCCGGGACAGTCGGGCGTAGATGGCCGAGAAGAGGAAGGCAAGCGCCACCCAGGCGAGCACCAACCCGCTGGCCCACTTCGCCGGGTTGTCGAAGATGGAGGTGTAACTGGGCACCGGCAGCAGCCGCAGGTTGTAGACGAAGACCAGGAGCAGCACCGCGCCCACGAAGTAGAGCTGCAACGACGCTCCGGTGAGCGAGAAGCCGATGGCCGCCCGGTCGAGCCAGGTGCCGCGGCGCAACGCGGAGACCATGCCGAGGCCCACCCCGAGCAGCAGCCAGAGGACGGCCGCCGGGATGACGATGCTCAGCGTCACCGGCAGCACCCGGCCGATGGTGTCCGAGACGGCCTCGTTCGTGACGTACGACCAGCCCAGGCAGGGCGCGTCACACCGGCCGCCCTGAGCGCTGCCCAGGTCGCGGCCGGTGACGATGCCCTTCATGTAACCGGCGTACTGGCTGACCAGCGGGTCGTTCAGGCCCAGGTCGTCGCGGACCCGCTCCAGCCGCTCCGGGTTGCAGTTCTTCGGGCACATGCCGGTCACCGGGTCCCGCGGCAGGGCGAAGAACATCAGGAAGGTCAGCACGCTCACCGCGAACAGGGTGAGCACCGCGGAGAAGAGCCGCTTGATCAGAAATCGTGACATGAGCCCACCCCTACCGGGACGACTTCGGGTCGAGCGCGTCCCGCAACGCGTCGCCGAAGAGGTTGAAGGCGAACACCAGCGCGAAGATCATGATGCCCGGGAAGAACACGTACGCCGGGTCGGTCTGGAGAAAGTCCAGACTGTCGTAGATCATCCGGCCGAAGCTCGGCGTCTCGTCGCTGAGGCCGACGCCGATGAACGACAACGCCGCCTCGCTGGTGATGAACTGCGGCACCGCGAGCGAGAACGAGACAAGGATCGGCGCCCAGATGTTCGGCAGCAGTTGCCGGAAGATGATGTGCCCCAGCCCGGCCCCGCTGGCCTTGGCCGCCTCCACGAACTCCCGCTCCCGCAGCGCGATCACCTGCCCGCGGACCAGCCGAGCCGTGCTGGTCCATCCGAAGATGGCGAACACGGCGATCAGCACGCCGATCCCGAAGGCCGACGACACCTGCCCTCGCTCGCCGTAGAACCGCAGCGTGATGGTGGGGGTGAGCGCCAAGGCGATGATCAGGAACGGCATGGCCAGGGTCAGGTCGGTGATCCAGTTGATCACCGCGTCGAGCCAGCCGCCGAGGTAGCCCGCGAGCGCGCCGAGCGCAATACCGATCGTCGCGGTGATCAACGCGGCGGCGAACGCGATGAACAGCGACGTCCGCAGCCCGTAGATCAACCGGATGAAGATGTCCCGGCCCAGCCCCGGCTCCAGGCCGAACCAGTGCTCGCCGGTGACCCCGCCGGCGTAGCCAAGCGGCATGCCGAAGCCGTCCAGCAGGTTCTGGAACTGCTCCCGCGGACCGACGCCGTAGGCCATCTCGATCAACGGAGCCGCCAACCCCACGAGCATGAAGAAGACAAGCAGCACGCCGCTGACCATGGCCGTCCGGTCCCGGCGCAGCCGCAGCCAGGCGAGCTGACCGGGCGACCGCCCGACGACACCCTTCGTCACCGGCCCGCCCGCGTCCGTGCCGGACTCGATCTCGGCCAGCGCCACACCCTCCACCGGGGACAGGCTCACGACGGCACCTCCTCGACGACCTGGGTGATCGACCCCGCGACCTCCGGGAAGTGACACGCGGTGGCCTGGTTGCCGCCGTCGCGTGGCACCAGCGCGGGCTCCTCGCTCGCGCAGATGTCCTGCGCCTTCCAGCACCGGGTACGGAAGCGACAGCCCGACGGCGGGTCCAGCGGGGTGGGCACGTCACCGGTCAGCCGGATCCGGCCCGCCGGCCCGAGCTGGGTGACGTCCGGGATCGCCGAGAGCAACGCCCGCGTGTACGGATGCTGCGGGCGCTCGTAGATGTCGGCGCGGTCGCCGATCTCCACGATCCGGCCCAGGTACATGACCGCGACCCGCTGGCAGAAGTGCCGCACCACGGCCAGGTCGTGCGCGATGAACACGAACGCCAGGCCCAGCTCCCGTTGCAGGTCACGCAGCAGGTTGACGACCTGCGCCTGGATCGAGACGTCGAGCGCGCTCACCGGCTCGTCGGCGACGATCAGCCTGGGCCGCAACGCCAGCGCGCGGGCGATGCCGATGCGCTGACGTTGACCGCCGGAGAACTCGTGCGGGTACCGGTTGTAGTGCTCCGGGTTCAACCCGACCAGCTCCAGCAACTCCTGTACCCGGGCCTTGATCCCACCCGGCGGCTTGATCCCGTTTACCTGCAACGGCATCGCCACGATCCGCCCGACGGTGTGCCGGGGGTTCAACGAGGCGTACGGGTCCTGGAAGATGATCTGGAATTCCTGGCGCAGCGGGCGCAACTCCCGCCGGCCGGCGTGCGTGATGTCCCGCCCACCGAACTCGATGCTGCCGCTCGTCGGCTCCAACAGCCGCACCAGCATCCGGCCGGTGGTGGTCTTGCCACAACCCGACTCCCCCACCAGGCCGAGCGTCTCGCCGGGGCGCACGTCGAAGTCGAGCCCGTCCACCGCCCGCACCAGACCGGTGGCACGCAGCCCCTGGCGTACCGGGAAGTGCTTGGTCAGCCCGCGTACCCGCAGCAGTGGTTCGTCGGTCATCGGGCCACCCCCACGGATGCGATGTCCTCGGCGTAGAACGTGGCGCGCTCCTCGGCACCGAGGTGGCAGGCGACCAGGTGGCCGTCGTCCCCGGCCGCCCGCAGTTCCGGCACCTCGCTGCGGGACCGGCTGCCGACCCGGTCCGCGTACCGGCAGCGGGGGTGGAACGCGCAGCCGGACGGCAGGTTGATCAGGCTGGGAGGGTTGCCGGGGATCGGCACCAGGTCCGCGTCCGCGTCGCCGTGCAGCGACGGCACGCTGGAGAGCAACCCCCAGGTGTACGGATGCTGCGGCGAGCGGAGCACCTGCTCGACGCTGCCCCGCTCGACGGCACGCCCGCCGTACATGACAAGCACGTCGTCGGCGACCTGACCGACCACGCCGAGATCGTGGGTGATCAGGATGATCGCGGAGTGGAACTCGGCCTGGAGGTCGGCGAGCAGGTCCAGGATCTGCGCCTGCACGGTGACGTCCAGCGCGGTGGTCGGCTCGTCGGCGATCAGCAGCGCCGGGTCGTTGACCAGGGACATCGCGATCATCGCCCGTTGGCGCATACCGCCCGAGAACTCGTGCGGGTACTGGTCGAAGCGGCGCGCCGGCTGCGGGATGCCGACCCGGTCCAGCATGTCGACAGCCCGTTGGCGGGCCTCGCGCCGGTTGGCCTTCGGGTGGTGCACCCGGTACGCCTCGGCGATCTGCCGGCCCACCGTGTAGTAGGGGTGCAGCGCCGACAGTGGATCCTGGAAGATCATCGCCATGTCCCGGCCGCGCAGCCGGCGTACCTCCTCGTCGGCGAGGCCGACCACCTGCCGGCCGCCGACGGAGATCTCCCCGCTGATGGTGGTCCGTTTGGGATCGTGCAGGCCGAGGATCGCCAGCGAGGTGACGCTCTTGCCGGAGCCGGACTCGCCGACGATGCCGAGGGTGCGGCCCCGCTCGACCGCGAACGACACCCCGTCGACCGCGCGCACCACGCCGTCCTCGGTGTCGAACCGGACCCGCAGGTCACGTACCCGCAGGTAGGCGTCCTGGTCGGAGCGCTGGGCCGGCACGGTGGGGCGGTCGTCCGGTTCCCCGGACGGCACCGGTTCCGAGCTGTCCACGGCCACCTCCCTCAGTGACGAAGAGAACTTACAGGAAAGTCCTGAGGGTGAAAATAAGCTACAAAGCCGGCACGTGTCAGCGGGCCCGAGCGTAACGAGTCCGCATCGGCCCCGCACCCCCGTCACCTCGCCATCCACACCCGTTCATGCCACGACCGCACCGCGCCCCGCGCCAAGATCTACACAACTTCCCCGATGTTGCTGCCTCCGACACGCAGAGAGACAGCAACATCCCCGATGTTGCGTGGATCTTGACGACGAACACCGTCCCGGAGGGACCGGAAGGCCACCATCCGGCCGGAAGATCTGCTCCCCTGACGGGTGTCGGGCGGCTGGCCTAGGGTCGGTCCATGACCGAGTTCGACGCGGCCACCGCCGCCGTCCAGGCCGCCCTCGACGCGGGCGCACGGTACGCCGACGCCCGGGTGATGCACCGCCGCTACGAGTCGATGACCGCGCGCAACGGCGACGTGGAGGAGTTGACCCAGGACGAGAGCATCGGGCTCGGTGTCCGGGCTCTCGTCGGTGCGAGTTGGGGCTTCCACGCCGTACCCGATCTCTCTGACGCCGCCGCCCGCGACGCCGGCCGGCGCGCGACGCGGACCGCCATGGCGAGCGCGCGGGTTCCCGGCCCGCCGGTCGACCTGGTTCCGGCGCAGGCGGTCACCGCGAGCTGGGCGTCCGGTTGCGACATCGACCCGCTCGCGGTGCCCCTGTCGGACAAGGGCGACCTGCTGGTCGGCGCGACCCGCACGATGGCCGAGCACGGCGCGGACCTGGCCGAGGGCCTGTACCAGATCTGGGACACCGCGAAGTGGTTCGTCTCCAGTGAGGGTCACCGGATCGACCAGCGGATCCGCGAGTGCGGCGGCGGCATCTCGGCCACCTCGATCGGCGACGGCGAGACGCAGCGCCGGTCCTGGCCTAGCTACCGGGGGCAGTACGGGACCACCGGCTGGGAGCTGGTCGAGTCACTGGACCTGGCCGCGCACGCCGCGCAGATCGCCGAGGAGTCCCGGGCGTTGCTCACCGCGCCGCTCTGCCCGGCCGGCGAGACGGATCTGATCCTCGGCGGCGAGCAGTTGGCCCTGCAGATCCACGAGTCGGTCGGGCACGCCATCGAGTTGGACCGCATCCTCGGCTGGGAGGCCGCCTTCGCCGGCACGTCCTGGCTGGACCTGGCGCAGCTCGGTTCGCTGCGCTACGGCTCCGAGCTGATGAACATCACCATCGACCCGACCATCCCCGGCGCGCTGGGCAGCTTCGGTTTCGACGACGAGGGCTCCCCGGCGGTCAAGCGGGACGCGGTGCGCGACGGTCGCTGGGTGGGGGTGCTCGCCGGCCGGGACTCCGCCGCCATGGCCAGCCTCGACTACGGCGGCAGCGTACGGGCCGACGGGTGGGCGCGGCTGCCGATGGTGCGGATGACGAACGTCGGTCTGGAGCCCGGCCCGCACACCCTGGACGAGATCATCGCGGCGACCGACGACGGGGTGCTGATGGACCTCAACCGGTCCTGGTCGATCGACGACAAACGGCTCAACTTCCAGTTCGGCTGCGAGGTGGGCTGGGAGATCAAGAAAGGTCGGCGGGGGCGGATGCTGCGTAATCCCACGTACACCGGGATCGGCCCGCTCTTCTGGCGCTCGATGGACATGCTGTCCAGCGAGACGGTCTCCTGGGGCACGCCCAACTGCGGCAAGGGCCAGCCCGGCCAGATCGGGCACACCGGTCACCCGGCCGCGCCGGCCCGCTTCCGCAACGTCCGGGTGGGGGTGTCGGCATGACCGAGCCGGAGCTGGCTGGGCAGGTCATCGAGCTGGTCCGCCGCCTCGGTGGGCCGGCCGCGCAGGCCGAGGTGGTGGTGACGCGGGCGGACCTGGCGCTGACCCGGTTCGCCAACTCGGCCATCCACCAGAACGTCGCCGAGTCGACAGTCGGGGTCCGGCTGCGGGTGCACGTCGACGGGCGGACCGCCGCCGGCAGCGGCAGTGTGGTCACCGCCGACGGGCTGGGCGCGCTTGTCGAGCGCACCCTGGCCGCGGCGCGGCTCTGCCCGCCCGACCCGGGCTGGCCGGGCCTGGCCCCGCCGGCGCCCGCGCCGGCCGCGCCGGCAGTCGACGAGGCGACCGCGTACGCCGAGCCGGATCAGCGGGCCGACCGGGTCGCCGCTTTCGTGGCCGCCGCCGGGGGCCTCAGCACGGCCGGCTACTGCCGCACCGCGCACCGCTCGTCGGCGTACGCCAACTCGGCCGGGCACACGGCGTCCGGCCGCTCGGCCGAGGCGGCGATGGACGGCATCGCGCGCCGCGACGGCGCGGACGGGGTGGCCCGACGCCACGCCGACCGACTCTCCGACCTCGACGGCGCTGAGTTGGGCGCGCAGGCGGCGGCGAAGGCTCAGGCGGCGGCCGACCCGGTCGAGTTGTCACCGGGGCGCTACGAGGTGGTGTTCGAGCCGGCCGCCGTGGCGGACCTGTTGCAGAACCTCTCCTGGTACGGCTTCAACGGCAAGCGGTACGCCGAGCGGCAGTCGTTCGCCGAGCCGGGTACGGCCCAGTTCGACCGGGCGGTGACCCTGGTGGACGACCCGCTCGGCGCGTCGGGGCTGCCGTTCGACGCGGAGGGCACCGGTCGGCGGGCGCTGACCCTCATCGAGGCGGGCACCACCAGGGCGGTGGCGCACGACCGGCGGACGGCCGACGCGGCGGGCGCGCAGTCCACCGGGCACGCGGTCGCGGGTGGCGCCACGTGGGGGCCGATGGCCCGCAACCTGCGGCTGTCCGGCGCGACGGCCGGCCCGGCCAGCGCGACCGGCCGGAGCACCACCGGTGGGGCGGCCGGCGCGGTGGTAGACGCGGACACCGCGGCGCTTGTCGCCGACGTCCGCCGGGGGTTGCTGGTCACCGACCTCTGGTACACCCGGGTGCTCGACCCGAAGAGCCTCGTCGTCACCGGGCTGACCCGCAACGGCGTCTGGCTCATCGAGGACGGCACCGTCGTGCGGGCGGTACGTGACCTGCGGTTCACCGAGTCGTACCCGCGGGCGCTCGGGCCCGGGGCGGTGCTCGGGCTGGGCGCGCGGGTGGTGCGCCAACCGGATCGGGTGGACGGTGCGTGGTGGGCGGCCCCCTCGCTGCGACTGGCGTCCTGGCACTTCACCGGAGGCGCCTCCGGATGACCCGTGGCGGCCCGCCGTACCAAGGCATTTCCGCAGGCCAGACACACGGGACACTCCCTTGCGCGGACGGCTCGCAGAGATCGGCGTAACGTGTGTCACTTAGCTGCGTCGGTCGATCCGGCGTGGTCGTTGGTGTGCGCAGGACGTGGCAGCGGGTGCGGGTTCGCCGGTCCGCTTGCCGACCGGAGAGAGATCAGCCCGCCCGTACGGGCCCGTCGAGGAGACGACTCGAATGACTTCAACGGCAACGAAGCCGCGGGGAGCGCGGGCGCGCGCCGCGATCGCGGCGAAGACGTTGCGTACCGACCGCTGGTGGTTCGCTCCGCTGATCACCGTGATCGGGCTCAGCGCCTGGGTCGCGTACGCGACGGTGCGGGTCTTCCAACACGACAACTACTGGGTGGACGCGTACCACTACCTGACCCCGTTCTACTCCCCGTGCGTCACCGACCGGTGCGTCGAGGCCGCCTCGCACTTCGGCCGGTTCCTGCCCGGCTGGTGGGTCATCCCGGACGCCGCGCTGACCCTGCCGTTCCTGCTGCTGTTCCGGCTCACCTGCTACTACTACCGCAAGGCCTACTACCGGTCGTTCTGGCTGTCGCCGCCGGCCTGCGCCGTGCCGGACGGCCACAAGGAGTACGCCGGTGAGACCCGCTTCCCGCTGCTCGGTCAGAACCTGCACCGCTACTTCTTCTACGCCGCCGCGATCATCTCGCTGATCAACACCTGGGACGCGATCCTCGCCTTCCACTCGCCGAAGGGCTTCGGCTTCGGGCTCGGCAACATCATCCTGGTGCTCAACGTGGTGATGCTCTGGGCGTACACGATCTCCTGCCACTCCTGCCGGCACATCATCGGCGGCCGGCTCAAGCACTTCTCCAAGCACCCGGTGCGGTACAGGGCCTGGACTGTCGTCTCGGCGTTGAACGTCCGGCACATGCAGCTTGCCTGGATCACCCTCGGCACCCTGGCGCTGGCCGACTTCTACATCATGGCGCTCGCGGCCGGCTGGTTCTCCGACCTGCGGTTCATCAACTAAAGGGCCCCTGACATGACCACTACCACTCGCATCGAACGACACCACTACGACGTCGTCGTCATCGGGGCCGGCGGCGCCGGTCTGCGCGCGGCGATCGAGGCCCGGCTCGCCGGCAAGAAGACCGCGATCATCTCGAAGTCGCTGTTCGGCAAGGCGCACACGGTGATGGCCGAGGGTGGCGCGGCAGCCGCCATGGGCAACGTGAACAGCCGGGACAACTGGCAGGTGCACTTCCGCGACACCATGCGCGGCGGCAAGTTCCTCAACAACTTCCGGATGGCCGAGCTGCACGCGAAGGAGTCGCCGCAGCGGATCTGGGAGTTGGAGACGTACGGTGCGCTCTTCGACCGCACCAAGGACGGCAAGATCTCGCAGCGCAACTTCGGCGGCCACGAGTACCCGCGCCTGGCGCACGTCGGCGACCGGACCGGCCTGGAGCTGATCCGCACCCTCCAGCAGAAGATCGTCTCGCTTCAGCAGGAGGACCAGCGGGAGTTCGGCTCGTACGACGCCCGGATCAAGGTGTTCTCCGAGACCACGATCACCGAGCTGCTGCTCGACGGTGACCGGGTCGCCGGCGCGTTCGGGTACTACCGCGAGTCGGGCGAGTTCATCCTCTTCGAGGCACCGGCCGTCGTGCTCGCCACCGGTGGTGTCGGACGCTCCTACAAGGTCACCTCGAACTCCTGGGAGTACACCGGGGACGGGCACGCGTTGGCGCTGCGCGCCGGGGCGACGCTGATCAACATGGAGTTCCTCCAGTTCCACCCGACCGGCATGGTCTGGCCGCCCTCGGTGAAGGGCATCCTGGTCACCGAGTCGGTGCGTGGTGACGGTGGCGTCCTGAAGAACTCCGAGGGCAAGCGGTTCATGTTCGACTACGTCCCAGACGTCTTCCGCAAGCAGTACGCGGAGACCGAGGAGGAGGCGGACCGCTGGTACACCGACCCGGACAACAACAGGCGTCCGCCGGAGCTGCTGCCCCGCGACGAGGTGGCCCGCGCGATCAACAGTGAGGTCAAGGCCGGTCGGGGCTCCCCCGCCGGCGGTGTCTTCCTGGACATCGCGAGCCGGCGTTCGGCCGACGAGATCCGCCGGCGGCTGCCGTCGATGTACCACCAGTTCAAGGAGCTGGCCGACGTCGACATCACCGCCGAGCCGATGGAGGTCGGGCCGACCTGCCACTACGTGATGGGCGGCGTGGAGGTGGACCCGGACTCGGGTGCCGCCTTCGGTCACGTACGCGGACTGTTCGCCGCCGGTGAGGTCTCCGGCGGTATGCACGGCTCCAACCGGCTGGGCGGCAACTCCCTGTCCGACCTGCTGGTCTTCGGCAAGCGGGCGGGCGGGCACGCGGCCAGCTACGCCGACGGGCTGGCCGCCCGGCCGAAGGTGGCGGTGGGCGCGGTCGAGGCGGCCGTGGAGACCGCTCTGGCTCCGCTCCAACGGGACACCGGCGAGAGCCCGTACACCCTCCAGCAGGACCTCCAGGCGGTCATGGGAGATCTGGTCGGGATCATCCGCCGCGAGGGCGAGCTGGCCGACGCGCTGGTGCGGCTGGCCGAGCTGCGCGAGCGGGTCGCCAAGGTGAGCGCGTTCGGCGGCCGGCGCTACAACCCGGGCTGGCACCTCGCCCTGGACCTGCGCAACATGCTTGTGGTCTCGGAGTGCACCGCGAAGGCGGCGCTGGAGCGGCAGGAGTCGCGC
The DNA here is from genome assembly GCF_040639415.1 of Micromonospora sp. NPDC023888. Taxonomy (NCBI): domain Bacteria; kingdom Bacillati; phylum Actinomycetota; class Actinomycetes; order Micromonosporales; family Micromonosporaceae; genus Micromonospora; species Micromonospora sp. NPDC023888. The sequence goes on along the minus strand of NZ_JBEZZW010000040.1, from coordinate 44,056 downwards.
GGCGGGCACACCCGGGAGGACTATCCGGCGATGGAGCCGAAGTGGCGGCAGGTCAACCTGGTCTGCTCGCTTGACGGCGACAGCGTACGGCTGACCCGTAAGCCGCTGCCGAAGATGCGGCCGGAGCTGATCGGCCTCTTCGACCGTGCGGAGCTGGCCAAGTACCTCACCGACGAGGAGCTGGCCGACTTCGACGCCCTCGTCGCCGACGCTGGAGAGGCGGACAACCGATGAGCGCGAAGCGTCAGTTCCGGATCTGGCGGGGCGACGAGACCGGCGGGGACCTGCAGGACTACATGGTGGAGGTGAACGAGGGCGAGGTCGTCCTCGACGTCATCCACCGCCTCCAGGCCACCGACGCGCCGGACCTGGCCTGCCGGTGGAACTGCAAGGCCGGCAAGTGCGGCTCCTGCTCCATGGAGATCAACGGCAAGCCGCGGTTGGGTTGCATGACCCGGATGTCGACCTTCGGCGACGAGGAGACCGTCACGGTCACCCCGCTGCGGACCTTCCCGGTGATCCGGGACTTGGTCACCGACGTCTCGTTCAACTACGAGAAGGCCCGGGAGACCCCGGCGTTCGCCCCACCGGCGGACGTGGCCCCGGGCGACTACCGGATGCAGCAGGTCGACGTCGAGCGCTCGCAGGAGTTCCGCAAGTGCATCGAGTGCTTCCTGTGCCAGACGGTCTGCCACGTGATCCGTGATCACGACGAGAACAAGCAGGCGTTCTCCGGCCCCCGGTACTTCATCCGGGCGGCCGAGCTGGACATGCACCCGCTGGACACCCGGACGGACCGCAAGGAGTACGCGCAGGCCGAACAGGGCCTCGGTTTCTGCAACATCACCAAGTGCTGCACCGAGGTCTGCCCCGAGCACATCAAGATCACTGACAACGGGATCATCCCCATGAAGGAACGGGTCGTCGACCGCAGGTACGATCCCCTTGTGTGGCTTGGTAGCAAGATCTTCCGTCGGGGCGAGACTCCCCAGACCAGCGTGACCACCGCCCGTCAGGGCTCGACGACGCCGGGCTCGGCCCGGGCTGGGTTGCACTCGCACGCGGGTGGTTCCCACGACCCGCGGGCCGAGGCGCAGGCGCAGAGTGGCGTGAACTGGGACCGGGAGGTGCCTCACCCGACCGCTCCGGCGGTGGACGACCGGGGCAAGCTGCCGCTGACCGAGCTCACGTTCGACCGGGCCGCCGCGCCGTCGCCGTTCGGTGACGACGTGACCTTCCCGCTGCCTCCGGAGCACCTCAACTTCGCGCACCCGGACCAAGACAAGCACTGATCACCCGAACAAAGACGGGGGCCGCGGCTATCGCCGCGGCCCCCGCCCCCATTCCGCCGTTGATCATGAGGTTGGCGAGCCCTTCGGGGCCGAAACGACCCGTCAACCTCATGATCAGCCGGGAGCTGGGGCCAGGAGGGGGCGGAGGGCGGCCACGATGGGGGCGTCGGCGGGGAGCCAGGTGACCGAGTCCAGTTCGTCGGCCGCGAGCCAGCGCAGCGCCTCGTGTTCCAGCGCCTCGGGCTCGTCGCCGTGGAGCAGGCGGGCGGCGTACACCTTGAGCACCGAACGGCCGTGCGCCATCCGTACGTTGCGGCCGACCCGATCGCCGACCTCGACGCGTACGGCCAGCTCCTCGGCGCACTCCCGGACCAGCGCGTCGGTCTCGCCCTCCCCCGGCTCGACCTTCCCGCCGGGAAACTCCCACATTCCGGCCACCTCGGGCGGGGCGGCACGCGCACAGGCCAGCACCCGCCCGTCCCGGATGATCGCCGCACCGACGATCACCTTCAGGTCCCGTCGTTCGGTCTGCCCGCCGCCATTCGCCCGTTCGGTCCGCACGGGCGTCCAGGGTGCCAGATCAATCGGCGGTTTGGGTACCGTAGCCGTCCGCTAGGCCAACAGAACACGGAAGTGTGGGCGTGGACACCCCTTCCGAGCGGCGACAGACTAGAGGACACCGACAAGACACGGGATGGCGACGATTTGGCCACGAGCCGACAACGGCGCTTGGGGGGTGCGGTGATGCGCGTGCTGTTCAACAGCAGGGCCAAGCAGGACTACCTCTCCGACGCGTTGACCTTGCTAGCTGGTTGGACGCGCGAGGGCGAGCAGATCCGGCGGACGCTCGCGATCGACGATACCCAACACGCCGCCCTGACCGAAAGGGTCAAGGTCGTCGCCGACGCGCTGCACCTGCGCCCCGAGATCAGCCGCCTGCCCGACAGCACGCAGATCCGGGTGGGGCACGGCAACGGCGAGCCGTTGACCGAGGGTGAGGTCCTGTTGGCCGCCCGCATCGAGGACGCGTACCGGGCCGTCACCGAGTCCTGACCACCGCCTCCGGATCCGACGCTGCGTCACCCGACCCCGCGTCCTGCGGGTACCAGCGCAGCTCCACCGAGTTGCCGTCCGGGTCCCGCACGTAGATCGAGGTCGCCGAACCGCGGGCGCCGAACCGGCTGACCGGCCCGGTCAGCACCGTGAAGACCCCCGACTCGATCACCTCCGCCCAGTCGAGTGGTGCCACCACCAGGCAGAAGTGGTCCACGTTCGCGCCCTGCGGCTCACCTCGGACGAGGTCGATGATGCTGCCGGGGCTGATCCGCACCGACGGGAACGGGACGCTGCCCGCGCGCCACTCGTCGACCCGTACCGGTGCCAGCCCGAGCTGGCCGCAGTAGAAGTCGAGGGACCGTTCCACGTCGGCGACTGTCAACACCAGGTGGTCGAAGCCGGTCACCCGCACCGCGCTCACGCCTCCTCCTCCAGGTTCGCCGCGGCGCGCAGCCAGCCACTGAACAGGGCCGGATCGATGTCGGCGACCTCGCGCAACTTCACGGCCGCCATCGCCCGCGCACCGGGTGTCAGCCGCCCGGACGGGTCGGCGATGTCCTGCCCCCGCCACAGCCCGAAGGTGACGTACGACCTGTACGCCTTGACGAGGCAGACCGGGCGCTGGCCGGGCCGGTCACCCAGGCCCCAGACCGGGTGCCCGTGCCACATCGCGCCGGTCGCCCCGGGCAGCGCCGCCGCGATGATCGGCGTCAGCTTCTCGCCGATCTCGCGCAGTGGGCCGGCCAGGCCGTCCAGGTAGTCGTCAATGCTCACGTCAGAGCCTTTCACTAGGTGTTCCCTGCCGCGTTTCACGATCCCCGGACGAGGGACGTCGACCAAGACCGGATGCCGCTACGATCGTTGCCCACAGGTCAACGATGGGAACGGTGTGCTGGAGCGGTACGAGGTCGAGACCTTCCTGACCCTCGCGGAGGAACTGCACTTCGGCCGGACCGCCGAGCGGTTGACCGTCAGCACCGGCCGGGTCAGCCACATCGTGAAGAAGCTGGAACGCCGGATCGGCGCACCGCTGTTCGCCCGCACCAGTCGGGTCGTCCGGCTCACCCCGATCGGCCGGCAACTCGCCGACGAGCTGGCTCCGCTCGTCGCCGGGATGGACGAGGCCGTCCGCCGCGCGACCGACGCCGCCCGGGGCGTGACCGGCACGCTACGGGTGGCGTTCCTCGGCGAGTGGACCGCGCCGGTGCTGCTCCGGGCGGTGGCCCTGTTCGGCGAACGACACCCCGACTGCCGGGTGGAGGTGCACGAGGCGCAGTTGTCGAACACCCGGTCCGGGCTGCTCGACGGCACGACTGACGTGTTGATCGCCTCGTACCCGTTCGACGGGATGTCCACCGGCCCGGCGCTGCTCTCCGAAAATCGGGTGCTGGCGGTGGCGGCGGGTCACCCGCTCACCCGGGAGCGATCGGTGTCGCTGGAGGTGCTCGCCGACCACCCGGTGGTGCAGTACCCGACAGTGACCTCGGTGGAGTTCAAGCGGGACCGCACCCCGGAGCGCACCCCGGCCGGCCGGCCGGTGCCGAAGGGTCCCGCCGGGAACACCTTCTCCGAGATGCTGTCCCTGGTCGCGCTGGGCCGGGGTGTCCTGCCGGTGGGCGAGCACACCCGGCGCTACTACCCACGTTCCGACGTGGCGTACGTGCCCATCCACGACGCGCCGGCGATCGAACGAGGGCCGGTCTGGCTACCCAGCAACACCACCAGCCGGGTACGCGAGTTCGTCCGCGCCGCGACCGACGCGAACCCCCGCTGAGACACACCGGGTCTCGGCACCACCGTCCTCGCCCGTTGGGCACGTTGGCACCGGTTTTCTAGCCTTGGACACATGGCGAACATCGCGTACGACCGCAAAGAGCAGGTCCAGCAGATCGAGAGTGGCCTCCTCGACGGTGAGCAGATCATCGCCGTCTACGACGCGGTCGGCACCGGCACCGGGTTCATCGGGCTGACGGACCGTCGCGTGATCATCCAGGACCGCTCCTTCGTCGGGAAGCGGTTCGCGATCACCAGCATCCCGTACTCGAAGATCACCAGCGTGAGTGTGGTCAGCAACAAGTCCTGGGGTGGTTCGTTCTTCTCCACCGGGGCGATCGCCATCCACGTGGGGACGCACACCTACGAGGTGGAGTTCCGTGGCGCGCAGAAGAGCCACCACGTGCACAACGTGATCCTGCACCACATCTCCTGACCGCCCCACCGCAGCGGCCCGGCACGGCATATATGCCTTGCCGGGCCGCTGCCGTCTCTGGTCTCCTCGGTCCACAGCCGCGCGAAGGGAGCAGCCACCATGCCCGTCACGACGAAGTCCCTCCGACCGAACGTCATCCGACCTGAGGAATCGAGGCTTCGTGAGCAGCTCTGCTCCGACCACCAGGGCGCGGAGGCGCGCCACTGACCCCCTGACCAACCCCGGAGGCCGCTGATGTCGGTCTTCGACGATCCCGGCCTCTTCGGCCGGCTGTGGGCCGCCGGCTACGACGACCCAGGCAACCCCGACCCGATGCCAGCGGTGGACTTCCTGGCCGATCTGGCCGACGGTGGGCCGGTTCTCGAACTGGCGATCGGCACCGGCCGGGTCGCGCTGCCGCTGGCCGCGCGCGGTTTCGACGTGCACGGTGTCGAGGCGTCCGAGGAGATGCTTGCGCAGTTGCGGGCCAAGCCCGGCGGCGACCGGATCCCGGTGGTCGTCGCGGACATGGCGGACGTACCGGTGACCGGTGAGTTCCGGCTCGCGTACCTGGTCTTCAACACACTGTTCAACCTGGTGGACGCCGAGCGGCAGGCGGACTGTTTCCGCAACGTCGCCCGGGTGCTGGCACCGGGCGGGGCGTTCGTCATCGAGACGTTCGTGCCCGACCCGCGTGACTTCGACGCCCATGAGCAGGTGCAGGTCTGGGGCGTCACCGAGGACTCCGCGACGATCCGGCTGCACAGGTACGACCGGCCGGCGCAGTCGTTCATCCGGCAGACCATCACCTTCGACGCCGACGGTGTGCACCTGAAGCCGTTCGCCATGCGGTACGCCTGGCCACACCAGATCGACGAGATGGCGCAGCAGGCCGGGCTGCGGCTCACCGAGCGGTACGCCGACTGGCACCGACGACCGTTCCAGGCCGACAGCCCGTCGCACATCTCCGTCTACCGCCTCCACTAGCGGTTTGATCGACTCGGGTTCCGGAAAGTAGGGGTGTCATGGCACGAGGCCACCCCGACGTCAAGGAACCCGAGTCGATCTCCAGCGCGCCTTACGCCCTCGGCTGATTCTGCTGGTAGCAGTAGGTGTTGATCCGCAGGTCCCGCTCCGGGTGAGCTGGCAGCATGCCGGACGCCTCCCGATTCCCGCGCTCCTCGCCGTACTGGCCGGTGGTCAGTCACCCGCAGCTCCGGCGCGTCCTACCCGGGCTCGCCGTCTCCGCGTTGGGCGACGGCATGGCTGTCGTCGCGGTGACCTGGCTCGCCATCGAACTCGCCCCGCCGGGCCAGCACGGCACCTGGATCGCGCTGGCCATGGCCGCGTACAGCGTGCCGAGCGCGGTCGGGACTGTCGTCTTCGGCCGGCTGCTGCGCGGGCGCGGCGGCGCCCGGCTGGCCGGGTGGGACGCGATCCTGCGGGCGTGCGCGCTGGCGGCGATCCCGTTGGCCCACCTCGCCGGTGTGCTCACCATCGGGCTGTACGTGGTCCTGCTTGCCGCGTCGGCCCTGCTGCACTCGTGGGGTTCGGCCGGGCGGTTCACCCTGATCGCCGAGTTGCTGCCGCAGCGACACCACCTGCCCGCCAACGCGGTGCTCGGCACCATCGCCGGGTTCGCCACGATCGTCGGGCCACCACTGGCGGGCATCCTGATCGGTTGGGTGGGACCGGTGTGGGTCATCGCCATCGACGCAGCCACCTTCGCCGCGCTGGCCCTCACGTACCGCCTCGCCCTTCCCGCCGTCGCCAGCGCACCGCGGGCCGAGCACGGCGCGGCGCGGACCGCCGGCTTCGCGGTCATCCGTCGCAACCCCGCCCTGTTCGGCCTCCTGGTGCTGAGCTTCGGGTTCTTCTTCCTCTTCGGACCGGTGTACGTGGCCATGCCGATCCACGTCACCGACGACCTGCACGCCTCCGCGACGCTGCTCGGGATCTTCTACACCGCCTTCGGCGTCGGCGGTCTCGTCGGCGGCGTGGTGGCCGGTTACCTGCGCCGCTGGCCGCTGCGGGTCACCACCATCGGCATCGTCGTCGGGTTCGGGACCACCATGCTGCCGCTGGGTCTGGGCGCGCCGCTCGGCGTGTCGTTGCCCGCCTTCGCCCTGGCCGGCCTGATCTGGGCGCCGTACATGTCCACCTCGATGGCGCTGTTCCAGCGCAGCACGTCGACCGACCAGCTCCCGGCGGTGCTCGCCGCGAACGGCGCCATCCTCGTTTTGGCGGTGCCCCTGGGCACCATGGTGGGCGGGCCGCTCGTGGGCGCCGTGGGCGCCCGCCCGGCGCTGCTGCTCTGCGCCGTGGCGATCGTGGCCCTCGGCCTGGTCGCCGGGGGGTTCGCGATCCCGCGGCGGAGCGCGCGAACCCCCGGCGACCGGACCGGCACCGAGGTCAGTGCCCGTCGCTGATCTGCACGTCGTCGGGTGCCGGCCGGCCGCGCCCGGTCTCCACAAGCGCTTTGAGGCTCAGCAGGAACGTCGCCCACTTGGTGCTGCACTGGTGCATCAGCTCGGTCGGCTCGCGCCAGCCCTCGTGCGTGAACTGGACGATCGTGAACTCGCTGCGCTGGTCCAGACGCCAGCCGATCTCGGTGCCGATCCATTCCGTCGGGCCGTCGGTGACCCGCCACCGCACCCGGCCGGCCGGGTCCAGCTCAAGGATGTCCAGCTCGAACCCGGGGTCGTCGCCGAACCGGACGGCCAACCGGCCGCCGACCTCGCTCTTGCCGGTCGTGTCGACCGACCACCAGCCGGCAACGCCCTCGGGGGTTGCCACCGCTCGGTAGACGTCGTCGAGCGGAGCGACGACGCCCACCTGATGCAGGATGTCGACCATTGTCATTCTCCTTCGTCGTGGTGGCGGTTGCGCTCGATCGCCTCGGCGATCCGCTTGATCCGCCGGAGTCGGGCGTCCCAGGTGGACCCGACCGCCGACAACTGGGCGACGGCACGGGCGAGTTGCGCCTCGTCGACCTGGTAATGACGCTCGCGACCGGCCGACTCGGCGTGAATCAGCCCGACCCGGTCCAGGACGGCCAGGTGCTTCGAGACGGCCTGCCGGGTGACGGGTAGCCGCCTGCTCAGTGACGTCGCGGTGCCCGGCCCGTCGGAGAGCAGAAGATCGATCATGGTACGACGGGTGGGGTCGCCGATCGCCGACCACAGCTCGTCGTCGACAGCGGTGCTCACGGCGTGGCGACCAGCCGTGCGACGTACCCGCCCAGCCTGGGCATGTAGTGGTCCCAGCCGTTCTCGTGGTCCTGGTACTGCGCCTCCAGGACGGCGATCTCCCAGCCCATCTCGCGGAACCCGGTCTCGGTCATCCGGATCTGCGTCCCCGTGCCGGTGGGGGTCAGGTCGAAGGTGACGAGCAGCGCCGGCCCACCCCGGTCCGGCTCCGTGAAGCACCACCGGAAGGAGAATCGCTTCGGCGGGTCGACCTCGACGACGGCGAGCGCGACGGTCGTCGTCTCGCCGGTGTCGGCGTTGCGCCACACCAGTTCGCCGGGCGCGCCCGCGACAGATTCGAACCGCGCGTCGTCCGGCCACCACTCCCGCATGTGCTCGGGCTGACTGACCACCTCGAAGACCACCTCGGGTGACGCGTCGACGTGGATGTCGCGTTCGATGGTTCCCTGCTCCATGTGCCCCAACCTTTCGCAACCTTTGGTTGCACCCAACCTACGGCAGCCTCCACCTCTCGCGCAACCTTTCGTTGCATGTCGCGGTCTCGTCGTACCCGGGGCGCACAATGCCGTGCATGTCCGAGCCATCGCCGCACCGGCACCACGCCATCGACTACGTCGAGTTCACGGTGACCAACCTCGCCGAGGCCAAGCGCTTCTACGCCGACGCGTTCGGCTGGCAGTTCAACGACTACGGCCCCGGGTACGCGGGCATCCGCAGCCCGCACGGCGACTCCGCCTCCGAGGTCGGTGGTCTCCGCCTGGACCAGGACGTCCCGGCCGGCGGCCCACTGGTGCTGCTCTACTCAAGCGACCTGGACCGGTCCGTGCAGGCCGTGAAGGAGGCCGGCGGCCAGGTGGTGAAGGGTCCGTACGAGTTCCCCGGTGGCCGCAGGTTCCACTTCACCGACCCCAGCGGCAACGAGCTGGGCGCCTGGGCCGAGCAGTAGAGCCACTCGCCGAAGATCACCTACTGCGGCAGAGCGATCCCATGGCCGGAAGAGTCGACGGGTCGATTGCGCACGAGGGTGCGCTGGGTCGGGTCCCACAGGCAATGCCCCTTCGACAGTGGCCTGACGAAGGTCCTACCGGACGCGCAGCACGCCGGTCAGCATCGGCAGGGTGAACTCGCCGTGCGCGGTCTCGGGCCTGCTCCGGAGGAAGGCGCGGATCCGGCCGAGGGTGACGTCCCGCTCCTCTTCCGCCATGACCAGCATCCCCGCCCGGGTCGCCAGTGTCGCGACGAGGGAGTCGGCGGTCCGGCGCTGCCCGTGCGGAAACTCGACCTGCTCCGAAGCGCCGAACCGGGCGTCCAACCCGGCTCTCGCAACGAACATGTCCGCCGTCGCGGCGCGCCACCTGCTCAGCGTGTCACGGGGGCCGATGGCCGCACTTCCGCTGACCCGTTCGAGTGCGGCAACCCAGTCGATCCGGTCGTCCATGACGTTCCACAGCCCGGCCAGGATGCCGCCGGGCGCGAGGACCCTGGCAATTTCCGCCCCCGCGACGGCCATGTCGAACCAGTGCAGGGCGTTGCCGGCCAGGACGGCATCGACTGACGCGGCCGGCAACGGAATCGACTCCGCGCTACCCGGCAGGGCACGGACGGCCGGTAGCGCGCGGCGTAGCTCGGTGAGCATCGCCGGGTCGGGTTCGACCGCGACAACGTCCGCGCCCAGCTCGACCAGGGTGGCGGACAGCTTGCCGGTGCCGGCGCCCAGGTCGAGCACCCGTGGGCCGGGTGCCGGCTCAAGCGCCCAGCGCACCGCCGCCTGCGCGTAATCCGGGCGGTGCTCGGCGTACGCGGTCGCCGCCGCGCCAAAGGATGATCGGAGCGGGCGCTCTTCCATGCGGTTCACCGTAGTGACGCGCCACGCCGGTGTGAACCGGCTGACGAGGATGCCCCTCCCTTACCGGGAGTTGTCGGTGCCCAGAGCCGTTGTCGCCGGTCCCTCCCTCTCGCCGACGGACCGGTAGCTGTGCACGTCGGGGTCCGGATCCCCGGCGATCCCCAGGTCCTTACGCATCAGCTCACGAAGGGCGGCATTGGCTGCCCAGAGGTTGTTGCGCGCGGTGATGTAACGGTCGCTCGAGACATCGGCATCCTGACTGAGGACCTCGCGCACGCCCTCCAGGCTTCGCGCGGCGGCGACCACGTCGTGCATGAGTTTCCGCGAACCGATCAGCGAGATGCTTTGACGCAGACGCCAAACTCCCGATGCGTCAAGGGCTTCCAGCAGTGCGTGAGATCGCTCGACCTGAGAGAACCCGGTGCGGAACGCGACGGAGCGCATGTCGGAATGGGCTTTGCTGAGAGCAGCGAGAAAGTCGACGTAAACCTGTTGGCGCGCCTGGAGCAGGCGACTCTTGTCCTCACGTCGCCAACGAAGATGATCGGCCAGGAACACGGACATGAGCCCGACAACGGCACCTACGATTGTGCCGAGGATCGTCGACCATTCCATTCGCTCACGTTACGCCGCCAGCACAAGCAGAAACGGCCTGCGGCAGGCACTACGCGGCTGTCCACATCGGATACCGTCGGGGCGTGGTGGATCCGGTTCCGCTGGCGTCGGGGCGAGACGCCGACGTCTTCCCCGTCGACGGTCGGCGGGTGCTTCGCCGCTACCGCAGGGGTGGAGACGTGGCCGCCGAGGCGGCAGTCATGGCGTACGTGGGAAGTCTGGGCTTTCCCGTACCCATCGTGTACGAGGCGCGCGGGACCGATCTCGTCATGGAACGCCTGGACGGGCGCACCATGCTGTCGGCGCTCATCGCTGGTGACCTCGACGCCCTGGCGGCGGCCGACTGTCTGGCGGATCTGCATCGTCGGCTCCACGCGTTGCCGCCCCGGCTCGGCGAACGCGACGAGGACCGGATCCTGCACCTCGACCTGCACCCGGACAACGTCATGCTGACGTCACGAGGGCCGGTCCTCATCGACTGGCGCAACGCCACCGAGGGACCGGCGGACCTCGATGTCGCGCTGTCCGCCGTCATCCTCGCCCAGGTGGCTGTGGATGGTGCGCATCCCCTGGCCTCGCCGGCCGCAACACTGTTGGATGCCTTCCTGGACCGCGTCGGCGGTAGCCTGCTGACCGTGCTGGACCGCGCCCTGACGGTACGCCGTAACGATCCGGCGCTCACCTTGAGTGAGCGGGAGCAGCTCGACGCCGCCGCCGCCCTCATCAGCGACCACTGGTGAGGCCCGGCGGGGGTTGGTGGCTTGAGGCGGGCGTCTCCGCAGCGGTACGGGCCAGGTCGTTGTCGCGGAGCATGCTCAGCAGCCCGGGAAAGCGTTGATCCACATCGTCGTAACGTAGCGTGACCAGTCGGCGGATGCCGTCGACGCGCGTGCGGATCAGGCCGGCATCGCGCAGCACTTTGATGTGGTGCGACAGCGTCGACTTGCCGATGGTGACGCCGGTCCCCCTGAGGATGTCGCTGCCACACGTCCAGTCCCCCGCCGCGTCGAGGGCACGCACGAGCGTGAGCCGCACCGGGTCGGCGAGCGCGCTGAGCACGACGTCGATGGTCACGGTCTCGATGGCGGGTTCGATCACCTCGGTCACGGAACGAAGCCTAGCCAGATCTTGCAGAAAGTTCGACTCACGTCGTACTGTTCGATGCAGCTCGAACGGTACGACGCAGATCGAACAGAGGACGGACCATGAAGGCGATCATCTACCGCGACAACGGCGGCCCCGACGTACTCCAGCTCGTGGAGCGTGCCCGACCCACGCCCGCACCCGGCGAGGTCCGTGTCCGGGTTGCCGTGTCGGGGGTCAACCCGACCGACTGGCAGGCCCGCTCCGGCACCGCCCACCGCAAGCTGTTCTCCGAGATCACCCCGCACCTCGACGGCGCCGGCGTGGTCGACGCCGTCGGTGCCGGGGTCGACCCAGGACGGGTCGGTCAGCGGGTGTGGCTGTTCATGGCCGCCGCCGGGCGGCCCACCGGCACCGCCGCCGAGTTCACAGTCGTACCCGCCGATCAGGCCGTGCCGCTGCCGGACGCGGCCGGTTTCGACGTCGGCGCGTCGCTCGGCGTCCCCGCGCTCACCGCTCATCGCGCACTCACCGTCGCCGAGGACGGGCCACACCGCCTGCGCCCCGGCGCACTCGACGGCAAGGTCGTGCTCGCCGCCGGCGGGGCCGGCGCGGTCGGGCACGCGGTGATCCAGCTCGCCCGCTGGGCCGGCGCCACCGTGATCAGCACGGTCAGCGGCCCGGAGAAGGCCACGCTGACCACCGCGGCCGGAGCCCACCACACAGTCAACTACCGCGAGGGCGACCCGGCCGCCGCCATCCGTGCGATCGCCCCCGCCGGCGTCGACATCGTCGCCGAGGTGGCGCTTGGCGCGAACCTCGCTCTCGACCTGGCCGTGCTGCGCACCCGCGGCACGATCGCGACGTACGCCAACGAGGGCGGACATCCGGTCGAGCTGAACGTGGGGCAGAACATGGTGCTGAACACCCGCCTGCAGTTCCTGGTGCTCTACACGGCTGGCCCGCAGGCACGCGCCGCAGCCGTCGAGGACGTCACCGCCGCGATCCGCGACGGCGCCCTTCCGGTCGGCGAGGAGCACGGCCTGCCACTGCTCCGCTTCCCGCTGCACCGCACCGCGGACGCGCACCGAGCGGTGGAAGCCGGCACGGTCGGCAAGGTCCTTGTGGACGTCACGCCTGAAGATCGGCCGGCCACCGCGGATCCGAATCAGTAGGTGCGTACCCGCTCATCGGCAGCACTGCACGCCGAAATTCTGACCGAGGCGGCCGCCGGGTCATCACGGTCGACGGCATCGTCTACAGCTGGCGAGTACGCGGGAAGCCAAACGTCCGGGTAATTCCGCCGCCTTGGCTACTCGCGTGGCTACGTGCCGCTCGGCTACGCGGTTGGCGCATCCGACAGGTTGCGGTCGATGTGCTCCGCGTGGAACAGCGCCTGCCGCAGCAGTCGCCGGACGTGGTCGTCGGCAGCCGAGTAGTAGACGAACGTTCCCTCACGGCGTCCTTTGACCAGCCCGGCGAGGCGAAGCTTGGCGAGGTGCTGACTGACTGCCGTCGGGGCCGCTCCGGCCAATTCGGCGAGGCAGGCCACGGAAGATTCGCCCTGCAACAACGCCCACAGAACCTTGATCCGCGTGGGGTCGGCCAGGAGTCGGAATGTCTCGGCCGCGAGATGCACCTGCTCCTCATTGGGCATGTCGAAGTCAGGCAGCGACGTGTGCATGGCCCGAGCATACCGGCCATCCCATTACTTGCGTATCTGCATGACTGCGCATGTAGTATGCCACGGTGACGACGAGCGTTGAGAACCCGTCCACCGCCCAGCCCTCACCGCCGGTTCCGAAGCGTCGAGCTGGTCAGCGGCGGACCGCCCTGTGGTCGCTGCCGGAGGTGCGCTGGGCTGCTGCCGCGACGGGCCTGTTCGTGCTGGGCCTGCTGGCACACCTGTCCCCCGCGCCGAGCTGGGTGTGGTGGGTGTTGTACCTGGCCTGCTACGTCGCTGGCGGGTGGGAGCCGGGCTGGGCCGGACTACAGGCGCTGCGCGAGCGCAAGCTCGACGTTGACCTGCTGATGGTCCTGGCCGCGATCGGTGCGGCGTCCATCGGCCAGATCCTCGACGGTGCGCTGCTCATCGTCATCTTCGCCACCTCCGGCGCGCTGGAAGCCATCGCCACCAAACGCACCGAGGACTCCGTCGGCGGTCTGCTCGACCTCGCACCCGACACGGCCACCCGCCTCACCGCGACTGGCGAGGAGACCATCGAAGCTGTCGACCTGCACGTGGGAGACGTCATCCTGGTCCGCCCCGGGGAACGGATCGGCGCCGACGGCGAGGTTGTCCACGGCGCGAGCGAGGTCGACCAGGCCACCATCACCGGTGAGCCGCTGCCCGTCGACAAGCATCCCGGCGACGAGGTGTTCGCCGGCACCCTCAACGGCACCAGTGCGCTACGCGTCCGCGTGACCCGCCCGGCCAGCGACACCGTCATCGCCCGGATCGTCGCCATGGTCGCCGAGGCCAGCGCCACCAAGGCCCGCGTGCAGTTGTTCATCGAGAAGGTCGAACAGCGCTACTCCGTCGGCATGGTCGCCGCCACGATCGCCCTGTTCGTGATCCCGCTGGCGCTGGGCGCCGAGCTGCAACCGACGCTGCTGCGGGCGATGACTTTCATGATCGTCGCCTCCCCGTGCGCGGTGGTGTTGTCCACCATGCCGCCGCTGCTGTCCGCGATCGCCAATGCCGGCCGCCATGGGGTGCTTGTCAAGTCCGCCGTGGTGATGGAACAACTCGGCACCGCCACCCAGGTCGCCTTCGACAAGACCGGCACGCTGACCGAGGGCACCCCGTTCCTGACCGACGTCCGGCTGCTGCCCCACGCCAGCCTCACCGAGAATGAGCTGCTCGCACTGGCTGCCGCCGCCGAAAGCTCCTCCGAGCACCCCCTCGCCCGCGCCGTGGTGGCCGCCGCGCGCACGGCGCAGCTCCCGCTGTCCGCGCCGGAAGTCTTCAGCTCGACGCCAGGACGCGGCGTCACCGCCCGTGTCGATGGCCGCCGGGTCGCCGTCGGTAGCCCCGCCGGACTGGACGCCGGCCAGGACGGCCCGCTGCGCACCCTCGTCGACGAGCTGGAGCAGGCGGGCCGGACAGCGGTCGTGGTGCAGGTCGACGGCGATCCCGTCGGCGTGTTGGGCTTGGCCGACAAGCTCCGCTCCGACGCCGCCACCACGGTTGCCCACCTCAACGCCATGACCGGAGCGCGACCGGTCCTGTTGACCGGGGACAACGAACGCGCCGCCCGGCGGCTCGCCGACGAGGTCGACATCCCCGACGTCCGCGCCGGCCTGCTACCTCAAGACAAGGTCACCGCGGTACGTGAGATGGAAAGCCGCGGTGACCGCGTGCTCCTGGTCGGCGACGGCGTCAACGACGCCCCCGCCCTGGCCTCCGCCCACGTCGGCATCGCCATGGGACGCTCCGGCTCCGACCTCGCCCTCGACACCGCAGACGTCGTCATCACCCGGGACGAACTCGCCACCCTGCCCGCCGTCGTCCAACTGGCCCGCCGCGCCCGCCGGCTCGTCCTCGCGAACCTCGCCATCGCGGCCACGTTCATCGCCGTCCTCGTCGCGTGGGACCTCATCGGCACCCTGCCACTGCCACTCGGCGTCGCCGGACACGAAGGATCCACCATCATCGTCGGCCTCAACGGACTACGCCTCCTGCGCCGCGCCGCCTGGGAGCGGGCAGCAGATCCAGAAGGGCGGCCATGACCATCCGCATATCCGGACTCGGACTCCAACTCCGCGAACCGGGTAGAGCCGCAGATGCACACAATTTCAGGCCGGTCGGGTACGGCTCAGTCCTTCGGGTCGATCAGCGCTTTCGCTGGGAGCCTATTCGGCCATCCGCTCATCGACAACAGCGGATGCCCAGCATCTGACGTCGGCATCGCCGGCAACGCAGATCGTGGCCGTATCCGGCGCCGCCGGTGTTCTATGGGATCAACTCAGCCACGGAAAGTGCTTCGTCCAGCCGACCAGCGGCCAGGTCGTCGTGACGGATCACGAAACCCCCGTCACTCCGGTAATAGAGCTCGTTGTCTACGGGAAAGTGGGCGAGCGACACCCACTCACTCGTCAGCCGGTGCGTTTCCTTCTCCACCTGGGAATACCATTTCGCGACCGGGATGACGATCTCGCCGGTCTTCTCGCGCCACGCGAGGGTCTGCTCCGCAAAACTCTTGATTACCTCCTCGTCGGCATACCCACCGATATAGGCGCTGGCGTACCCGTTGTCAGACGGCCAGAGGTCGTTGGCCAGAGCACAGAGTTCGTCAAGGTGCGGCAGGTCACGCTCGAGGTCACGGGCCAACTGCTGCTGGAAGGGCGACAGGTCGTCGTCGTCCTCCTCGTCCTCGTCGTCCGACCCGAACCAGTCGGGGAACTCCGCGCGCAGCGTGGCGCCGACGTCGTACTGCTCGCCGACGAACGCGTCGTCGGTGGATCCTGCCGCCACCTCGGTATCGGTACCGGCCGGCACATACACGACTCGCCCGTACCTTCGCTCCCCGGTGGCAGCGGCCTGCTCATGGTTCAGGAAGAACAGCAGCGAGCCGTCTGCCGGCAGGCCGAAGCCGTCGACTCTTGGCAGCACCGCACAGTCGACCGAGAAGATGAACGGCAACGGACTGACCCCGTCGGACGGCCAGTCCACGCCCACCGGCAGCCGGGGCAACCCACCGAACTGCCCCACCGGAACCTCGCTGGATCCTCCGCTCAACCGGATCGACAAACGGAGGTGCTGGATGAACCGGCTGACCTCGTCGTCCCGGATGCCCACCGCGAGCGCTGCACGACGAAGCTGCCCCTGATGATCCATAGCGCAACATGGTGCCACGAGGGCGAGCCCGGCGACCGGGTGCCCCACGGCCCGCACGCGCTGTCGTCGGCATCGCTGCCGGACACGTCCTGCCGGTGCGGGCTCGTCAGGCTGCCTCGGCCATCGATCGCGTGCTGGGCGAGGAAGGGACGGCGTGACCGCTTGGCTGTACTACTGCCGCTGCCCTGCTCGTTCTGTCGAATCGCGTCGGCTCATGACCGGGCCGGTCTGCTGGCTTGGCTGTACGAATGGCTGTACAGCCACACGGTTTAGGAAGTGTGGCCACGGGCGGACGCCGCTCGGCAGTGACCTGGCTTGGCCTGCGCGGCCATACCCTCGGCCACGTCCAGGAGCTGACCGCCGTTGACCCTCGGTTCCCGTCCCATCGGGCACGGATCGGGCACGCCCCGCTCCCTAGTGGTCGCCTGCGTTGCTGGCTCTCCTGCTGTACGCGCCTCTCGGATCACTGATCTCCTGTCGGCCCTCGCTCCGGCTGGTTGGGCAGAGGAGTGCAGGTGCTTTCGCCGGTTCTCAGCAACCAGAGCACCTGATCGGGTGCTGGCATGGGCAACGGGTCACCGAACGAGTAGACCTCCAGCTCCGCGAGCTGCCCGCTGGCAAGGAAGAGCAAGATTCCTCCGAACCACTGCCCTTCTTGATCGGGAAACTGTCCTTCTACGCGAACCGGAGTCTGTGCCGGTGAGGCGGGGAGGTTCTTGCCTTGTGGGAAGAGGTGGATTGTTCCGCATCCACATCCGCATCCGGGGCCGGCCATGACGTCTCGCGCTTGCACGCGGAGCTCCTCGACGCCTGCGAAGTTGTGGCGGAGAAGTGCTTCCAGGACGCCGGCCTCGTTCGCGTTTAGGTGTCGCAGTGGCGGATCTGGCTCTGTCACGGCAAAAGCTTAGGCGCAGGTGGCCGACAAGCGCCTTAAGCCCATCTCCGCCGTGAGTCCGCGCATCGTGGGACGGGCCTGTCTCCGGTGTCAACAGACAGGTTCGCCACCCACCCCACTGACGCGCTGCCGCTGCGGCTGCCACCGGCGCTGACCACGGCCCGGACCGGCCCGGAGGAGCCGCCCCCGATCACCGCCGGTCAGCTCAAGCCCGGAGCACCCATTGAGGTCGACCGGCTCGTCAACGCCATCGGCCTGGTCAGCCTCGCCGGCCGGCAACATTCCATCGGCTACCACCTCGCCGGCCGACGCGTCACCATGCGCCTCGACCACGGCGTCCTGCACCTGCTCGACGCCGACCGGGCCCTCCTGCGCGGCCTGCCCAACCCATCGCCCGGTTCAAGGTCCGCAAGCCCGAGCCTCCACGACAGCGTCGGCTAGCCTGCACCGACCGCGACAACCACGGAGCCCGACCATGAAGCTGCCGCCCGGAGCCACCGGCTTCAACCCGCCACCCGGCGACTACGCGGACCTCAAGGCCTTCACCGCGGTCTGTCACCACGCCGCCCGAGCCATCGACGCCACCGTCACCGGCGTCACTCCTGCCGGCGTCACGCCGAACTTCCACACTGTCGATATCGCCGACGCCCAGCACCACATCGCGGTGCTGCGGCACACCGCCCTGCCGTTCATCGCCTTCGCCCGCCCCCGCGCCAACGGCGACGTCACCATCACGTTCGTCGACCACCCTGACCTCGCCGCCGCCCTCACCAACCTGACCGACGCCCAGCCGCTCACCGCCGATCAGCTACAGACCCCTCTGACGCAGGTCGACCTGAGCGCTCTCGACCCCGGCGAGCACGACCAGATCGACTACTGGAATCCGACCACCGTCGGCGAGCTGCTGTTCAACTTCTGGGACTGAAAACCAGTAGCCTGAGACAAGGAACAATCAAGATCGTCTAGCCGGACGTGTCACGGATCAAGTGACAGCGATCCGTAACGCATCAAGTGGAGCCCGACATCGCCGACCGTCCGGTGTCCGGTCTCAGGACGCGCGTGACAGATCGGTATCAAGACCTGAGTGACAGTTCAACGAGGCTTAGTGCCGGCCAGCTACGAGGTTGTTCATTCCGAGACGACTCTTCCTAGCTCTGACCGGAAGTCGCGTACCTCGCGCTGGTTCCCTTCCTCACCAACCACAGCCCCTGCCCTGCGGTCAGCCAGAGCCTTGTCTCCCGCCACCGCCGCTGCGAACGCTGCTGCTTGCAAGGGTGCGGTGCCGCCGGGATAGACCTGCCGGAACGCCCCCCATGACCCCTGTTGGGCATGGACTTCGGCCGCCCACTGGCCGAAGGCGTGAAGGTCTGCGGCGTGACACAGGAAGGCGACGCCGGGTCCGGCGACGTCATCTATCAGCTTTGCTGGCAACGGTTCCTCAGATGCAGGGCGCGGGTACTCGTTGAGTTGGCGGATCGGCTCAAGGTGAGTCCATAGCGCGTCGCGGCGGAACTCCACGAGTGGTTCCGGCAGGCCCGCGATCCGAACGCCGAGGAACACCTGGATCCCCTTCCTGGCGGGGTCGCCCCACCGAGGGGTGTAGAACCGCATCTCCCGTAGGAGACCGTTGTCGGCCCGCGTGCAGCTGTTGCCGTGGCGCTCGAAGCCAAGCGGCGCCAGGACGTCGCGGTGAAGGCGGTTCACGGCACGGGGGAGGCTCCAGCGACCGGACACCCTGAGATGTTAGGGCCGGCCAACTTCCAACCACGGTTGTCACCCAGGTCCCGAGACTGGTCTGACCCGGAGGTCGTGAGACCTGACATCGCCGACAGTCCGGCTGTCCTCCGTCGACTGGAGGCGGCGCTGTTGCGACAAGAGGTCGCCCGCGCAGTCCACAACATGCGGTGAAATCGGCGGCGAACCTGCCGCCCTGGACCTGTGGAAACAGGCCGGGATCAGACGTTGAAGCGGAACTCCACCACGTCGCCGTCCTGCATGACGTACTCCTTGCCCTCGATGCGGACCTTGCCCGCCGCCTTGGCCGCCGCCATCGAACCGTGCTCGACCAGGTCGTTGTAGGAGACCACCTCGGCCTTGATGAAGCCGCGCTGGAAGTCGCTGTGGATGACACCCGCGGCCTCCGGCGCGGTGGCGCCGACCGGGACGGTCCAGGCGCGTGCTTCCTTGGGGCCGGCCGTGAGGTACGTCTGGAGGCCGAGCGTGCGGAAGCCGACCCGGACGAGCTGGTTGAGGCCGGGCTCGTTCTGCCCGATCGACTCCAGCAGCTCGCGGGCCTCCTCCTCGGGGAGGTCCACCAGCTCGGATTCGATCTTCGCGTCCATGAAGACGGCCTCGGCGGGGGCGACCAGGGCCCGCAGTTCGTCGAGGAACGCCTCGTTCGCCAGCTCGGCCTCGTCGACGTTGAAGACGTACAGGAAGGGCTTGGTGGTGAGCAGGTGCAGCTCGCGCAGGTGCTCCAGCTCGATCTTGGCGGCGGCGGCCCCGGAGTAGAGGGTGGTGCCGCCGTCGAGCACCTCGATGGCGGCCTTCGCGGCGGCGACCGCGGCGGCCCGGTCCTTGCGGAGCTTGGCTTCCTTCTCCAACCGGGGCAGCGCCTTGTCCAGGGTCTGCAGGTCGGCGAGGATCAGCTCGGTGTTGATCGTCTCGATGTCGTCGGCCGGCGAGATCTTGCCGTCGACGTGCACCACGTTCGGGTCGGAGAAGGCCCGGACCACCTGGCAGATCGCCGAGGCGTCCCGGATGTTGGCCAGGAAGGCGTTGCCCCGGCCCTGCCCCTTCGACGCGCCGCGGACCAGGCCGGCGATGTCGACGAACGACACCGGGGCCGGCAGCACCTTCTGCGAGGAGAAGATCTCGGCCAGCTTGCCCAGCCGCTCGTCAGGGAGCCCGACCACGCCGACGTTTGGCTCGATGGTGGCGAACGGGTAGTTCGCCGCCAGCACGTCGTTCTTGGTCAACGCGTTGAAAAGCGTGCTCTTGCCGACGTTGGGCAGGCCGACGATGCCGATGGAGAGACTCACGACCAGCCAGCTTACGCGGCGAGCGGTTTATGTCACGACGGGACCCGGCAGGCGTTGCTACCGTGCCGAGTTCGATCTCTCGCTGCTGGAGGTGGGATGACCTCGACGTTGCCCGAGCTGTACATCGCCGTCGATGTGGAGGCGGACGGGCCCATCCCCGGGCCGTACAGCATGATCTCGCTGGGGATGGCCGTGGCCGGCCACCCGGATCTGTCCTTCTACACCGAACTGCGCCCCATCTCCGACGACTTCGTGCCGGCGGCACTGGCCGTCTCCGGCCTGGACCGGGACCGCCTGCTGCGGGAGGCGCCCACCGCCCAGGAGGCGATGTCGGCCGCGGCGGCCTGGGTCAACGGGCTGCGCCGGATCGGCCGCCCGGTCTTCCTCGCCGCCCCCGCCGTCTGGGACGGCATGTTCGTGCACTGGTACTTCGTCCGCTTCGTCGGCCACAGCCCGTTCGGTGCCACCGGCTCGGGCGTCGATCTGCGCAGCTACTGGATGGGGGTGACCGGCAGCGAGTGGGTCCAGACCCGCAAGGGCAAGATCAAGCACGAGCTGGGCCTGCACGACGTGCCGCACACCCACCACGCCGGGGAGGACGCCGCCGAACTGGCGCAGGTCTTCGACGCGGTGCTCCGTCGCCGCCGATCCGGCGAGCAGGCGTGAACCGCGCCGGCGCTCAGCCGAGCAGGCGCGGGGCGATCACCGCCTCCCGGACGCTGCCGTCCGCGCCCCGGCTGACCTCGTACGCCGAGACGCCCTCGCGGTCCGCGATGGCCTCGACCAGCCGGGTGCCCCGGTAGACCAGGCCGACCCCGTCGTCGGTGCAGTGGCTGGTCGGCAGCGTCCCGTTGCCGACCAGCTCGTGCATGAGCGGGCGCCGCTGCCCCTCGCTGTTGTAGTGCACCCCGTTGCCGTACGGCAGCCAGGCCAGGCCGTCGGTGAAGCCGCGCAGTCGGGGGCCGAAGCTGTCGGTGGCACCGCCCACATGCCAGCAGATCGAGCCCGCGGAAACCCCCGCCAGCACCACGCCGGCCTGCCAGCACTCGCGCAGGATCTCGTCGAGCCCGTGCACCCGCCACACGGCGACCAGGTTGGCCACGCTGCCACCGTCGACCCAGATCACGTCCTGGGCGAGCAGGTGGGCGCGGACGTCCTCGACGTTCGGCATCGGGAACAGGGCGAGGTGCGACAGCCGGAACCGGGTGCCGGCGAACGCCCCGTAGACGGCGCTCAACACGGTGGGCTGGTCCCCGACGGCCTGCCCGAGGTAGCAGACCCGCGGCTGCGGACCGGCCTCGGCCAGCTCGGCCGCCAACTCGAAGACCGGGCTCGGGCGCAGGTCGGCGGGACCCCTGCCACCCCGGAAGAAGCCCATGCTGGTGGCGAGGATGGTCGGCGCGCTGGCGGGCATCGGGCGTCCTTCCGTCGGAGGTGCGGCGTCCATCCTGCCGCAGCCGGCCGGCGGCACACCGCCAACCCCGGCCGGCCGACGCGGTCAGTCGCCGTGGCGCTGGCGAGGCACCCGGGCCTCGGGCCGGAGACCCGCGGGCAGCTCGTCGAACGGCCGGTCGGCCGGTGGCAGTTGGGCCGCGGCGGCCCCGGGCAGGGTGAACCGATCGGCGGCGGCCGGGCCGGCCGAGATCGACTCACGCAGCATCCAGCGCACCTCGTCGGCCGTCCAGCCCAGCCCCGGCCGAGCGGCGATCTCGCGAACCAACCGCCGGCCGACCCGGGTGTCGTCGTCGTAGAAGCGCATGCACCAGTGGTGCGTCCACATGCCGAGTGCCCGCAGGCCCGCGTCGTCCAGGGAGCCGACCAGCCGGCCGCAGGCGGTGTCGGCGAAGCTCTGCTCGGGGTCGGTCGCCCGGTCCCGGTCGATGGCGCCGCGGGCGGCGGGCGCGACGGCCCGCATCCGGCGGTAGAAGGACTGCGCCACCGCGCGGGGCAGCGGCGGGAAGGTGCCAGGTGTCGACGCCGCCGCCCAACCCGCCACGCTCGTCATCCGCCGCACCCCTTCTTGAGTTGGTGGCCGGACGTTACCCGTCACGACCGACACTTCCGGGCCGAAAAACCCCGTCGGATCGCGGATAGCGACGATGACCTGGGGCGTCTGTATGGGTGACAACGAAATGGGGGTGGTGGGTGGACGAGGACGAGCGGGCGCGGCTGACCGAGTTCGTCGCCAGCCGGACGCCGGCCCTGATGCGGGTCGCGTACCTGCTGACCGGGGACCGCAACGCCGCCGAGGACCTGTTCCAGTCGGCACTGGCACGGACCATCCCGAAGTGGGGATCCATTCGGCACGCCGACCCTGAGGGATACCTCCGCGTGGTGATGTACCGCGAGCAGATCAGCTGGTGGCGGCGACTGCGCCGGTGGCGGGAAACGCCGCTCAACCCGGCGGACGAACCGGTCGGCGTCGATCCGAGCGGCGGCTCCGACATCCGGTTGGCGATGCGCGCCGCACTGCGCCACCTGCCACCGGCACAGCGGACGGTGGTGGTCCTGCGCTACTACGAGGATCTGCCCGAAGCCCGGGTGGCCGAGCTGCTCGGCTGTTCCGTGGGCACGGTACGCAGCCGTACCCACCGGGCGGTCACGCGCCTGCGCGAGCTGCTGCCGGAGGTCGAAATGCTGGAGGTACGGCGATGACCGATCCCTTCGAGAACCTCATCCGCTCCACCCTCACCGACCTCGCCGAGGAGGCACCGATCGTGCATGACCAGTTGAACCGAGCGGAACGGCGGGTGCGCAACCGACGCCGCACCACGGTGACCATGGGGGCGGTCGGCACCCTCGCGGCGATCCTGATCGCCACCCCGCTCGCTCTCGCCTCGACCGGCTCGGATGAGGCTCCACCTGCCGTCCCCAGCCCGGCGGGCCCGGCGGCCGTGCCCGACGCGCCCGTGCCCGATCCGTCCGCGCCGACCGTGACGCCGACGGCCGTACCGAGCCCCGGCGGCGCGAATCGGGACCCGTTCAGGCGACCGGACGCGCCCCGCCCGCCCGGCAAACCCGGTGCGCCTGGAGTTCCCGGAGACCCGTCCGCGCCCGGTGCGCCTGGAGCGCCCGCTGACCCGTTCGTACCCGGTGCGCCGGGAGTGCCCGGTGACCCGTTCGCGCCCGGTGCGCCTGGTGAGCCGTCGCCGCCGAACGCACCCGGCGTGCCCGCCAGCCGGTGAGCACACCGACCGTGGCGCGCTGAGCAGAACCGGTCAGGTCGGCGGCCTCCTCGCCCCGACCTGACCGGCCCGCCACGGCGGCAGCGCCAGGACGGTGCGGCGGGGGGCGACCGGAGATACCTGTCACCTCCACGCGGCACTTTCCCGCACCGGCGAGCGTCGCGCGCCCCCGCGGAGGGCGGGCACCGGCCCAGCGGGTTTGCCGAGGCCGGTGAGCCCGCCCATCCTTGGGCCATGAGCGATCCCGGACACCCGACGTGCGAGCTGCGGGGGCGACGATGAGCACCACCATGCCCCGGGTGCCCGCCTCGCTCACCGGGCAGATCGTCATACCCGGCGACCGCCGGTACGCGCAGTTGCGCTCCACGTACACCACCACGGCGTCGCCGGCCGCCGTCCTGCTGCCGAAGACCACCGCGCAGGTGGTCGACGCGCTGCGCTACGCGCGGGAGCAGCGGCTGCCGATCGCCGTCCGCAGCGGCGGGCACGGCTTCTCCGGGGTCTCCTCCAACAACGGCGGCGTGGTCATCGACCTGTCCATGCTCAACCGGGTGCAGGTGCTCGACGAGCGGGCCGGGCTGGTCCGGGTCGAGGCTGGCGCCCGCTGGGCGAACGTCGCGAAGGCGTTGGCACCGTACGGCCTGGTGATCAGCTCGGGTGACTACGGCGGTGTCGGCGTCGGCGGCCTGACCACCGGCGGCGGTGTGGGCTGGCTGGTCCGCGCCCACGGCCTCACCCTCGACCGCGTCCGCGCGGTGGAGGTGGTGCTCGCCGACGGGACGCTTGTCCGCGCGGACGCCACACACGAGCCGGACCTGTTCTGGCTGGTCCGGGGTGCCGGAGCTGGTGCCGGGATCGTGGTCGCCTTCGAGATCGAGGCGGTCGAGCAGCGCAACGTCGGCGTGACGCAACTGGTCGTCGAGGCCCATCCGGACGGGCGCACCATCCGGGAGTGGACGGCCTACCTCGCGCAGGCCCCACGGGAGTTGTCCGCGGCGGCCGTGGTGTACGCGCAGGGCCGCTCGGCCCTGATGTCCATCACCGCCGTGGTGGCAGCCGAGAGCCTGCGCCGGGCCCGGCCCGTGGTGGAGCCGCTGCTGGCCATCGGCAAGGTGCTCGAACACCGCACGGACCTGCTGCCCTACCCGACCCTCGTGCCGACCGCGCATCTGAACCCCAACGTCGGGCAGCAGCGCGGCACGACCACGAACGGGCTGTTCACCGGCCTGGACGACGCTGGCGCGCGGGCCGTGCAGCGGGCGGTGACCGGGCCGGGGCGGGCCGTGGTCCAGCTCCGCTCGCTGGGCGGCGCGGTCAACGACGTGACGCCCGACGCGACCGCGTACGCCCATCGCCACCAGGACACGCTCGTCATCGCCTCGGTCTTTCCACCGCAGGGTGGGGCGGCGTTGGACACCGCCTGGCGGGCCGTCGGGGCGCGGGCCGACGGCGCGTACGTCAACTTCGAGAGCCGACCCGACCCGGCCGCGTTCGCCCGGATCTACCCGGGCGAGACCGGGGTCCGGGTGCGGCGGCTGTGGAAGCGGTACGACCCGGACGGTGTGTTCCGGTCGGCCCTGCTCACCGGTCAGCAGGTCCGCGCCGTGCAGCCGACCCGATCGGGCCAGCCGCACCGCGCCGCCCAGCCCACCCGCTCCGGGTCCGGTCAACCGCATCGACGACGCCGCCGCCCTCGTTGACGGGGCCCCTGCTCACCGGCACACCAAGGTCCGATTCCCGCCAGCCGACGGCGGGTCGAGCGGGGCATCATCTGTGACATGGAGCTGGACTTCGATCGGTGTTACCGGGCCGTGGACAGTCGTGACCAGCGCTTCGACGGCTGGTTCTACACAGGCGTGACGTCCACGGGCATCTACTGCCGGCCGTCCTGCCCGGCGATCACCCCCAAGCGGCAGAACGTCCGGTTCTTCCCGTCCGCCGCCGCCGCGCAGGGTGTCGGGCTGCGCGCCTGCCGCCGCTGCCGGCCGGACGCCGCGCCGGGCTCACCCCTGTGGGACGTCCGCGCGGACGTGGTCGGCCGGGCGATGCGGCTGATCGCCGACGGGGTGGTCGACCGGGACGGCGTACCCGGGTTGGCCTCCCGTCTGGGCTACACCGAGCGGCATCTGCACCGGATGCTGAGCGCCGAGATGGGTGCCGGACCGCTCGCGCTGGCCCGTGCCCAGCGGGCGCAGACCGCCCGGATCCTGATCGAGACCACCGACCTCGGGATGGCCGAGATCGCGTTCGCCGCCGGCTTCGGCAGCGTCCGGCAGTTCAACGACACGCTCCGCGAGGTGTACGCGAGCGCACCGTCCGACCTGCGGACGGCGCGCGGAGGTCAGCGGACTCCGGCCGGTGCGGGGACCCTCGCGCTGAAGCTGGCGTACCGTCCGCCGCTGCACGCCAAGGCGCTCCTCGACTTCTTCGCGACGCGGGCGTTGCCCGGCGTGGACGAGGTCCGCGATGGGACGTACCGCAGGGGTCTGCGGTTGCCCCACGGCACCGGCGAGGTGGCGCTGACCCCGGCCGCCGGGCACGTGGCGGCGACGCTGCGCCTGACCGACCTGCGCGACCTGGCACCCGCGGTGGCCCGGTGCCGCCGGCTGCTCGACCTGGACGCGGACCCGGCCGCCATCGACGCCACGCTCGCCGCTGACCCGGCGCTCGCCCCCGCTGTCGCGGCCGAACCCGGCATCCGGGTCCCCCGCGCGGTCGACGGTTTCGAGATGGCCGTGCGCGCCGTCATCGGCCAACAGGTCTCGGTGGCCGCCGCCCAAAAAACCCTGACCCGCCTCCTGGCCGCCCACGACCCCGTTGATCATGAGGTTGACGAGGCCAATGGAGATCAAACTCCAGGCCAACCTCATGATCAACGGGGTGGGGCGGGCGGGCTGCGGGGGTTTTTGAGCGCGGACGAGGTGCTGTCGCTGCCGGACTCGGGGTTTGGGATGCCGGTGGGGCGGCGGGAGACCGTGCGCGGGCTGGCTCGGGCCGTCGTGGACGGGTCCGTCGACCTCGCGCCGGGGGTGGATCGGGAGGCGGCCGTCCGAGGGCTGCTCGCGCTGCCCGGCATCGGCCCGTGGACCGCCAACTACCTGGCCATGCGCGCCTTCGGCGACCCGGACGTCCTGCTCAGCACCGACCTCGCGGTCCGGCGCGGCGCCGCTGCCCTCGGCCTGCCCGACAAACCGACAACCCTCGACGGGTACGCCGACCGTTGGCGTCCCTGGCGGTCCTACGCAACGATGAGACTCTGGAGAGCGGCATGAGCATCGACAGCACCGTCCTCAGCACGCCAGCCGGCCCGTTGAGCATCCTCGCCGGCCCGGACGGCGACGTACGGGCGGCCGGCTTCACCCCGGACCCGGCGGCGCTGCTGCCCCTGATCCACCCGACCCTGCGGGCGCCGGTGCGCCAACGGGCCGACCTCGGCCCGGTCACCGCGGCGGTCCACTCCTACCTGGACGGTGACCTCGACGCCATCGACGCGGTGCCGGTCCGTCAGCGCACCGGCGGGGAGTTCATGGCGCACGCCTGGCAGGTGCTGCGCGAGGTGCCGCCCGGCACCCCGGTCACCTACACCGGGTACGCCGCGCTGGCCGGTCGACCACCGGCGGTGCGGGCCGCCGCGGCAGCCTGCGCCCGCAACGCGGCGGCGCTGTTCGTGCCCTGCCACCGGGTGCTGCGCACCGACGGCACGCTCGGTGGCTACCGCTGGGGGCTGGACGTGAAGAAGTGGCTTCTCGGTCATGAGCGACGCCTGACAGCAAGCTGACACCGGCGCCGCCTGCCATTGACGTTACCGTCTGGTATGCCTGTGGAAAGCGACGGCAACCCGGCCACCCGGGCTGCCGCGCCCCGGCACCCGTTGCACAACCTCTGGCGGCTGCGCCCCTACCTTCGCCCGTACGCTGCCGAGTTCGCCTGGCTGCTCGTCGCGGGCCTCGCGGGCACGGCGGCCGGAATCGCCGTACCGCTTGTCGTGCAGCGGGTGGTGGACGGCCCGGTGGCCCGGCACGAACCGGCCGGGCTGTTCCAACTCGGCGGCCTGGCGCTGCTGCTCGGCGTGGTCGAGGCGGTGCTCATCTTCATCCGCCGGTGGGTGCAGTCCTCCTCGGCGGTGGGC
The DNA here is from genome assembly GCF_040639415.1 of Micromonospora sp. NPDC023888. Classification (NCBI taxonomy): domain Bacteria; kingdom Bacillati; phylum Actinomycetota; class Actinomycetes; order Micromonosporales; family Micromonosporaceae; genus Micromonospora; species Micromonospora sp. NPDC023888. The sequence continues at coordinate 16,677 of NZ_JBEZZW010000040.1, read as the reverse complement.
ATGGAGGCGGCGCTGCGCGCCGACGTCTACGCCCACCTGCAACTGTTGCCGACGAGCTTCCACGACCGCTGGCAGTCCGGCCAGCTCCTCTCCCGGATCACCAGCGACCTGTCGGTGATCCGCCGGTTCCTCTCCTTCGGCGTGTTCTTCCTGGTGCTCAACGTGACCACCTACCTGGTCGTGGTCGTGCTGCTGGTCAACCTGCATCCGATGCTCGGCGCGCTGGTCGCGGCCAGCTCGGTGCCGCTGCTGCTGATCAGCCGCCGGTTCGGGCGGCACTACCATGCCGCGTCCCGGCGGATGCAGGACCAGCAGGGCGACGTGGCGACAGTGGTCGAGGAGACCGCGCAGGGCCTGCGCACCATGAAGGCGTACGGCCGGGGGCCGGAACTGGCCGCCCGCTTCGGCGTCGGGGCCCGGCGGCTGCACGACACGGGCGTCGGCAAGGCGCGGCTGCTGGCCACCACCTCCGCGTTGCTCGACCTGGTGCCCAACGTGACCCTGGGGGTGGTGCTGGTGGCCGGTGCGGCCGCGGCCGCGAAGGGCGCGCTCACCATCGGCGAGCTTGTCGCGTTCGTCAGCCTCCAGTTGATGCTCATCTGGCCGGTGCAGTCACTGGGTTGGATCATCGCCAACGGTCAGGAGGCCGCCACCGCCGCCGACCGGCTCCAGGAGGTGCTGGACACTCCACCCCAGATCGTGGACTCCCCCGGCGCGCTCGCGCTGCCCCGCGACGCGGTGCACGGCCAGCTCCGCATCGAGCGGGTCTCGTTCAGCTACCCGGGGGCCACCGCACCGGTGCTGCGCGAGATCGACCTGGTCATCGAGCCGGGCGAGACGCTCGCCCTGGTCGGCGCCACCGGCTCCGGCAAGAGCACGCTGCTCTCGCTGGTGCCCCGGCTGCACGAGGTGACCGCCGGTCGGATCACCCTCGACGGGCACGACCTGCGCGAACTACGGCTGGCCTCGCTGCGCCGACTGGTCGGGGTGGCGTTCGAGGAGCCCACGCTCTTTTCCATGTCGGTGCGGGAGAACCTCACTCTGGGCCACCCGGACGCCGGCGACGACGACGTCCGCGCAGCCCTCGCGCTGGCCCAGGCCGACTTCGCGTACGAGCTGCCGTGGGGGTTGTCCACCCGGGTCGGTGAGCAGGGGCTTTCTCTCTCCGGCGGGCAGCGTCAGCGGCTCGCGTTGGCGCGGGCCGTGCTCGGCCGACCGGCGGTGCTGGTGCTCGACGACCCGCTGTCCGCTCTCGACGTGCACACCGAGGCGCTTGTCGAGGCGGCACTGCGACAGGTCCTGCGCAAGAGCACCGCTCTGCTCGTGGTGCACCGGCCGTCGACGATCGCCCTGGCCGACCGGGTCGCCCTGCTCGAAGACGGGCGGATCACCGCGGTGGGGCGGCACTCCGACCTGCTGTCCACAGTTCCGGCGTACCGGGCGCTGCTGGCCGCCGAACCACCCACCGGGCACCCACCGCCGGCGGAAGCCGCCGGCCCGAGCCCGTTCCCCTCCGACGGGTGGGGGCTGGTGCGCTCGTGACAGTGCCGAAGCCTGCCGAACCACCGCCCGAGGAGGAGCCGGAGCTGACCCGCTGGCGCGGGACCGCCACGGACCCGGAGGCGGACCGGAGCCGAGCCGAGGACACCGCACCCGAGGCGGTGGCCCGGCTGCGCCGGCTCAGCCGGGCCCTGCTCGCCGACCAGCTCCGACCACACCGGGGACGACTCGCCGCCGCGGTCGGTCTGTTGCTGACCCAGAACGCCGCAGCGATGTCCGGCCCGTACCTGGTCATGATCGGCATCGACCGGGCCATCGCGCCGCTGCGCGCCGGGAACGCCGGCCCGCTGGTCGCCGTCGCCGGGGCGTTCGTGGTCGCCTCGCTCACCGAGTACGCGGCCCGGCGCGGGTTCCTCACCCTCTCCGCCCGGATCGGCCAGGCCGTCCTGCTCGACCTGCGGCAGCGGGTGTTCGGGCACTTCCTGCGACTGTCCGTCGGCTTCCACGAGCGGTACACCTCGGGCCGAATGGTCTCCCGGCTCACCAGTGACCTGGACTCGATCGCCGAACTGGTCGACGGTGGGATCGACAACCTGGTGATGGCGGGGTTGTCGATGCTGTCGGTGGCGGCCATCCTGCTCTGGCTGGACCTGCCGCTTGCCGCCGTGACGCTGCTCGCCTTCCCGTTCCTGTTCTGGCTCTCCCGCTGGTTCGCCCGGTCGTCGGCAAGCGCCTACCGGCGGACCCGGGACGCGGTCGCGCTTGTCATCGTGCACTTCGTCGAGTCGATGCGGGGCATCCGGGCGGTGCAGGCGTTCCGCCGGGAGCCGCGCAACCAACGGATCTTCGTGGCGCTCGGCGACGACTACCGACGGACCAGCCTGCACACGTTCCGACTGATCGCCACGTACTCGCCGGCGATCAAGCTGATCGGCAACGTCACTGTGGCGGCGGTGCTCTGCTACGGCGGGTGGCGGGTGCTCGACGGCCGGACCGAGGTCGGCGTGCTCGCCGCGTTCCTGCTCTACCTGCGTCGCTTCTTCGAGCCGATGCAGGAACTGAGCCAGTTCTACAACTCCCTCCAGTCGGCCACCGCGGCGCTGGAGAAGCTGGCCGGGGTGCTCGACGAACGGCCGGCCGTCGCCGAGCCGGCCCGCCCCACCCCGCTGCCGACCGGGCCCGGTCGCGGCGAGGTGACCTTCCGGGCGGTCTCGTTCGGTTACCGGGCCGGCACCCCGATCCTCGGCGGGTTGGAGCTGACCGTGTCGGCCGGCCAGACGGTGGCGCTGATCGGGCCGACCGGCGCGGGCAAGTCGACGATCGCCAAACTGGTCGCCCGTTTCCACGACCCGGACACCGGCAGCGTCCGCCTGGACGGGGTCGACCTGCGCGAGGTGAGCGACACCGACCTGCGCCGTGCCGTGGTGTTGGTGACGCAGGAGAACCACCTGTTCAGTGGGACCGTCGCGGAGAACATCCGGTTCGGTCGCCCGGGCGCGGACGACGAGACGGTCCAGGCCGCCGCGCGGGCGATCGGCGCGCACGACTTCATCGCCGCACTGCCCGAGGGGTACGCCACCCAGGTGCACCGCCGCGGCGGCCGGCTCTCCGCCGGGCAGCGCCAGCTCGTCGCGTTCGCCCGGGCCTTCCTGGCCGACCCGACAGTGCTGATCCTGGACGAGGCGACGTCGTCACTGGACGTGCCGACCGAACGGCTGGTGCAGCGGGCGCTCGGGACCATCCTGCGCGACCGCACCGCCCTGGTGATCGCACACCGACTCTCCACAGTGGAGACCGCGGACCGGGTGCTCGTCCTCGACGACGGGAGGATCGTCGAGGACGGCCCACCCGCTGTGCTGGCCGAGGCCGGCGGCCGGTACGCGGCCCTGCACCGGCAGTGGCGCGACTCGCTCATCTGAACCAGCGTTCCGACAACTGCGTGGCCCGACCCTCCGGCGGTGCCTACGATCACAGGATGACCGATACGGCAAGGACGGCCCGTGCCGGCGTCCCCGAGCGTCCGACCCTGGACGGGCTCGAGGAGAGCTGGGCACGCCGGTGGCAGGAGGAGGGCACGTACGCGTTCGACCGCTCGAAAAAGGAGCGCAAGGACGTGTACGCCATCGACACCCCGCCGCCGACCGTATCGGGCGAGTTGCACATGGGGCACGTGTTCTCGTACACGCACACCGACATCGTCGCGCGATACCAGCGGATGCGCGGCAAGGCGGTCTTCTACCCGATGGGCTGGGACGACAACGGCCTACCCACCGAACGTCGCGTGCAGAACGTCTACGGGGTGCGCTGCGATCCGGCGTTGGCGTACGACCCGGTGTGGCGGCCACCGGCGACTCCGGTCGACGACGCGGCCCGCCGCGACCCCACCCCGCTCTCCCGGCGCAACTTCATCGAGCTGTGCGAACGGCTGACGGCCGCCGACGAGCAGGCCTTCGAGTCGCTGTGGCGGCGGCTGGGGCTCTCGGTGGACTGGTCGTTGACCTACACGACGATCGGCCGCGTCGCCCGGACCACAAGTCAGCGGGCGTTCGTGCGCAACCTGCTGCGCGGTGAGGCGTACCAGTCGGAGGCGCCGACGCTCTGGGACGTCGGCTTCGCCACCGCCGTCGCCCAGGCGGAGTTGGAGGACCGGGAGCGCCCCGGCGCCTACCACCGGCTGCGGTTCACCGGGCCGGGCGGGCGCGAGGTGCAGATCGACACCACCCGACCGGAGCTGTTGCCCGCCTGCGTGGCGTTGGTCTGTCACCCCGACGACGAGCGGTACGCCGACCTGGTGGGCGCGACAGTGCGCAGCCCGCTGTTCGACGTCGAGGTGCCGGTGCACGCCCACCCGCTCGCCGAACCGGGCAAGGGCACCGGGATCGCGATGGTCTGCACCTTCGGCGACCTGAGCGACGTGACGTGGTGGCGGGATCTCGGCCTCGACACCCGGGTGGTCATCGGCCGCGACGGCCGGCTGCTTCCCGAGCCGCCGGCCGGGGTGCCGGCACAGCCGTACGCGACGCTTGCCGGGCAGACCGTCAACGGCGCCCGCCGGGAGATCGTCGGGATGCTCACCGACTCGGGTGACCTGATCGGCGAGCCACGCCCGATCACCCATCCGGTCAAGTTCTACGAGCGCGGCGACCGCCCACTGGAGATCGTCTCGACTCGACAGTGGTATCTGCGCAACGGCGGCCGGGACGCCGACCTGCGGGCCACCCTGCTGGCCCGGGGCGAGGAGCTGCGCTGGGTGCCGGCGCACATGAAGCACCGCTACGACAACTGGGTGGGCGGCCTGACCGGAGACTGGCTGGTCAGCCGGCAGCGCTTCTTCGGGGTGCCGGTGCCGGTGTGGTACCGGCTCGACGACACTGGCGAGCCGGACTGGTCCCACCCTCTCACGGCTGACGAGTCCGCGCTGCCAGTCGACCCGTCGAGTGACCCGGCACCCGGGTACGACGAGTCGCAGCGCGGCCACCCGGGCGGCTTCATCGGTGACCCGGACGTGCTGGACACCTGGGCCACCTCGTCGCTGACCCCGCAGATCGTCGGTGGTTGGGAGACCGACCCGGAGCTGTTCGCGCAGGTCTTCCCGATGGACCTCCGCCCGCAGGGGCAGGAGATCATCCGGACCTGGCTCTTCGACAGCGTGGTCCGTTCGCACTTCGAGCACGGGGTGCTGCCCTGGCGGGACACCGTGCTGTCGGGCTGGATCCTCGACCCGGACCGCAAGAAGATGGCGAAGTCCAAGGGCAACGTGGTCACCCCACTGGCCCTGTTGGAGCAGCACGGCTCGGACGCGGTGCGTTACTGGGCGGCCAGCGGCAAGCCCGGCATGGACCTGGCCTTCGACCCGGCACAGATCAAGATCGGCCGCCGGCTGGCCACCAAACTGCTGAACGCGTCCAAGTTCGCGCTGGGGCTGGGCGCGGCCGACGCGCTGCGCGCCCCCGTGACCACCCCACTGGACCGGGCCATGCTCGCCGAGCTGACCACCGTGGTCACCGCCGCGAGCACCGCCCTCGACGGATACGACCACACGGCCGCGTTGCAGGCGGCCGAGGCGTTCTTCTGGCGGTTCTGCGACGACTACATCGAGTTGGTCAAGGAGCGGGCGTACGGCACCGGCGCGGCCGCCGATTCGGCGCGGGCGGCGCTGGCCGCGGCGCTCTCGGTGCAGCTACGGCTGTTCGCCCCGGTGCTGCCCTACGTGACCGAGGAGGTCTGGTCGTGGTGGCGGTACGGTTCGGTGCACCGCGCGCCATGGCCCACCACCTACGAGGTGGCCCGGTCGATCGAGGAGTCGGGTGACCCGGCGCTGCTGCGGCTCGCCGGCGACGCGTTGAGCCAGGTGCGGCGGGCCAAGTCGGAGCGGAAGCTGTCGATGAGGGCGGAGGTGCCGCTGGCCGAGGCGCTCGGCCCGGCGGCCCTGCTGGAGCAGCTCAGCCTGGTCGCCGACGACCTGCGGGCGGCCGGCCGGATCGGCAAGCTCGACCTGCTCCCCGACCGCACCCCGGAACTCGTCATCGCCTGCGCCTTCTGACAGGCGTCCGCCGCCGCCACCCCCCTTCGGCGGCGGCGGACGGCCCGTCACCAGCCGCGCAGGAAGCGCAGCCCGAGCAGGAACGCCACCACGGCGGGACCGACAAGCAGGGTGATCGCCTGGAGGCGGTACGGCATCCGGTGCCGGGTCAGCTCGCCCGCGTTGCCCAGCACGATCGCCCCGGCCAGCATCAGGAACGCGCCCCACCAGCCGGTCTTCAGATGGATCAGGTCCACCCGGATCAGTTGCAGGGTCAGCCCGAGCAACGCGCCGGTAAGCGCGAGCAGGGCAACCGCCCGGTGCAGGCCGCGGGCCAGCGGGTGGGCCGCCCGCCAACCGTAGGTGCCGGCGACCGCCAGGCAGGGCAGCACCACGAGCAACGGCCACCCCCGCCCCATGACGCCGAACATCAGCAGCGCGCCCGCCGCGAACACCAGGGTGCCGACGCAGGCGAGCATGTACCCGGCGAAGGCCCGGCCGCCGCCCCGAGCCAGCAACGGGCCGCCGCTGGCCGCGATCAACGCGGCCGGGATCAGGATGAACACGGCCCACCAGTGGAACTGGCCGCTGCCCTGGGCAGCCGTGGCGACCGTGGCGCAGGCCAGCCCGGCAACAGCCAGGCTGGTCAGCCACGGCCGGCTGCTCCGGGAGTACGGCTCAGCCAACGACGTCCGCTCCGCTTCGACGCTCACGCCCAACAGCCTGGCCCGGGAGGGTCCGACCGGTCCATCCGGCCAGCCCTACCGCCGAGGGGTGGCTGGCCGGAGCACCGTTTCGCACCGCTCTCAGCTCGTCTCGCCGGCCACGCTGAACGAGCGCAGACGGTCGATGGCCAGCACGGTGAAGCCGACGCTGACAAGCGCGGTCATCACCGAGGCCACCGGCACCGACACGGTGGTCTCCAACAGCCCGGTGGGGGCGATCCGGTCGGTGAGGGCGATCACGTACTGCTGGATGGAGAGCACCTTGGTGCCGCTGACGAAGTTGCCCAGCAGCCCCTCCCAGATCAGCACGTAGACCAGGCCGAGCAGCACCGGCCGCCTGGTGACCAGGCTGAGCGCGAGGAACAACGCCGAGTACGCCAGCGCGCCGAGCGTCCCCGCGACCGCCAACGCCAGTCCGAGGCGTACCGAATCGGCGAGCACGCCCGCGACGTAGAGCGGCACCGCGACGGTGGCCGCGGTGACCCCGGCGGCGACAGCGAGCTTCGGCAGCACGATCTGCCAGCGCGGCAGCGGCTTGGTCAGGATGTGCACGACAGTGCCGTCGTCGATCTCGGCCCCCAACACACCCGTGCCGATGATCAGCGCAACCACCGGCAGCACCACGGCCAGCCCGAGGCCGACAAGCACCGGCGGCCCCCACTCGCCCGGGTCCACCCCCAGCGACCGGCAGAGCACGGCCAGCCCGAGCAGCACCAACGGCAGCGGAAGCAGCAGCAGGAACCGACGCCTGCCGAACAGCCCGCGCGCGGTGATCCAGGTAATTGTCGACATGTCAGGCCTCCACCAGGTAGGAGAAGACGCTCTCCAGAGACTCGTCGGACGGCACCAGCTGGCGCACCCGGATGCCTTGCTTGAGCGCGATCCGGGGTAGCGCCCGGGTGAAGGCGCCGTAGTCACCGGCCCGCACGGTCAGGCCGGTGGGGTCCAACTCGACACCACTGACGGACGGCTCGGCGATCAGCGCGACGGCCAGCGCCCGGTCGTTCGTGGAACGCACGGCGAACACGTGCGGGCGATTGGTCATCAACCGGCGGATGGTCCGGAAGTCGCCGGAGGCCGCCAACCGCCCGGCCACCATCACCTGCACCGTCCCGGAGACCTGCTCGACCTCCTCCAGGATGTGCGAGCTGAACAGGATCGTCCGGCCGGCGTCGCCGAGCGTGTGCAGCAACTGCATCATGTGCAGCCGCTGGCGCGGGTCCATCCCGTTGAACGGCTCGTCGAGCAGCAGCACCTGCGGGTCGTGCACCAACGCGGCGGCCACCCGGGCCCGCTGGCGCATGCCCTTGGAGTACGTGCCGATCCGGCGGCTCTGCGCCGACTCCAGCTCCACCAGGTCGATCGCCCGTCGGGCGGCCGCCGCCGGATCGGGCAGCTTGTGCAGCTTCGCGCTGGCCAGCACGAACTCGTACGCGGTGAGGAAGCCCTGCACCGCCTCCCGTTCGCTGACCAGCCCCAACCGGCGGTAGACGTCCGGGTTGCGCCAGGTCGGCTGGTCGTCGAGGGTGACCGCGCCACGCGACGGGGCGAGGAACCCGGCCATCATGTGCAGCAGGGTGGTCTTGCCGGCGCCGTTCGGGCCGAGCAGCCCCGTCACGCCCGGCCCCAGGGCCATGCTGATGTCGTTCACCGCCACCACGTTGCCGTACCACCGGGACACACCGGTCAGACTCAGCGTGCTCATCAGGAGGCGACCTTCCGGTAGCGGACCAGCAGGAGGGCGGTCGCGCCGGCGACCAGCAGCGCCGCGGCCAGGGCGTAGACCGGGCCGAACCCGCCGATCATCATCTCGCCCGGATCGCCCTCGACCAGCAGGTCACCAAGCGACCAGATGCCCACCCCCTGCACCAGCGTGGAGGGCGAGGCGAGCCCGGCAAGCTCGTTGGCGGTGCGCGACGGCAGGATGCTGAGCACCCCCACGATCGGGGTGGTCATCAGGAAGACCGCGACCACCCCACCGGCGGCGAAGGCGCGTTTGCCGGTCAGCGAGGCGACAAGCAGCCCGATGGAGGCGAAGACCACCGCCCACAGCCCGGCGTAGAGCAGGCCGGGCAGCAGGTCGAGCAGCTCGTTCCAGACCCCGCGCATGCCCTGCTTGGTGGTGAACGCGGCACCCAGGAACATCAGCAACTGCGGCCCACCGAGCAGCAGCCAGAGGGCGGTGACCAGCGCCAGCAGCTTGGCCAGCGCGTAGTCGCTGCGCGGCAGCGGTCGGGAGAAATACAGTGGCAGGACGCCGCTGCGCAGGTCCCGGGAGACCAACTCGGGCGCGGCCACCGCGACGAAGAAGATGACCAGCCAGCTCATCGCGTCGGCGAACTGGGCGTACGTGGCGACCGGCTCGCCGATCTGGCTGCGGATCGCGGCCAGGGCCACCGCGACCAGGCTGACGATGCCGACCACCAGCCACGGGAAGATCTTGGCCTTGGCGCTGCGCCCGAAACCGAACACGGTACGCAGCCCGTGCAGGTAGAGGGCGCCGAAGACGTGGCGGCGGCCCAGCCTCGGGCCCTCGTAACGCTGGTAGCCGATGTCGTGGATGACGCCGGTCGGCGCCTGACGCACGGCGGTTGCTGACGGTTCAGGCATGGGTGAGCTCCCTCGTGGCGAAGAGTTCGGCCACCCGGTGCCGGCGCTGGTCCAGTCGGTGCAGTGGCAGGTCCAGTTCGGCGACCGCGCCGAGGATCAGGTCGTAGGTGCCGTCGTCGGTGAGTGGCACCAGGAGCAGTCGCCCGTCCCGCGCCACCGGCAGCTTGAGCTCGGCGAGCCGGGCGGCGAGCTCCTCGGTGCCCTCGCTGACCTCGACGGCGAGCACGTCGGTGGCCGAGGTCATCGCGGAGATGTGGTCGGCGCGCAGCAGTTTGCCGCCGTCGATGGCGATGAGCGTGTCGCAGATCCGCTCCACCTCGCCGAGCAGGTGCGAGCAGACCAGCACGGAGATGCCGAACTCGGTGCCGATCCGGTGCACCAGCGCCAGCATGGCGTCCCGGCCGGCCGGGTCCAGGCCGTTCGTCGGCTCGTCGAGCAGCAGCAGATCGGGGTCGTGCACCAACGCCTGGGCCAGCTTGACGCGCTGCTTCATGCCTGTGGAGTAGCCGCCCACCGGGCGGTAACGCTCCTCGTAGAGCCCGACGTGCCGCAGCGCCTCGGAGGCCCGCTCGCGGGCGGCCGTGCGGGGCAGGCCGCTCATCCGGCCGAGGTGGGTGACCAGCTCGGCGGCGGACAGGTCGGGCGGGAGGCAGTCGTGCTCGGGCATGTAGCCGACGCGGGCACGGACCGCCGCCGGGTTGGCGGACGGGTCGATGCCGAGCACCGAGACCTGACCGCTGGTCGGGGCGATGAGGCCGAGCAGGATCTTGATCAACGTGGATTTTCCGGCGCCGTTCGCGCCCACCAGGCCGATGATCCCGGGCTCGACGGCGACGGTGAGGTCGGCGAGCGCGGTGACCCGACCTCCGTACGTCTTGGTGAGCGACTGGGTCGCGATCAGTGTCACGCTGCCAGCGTAGGGAGTCGACGCCCACCCCGGACACCGGCGCGCCCCCGGCGCTCCCCTGATCCTTGCCCCGACGCACCCCTAAGGTCCGCGCCGGAGGTGGTGGGACCTGTCGTCGCCGGTGGCGTGTCCGGCGCGACCCCGCCTCGGGAAACGCCCATCCGGGGTGACACCATTCACCTCCCGGCCGGCGGGGAGTCGCGTCCGCGTCACCTGGACATCGAGCACGTCCGTCACGACGACCGGTTGGCCGGTGGAGCCGGATGCGGTCGGCGACGGTCGGCGGATGCGGTGCCGATCTGCCCGACCGGGTCGTGGAGTGGCGGCCTCGACCGATCGGCGGTCGGCTGCGAAACTGTGTGCCGGTCAGCGAGTGGGGGGTGTGGATGAGCAACGGCTGGGTGCTGCCCGACGAGGTGCTGCGGGACGCACCGGCGTACACGCCGCGTCCCGGTGAGCTCGCTGATCTGGAGCTGCTGCTGACCGGTGCGTACGCCCCCCTGACCGGTTTCATGACCCGCGCCGACCTGGTGTCGGTGAGCCGGCGCGGCCGGCTGGCCGACGGCACTCCCTGGCAGGTCGCGGTGACCCTCCAGGTGCCGGCCGCGCTGGCCCAGGGCTTCGATCCACGCGACCCGGCCCGCCGGGCGCTGGTCCTGACCGACGGCGAGGGCGCGCCGGCGGCGGCCCTGGACGTGACCGACGTCTGGCCGGTACGCGAGGGCGTGGCCGGGGTCGGCGGCCAGGTCCGGCGGCTGGGCGACGGCGGCCACGGCCCGTTCCAGCGACTGCGCCGCAGCCCGGAGGAGGTCCGCGCGCTGCTGCCCCCGGGCCGGGTGCTCGGTGTGATCGCCGACCGGCCGCTGCACCGTCCACAGCTCGCTCAGATCGCCCACGCCGCCCGCACCCTGGCCGCGCACCTGCTCGTGATGATCCCGGTCGGTGAGGGTGGCGTCGGTGGGCTTCCACCAGAGGCGCTGGTGCGCACCATCTTCGCCGCCCGGGACCGGATGCCGCCCGCCACCGTGATCGCGGTGCCGCTGTCACATCGACGGGAGGAGATCAGCGACGCTCTGCTGCGCGCCCGGGTCTCCGCCGCGTACGGGGTGACCCACCTGCTCTCCACCGGGGAGATGCTCTCCGGCGCCGGGTTGCGGGTGCTGGTGCCGCGCGAGCTCGCCTACGACAACCGGGACGGGCAGTGGCGCTGGCGGGAGGACATCCCACCGCGCAACCGTCGGCTCGCGCTGACCCAGCAGGAGATCGACGACCTGCTGGATCGGGGCTTCCCCCTGCCGGAGTGGCACACCCCGCCGGCTGTGGCGAGGGAGCTGGCCCGGGCCCGGCCACCGCGCCGGCACCGGGGGCTGGTGGTCTTCCTGACCGGCCTCTCCGGCTCCGGCAAGTCGACGATCGCTCGCGGGCTGGCGGACGCGTTGCGGGAGAGCGGCGACCGCACGGTGACCCTGCTGGACGGGGACGTGGTGCGTCGGGAGCTCACCGCCGGGCTGGGCTTCAGCAAGGCCGACCGGGACATGAACGTCCGGCGGATCGGGTGGGTGGCCGCCGAGATCGCCCGGCACCGGGGGGTGGGCATCTGCTGCCCGATCGCCCCGTACGCGGCGGCCCGTGCCACCGCCCGGGAGATGGCTCTGGCCGCCGGGGCGGGTTTCGTGCTTGTGCATGTCGCCACCCCGCTTGAGGTGTGTGAGCGCCGGGACCGCAAGGGTCTGTACGCGCGAGCGCGGGCCGGCCTGCTCACCGGGATGACCGGCATCGACGACCCGTACGAGGAGCCGACCGACGCCGACCTGGTGGTGGACACCACTGACCTCAGCGTCGCGGACGCGGTTCAGGCAGTGCTGGATCAGCTCACCGAGACGGGTTGGGTGGAGCTGAAGATCGCTTCTTCCTGAGGTGTTTCCGTAGCCGCTGTCCGGCCACCGCTCAATACGCGCTAGTGTTCGTCTTTGTTGGAACACGTTTGACCGCGTGAGAGTACGGGGACCTCCGGGAGGCACGGCGAATGCTGGCTCAGCAGCGGCAGGCGGCCATCCTGGAACGGGTCCGGTCCACCGGCGGTGTCCGGGTGAGTGAGTTGGCGGGCGAGTTCGGGGTCTCCGACATGACCATCCGTCGTGACCTGGATGCCCTGCACGAGCGTGGCCTGCTGGCCAAGGTGCACGGCGGCGCCACGGCAGCCGGGCCGAGTTCGACGGACGAGCCGGGCTTTCACGCCAAGTCGGTCCGCCAACTGGCGGAGAAGGCAGCCATCGCGGATCGGGCGGCCCAACTCGTCCGGCCGGGCGCCGCGGTCGCGCTCTCCGCCGGCACCACCACCGCCGAGTTGGCCCGCAAGCTGGTGGACGTGCCCGGCCTGACCGTGGTGACCAACTCGCTGCCGGTGGCCGAGATCCTGCACGCCGGTGGTCGACCGGACCAGACCGTGGTGCTCACCGGGGGCGTACGCACGCCGTCGGACGCGCTCGTCGGCCCGCTCGCGGTCGGGGCCGTCCGGGCACTGCACCTGGATCTGCTCTTCCTGGGCGTGCACGGCATCACCGAGCGGGCCGGCTTCACCACCCCGAACCTCATGGAGGCGGAGACCGACCGGGCACTCGTGGCCGCCGCGGACCGGTTGGTGGTGCTCGCCGACCACACCAAGTGGGGCACGGTGGGCATCTCCTCGATCGTCGAGCTGGCGGCAGCACACGTACTGGTCAGCGACGACCGGTTGCCTCCGCCCGCACGACGGGTACTCGGCGAACAGGTGGGCGAATTGATCATGGTAGAAGCGAACGGGGCGGGCCGCGCGACGCGCACGCCGACGAGTGAGGGGGCGGCGCAGTGAAACGCACCGCGATCGACCTGGCCGACGGCCGGGAACTGATTTACTTCGACGAGCGCGACGACGCGGTCCGCGACCAGCCCGACCGCCGCGACCTGCCGCCGCCGCCCCCCGCGTCCCAGCTGCGCTACGACCCGCTGACCGACGAGTGGGTGGCGGTGGCCGTGCATCGGCAGACCCGCACCTTCCTCCCACCGGCGAACGAGTGCCCCCTCGACCCGTCGGTGGGCGACCGGCTTACCGAGGTTCCCGCGCCCGACTACGACGTGGTGGTCTTCGAGAACCGGTTCCCGTCGCTCAGTGGCCGGGTCGCCGAGGAGCCCGGCGAGATCACCCCGTTCACGCCGGTGCGACCGGGACTTGGTCGGTGCGAGGTGGTCTGCTTCACCTCGGACCACAACGCCTCCTTCGCAAGCCTGCCGCCGCGCCGGGTCCGCACCGTCCTGGACGCGCTCGCCGACCGCACCGAGGTGCTCGGCGAACTGCCCGGCGTGGAGCAGATCTTCTGCTTCGAGAACCGGGGCGTCGAGATCGGCGTCACGCTGCACCACCCGCACGGGCAGATCTACGCGTACCCCTTCGTGACGCCGCGCACCCGCGCGCTGCTGGCCGCGGCACGCCGGCATGCGGAACGGACCGGCGGCGGCAACCTGTACGCGGACGTGCTGGCCGCCGAGCGCGCCACCGGCGACCGGGTGGTCGCCGAGAACGAGCACTGGACGGCGTTCGTCCCGGCGGCTGCCCGCTGGCCGTTCGAGGTGCACGTCGCGCCGCACCGGGTGGTGCCGGACATTCCGGCGCTGAGCGACAGCGAGCGGGACGCCTTCGGGCCGCTCTACCTGGATCTGCTGCGCCGCTTCGACGGTCTGTTCGACATGCCGATGCCGTACATCTCGGCCTGGCACCAGGCGCCGGTGCGCATCGACCGCGAGTTGGGCCACCTGCACCTGCAGCTGTTCAGCATCCGGCGGGCCACTGACAAGTTGAAGTATCTGGCCGGCTCCGAATCCGGGATGGGCGTCTTCATCAACGACATCGCTCCGGAACGTGCCGCCGAGTTGCTCCGCGCCGCCTGAAGAAGAGACGCCTGGGGAACAGGGCGCGGGGGGCCCGGGACAGGGCCCCCCGCAGGGAAGGGACGGCTGGCTGTGCACGGCACAGCCGGGAAGGCTGGCTGATCGGCGCACGGGTGCCGCGGGTCGACCGTGGTCAACCTTCCTCGGACGCGACTGGCATCTCGTCCATCCTGGTCAACGAGGCGCGCCGACGGCGGTGACGCCAACCGGCGCGTCAGCCCCGGACACGCCGAAGCCCGCCGGCTGGTGCCGGCGGGCTCCGATGACGCGGTACGCCTGGATCAGGCGGCGATCCTGCGGGCCAGGTTCTCGTCGAGCGCGTTCATGAACTCGTCGGTGGTCAGCCACGGGGCGTCGCGCGAGATGAGCAGCGAGAGGTCCTTGGTCATCTGGCCGCCCTCGACGGTGTCGACGATGACCTGCTCCAGCGTGTTGGCGAACTCGGTGACCGCCGGGGTGCCGTCCAGCTTGCCCCGGTGAGCCAGACCCCGGGTCCAGGCGTAGATCGACGCGATCGGGTTCGTCGACGTCTTCTCGCCCTTCTGCCACTGCCGGTAGTGCCGGGTGACAGTGCCGTGCGCGGCCTCGGCCTCGACCGTCCGGCCGTCCGGGGAGAGCAGGACGGAGGTCATCAGACCCAGCGAGCCGAAGCCCTGCGCGACGGTGTCGGACTGCACGTCACCGTCGTAGTTCTTGCAGGCCCAGACGTAGCCACCCTCCCACTTGAGCGCGGCGGCGACCATGTCGTCGATGAGCCGGTGCTCGTAGGTGATGCCGGCGGCGGCGAACTCGTCCTTGAACTCGGTCTCGAACACCTCGGCGAAGATGTCCTTGAACCGGCCGTCGTAGGCCTTGAGGATGGTGTTCTTGGTGGACAGGTAGACCGGGTAGTTGCGGTCCAGCCCGTACCGGAACGACGCCCGGGCGAAGTCCCGGATCGACTCGTCGTAGTTGTACATGCCCATGGCGATGCCGCCGCCGGGGAAGTTGGCGACCTCCATCTCCATCGGGGCGCCGCCGTCGGCCGGGGTGTAGGTGATGGTCACCGTGCCCGGGCCGGGGACGACGAAGTCGGTGGCCTTGTACTGGTCACCGTGGGCGTGCCGGCCGATGATGATCGGCTTGGTCCAGCCGGGGACCAGCCGCGGCACGTTGGACATGATGATCGGCTCGCGGAAGACGACGCCGCCGAGGATGTTGCGGATCGTGCCGTTGGGCGACCGCCACATCTTCTTCAGGCCGAACTCCTCCACCCGGGCCTCGTCCGGGGTGATGGTCGCGCACTTGACGCCGACGCCGTGCTCCTTGATGGCGTTGGCGGCGTCAACGGTGACCTGGTCGTCGGTCTCGTCGCGGTGCTGGATCGACAGGTCGTAGTAGTGCAGGTCGACGTCGAGGTAGGGCAGGATCAGCTGCTCCCGGATCTGCTTCCAGATGATCCGGGTCATCTCGTCGCCGTCGAGCTCCACGACCGGGTTGTTTACCTTGATCTTCGCCATCGGCCGGCGCTCCTCTCGGGGGACACGTGCTCAAGCAGTACGAGCGTACTGCAATTGGACCGGCGGCCCCCACCCGGCCTCGGTCGGCCGGTGGAAGCGGGCTACACGGCACAGGATTCCCTGGCACCATCGCCCGATGCCACTGAGCCACACCCTCGGGTCTATCACGGTCACCGCGCTCATCGACTCGGAGGGAGCTTTCTTCCAACCTCGTACCGAGGCGTTTCCGCACGCCACGGCGGCTCACTGGCGGGAGGCGGACCGACGCGACCCGGGGGCGGTGACCGCGGACGGGCGGTGGTGGCTGCCGTTTCGCAGTTTCGCGATCCGTTCCGGGGACGGGCCGGTCACCCTTGTCGACGCGGGCGTCGGCCCCGCCGACTCACTGGCCGCGGGCTGGGCACCCGTACCGGGCCGGCTGCCCGCCGAGCTGGCCGCCGCCGGCATCGACCCCGCGGACGTCGACACCGTCGTGCTCACGCACCTGCACACCGACCACATCGGCTGGGCCGTGACCGGCACGCCGGGCCGGCCGTACTTCCCGAACGCGAGCTACCTCGTGCAGCGGGCCGACCTCGACGCGGCCGAGACGCTCAACCCGGCACTGCCGGCCGGCCTGATCGCGCCCTTGCGCGCCGCCGGCCAGCTCCGGGTGGTCGACGGCGAGACCACCCTCACCCCGGCGGTACGCCTGCTGCCCACCCCCGGCCACACACCCGGCCACCAGTCGGTGCTGCTGACCTGCGCCGACGAACGGATGCTGGTCACCGGCGACCTGCTGGTCCACGTCGTGCAACTCGTCGACCCCGAGCTGTCCTACGCCCACGAGGTGGACGAGGACCAGGCCCGCGACTCCCGGCTGACCGCCCTCCGCACCCACTCCCCCACCGTGCTGGCCACCCCCCACCTGGGCACCCCCTTCACCCCCCACCCCCACCCCCACACCCCCCGAGTTGGTTGATCATGAGGTTGACGGGGTTTTCGATCTCC
>NZ_JBEZZW010000039.1:0-67579 GCF_040639415.1 Micromonospora sp. NPDC023888 | reverse complement strand
AGACGGTTGGCCCACGGGCAGGCCCGACTGACCGCCAGCCGGTACCGGCCCGGCTCCACCGGGTACCCGTCGCGCCCGTCCTCGGTGATCCGAGTGGCGATGTACCGCTGGTCGCGGACGAACTCCCGACCCTGCTCGTAGTACTTGGGACCGGCACCCCGCAGTACCTCCTCGCCGGTATCCGCCTGCTCACCTTCGCTGGTCGTGCTCACGATGCCCTCCCATTGTGTTGAACTCGATCATTGATAATCCGGCCGGCGCCCCCAGGTCGTGGTTTGTCGGTCGACCCTCAGCCGACGCGCGATGAATCGGCCGCGCCGCGATCGCGTCGATGACGGCCCGTTGTCAGATCGCCGTCACTCGCGGGGGCGTAGAAGTGCCGTAAACCTTCTCGGCATAACCGGCGTACGCCTGGGAGGCCAATTGCTTGATCCCAGGCTGGGCCTCGGGAGGCATTTCGGCGATGATGCTCTCGATAACATCCGGCGCGCCTTCGTACATCAGCATTCCGAAGATTACGGGGAGCAGTTCCGGAGGAACCTCCTCACCCCCCTCTCCAGCCACGAGACGATATTCGGCCGCGGTGATGTACTTGCCGATGAGGGGTACGACGCGCTCCTCCTCAAGGGCCAAGTGCTCCCAGAGGATCGGTACAAGTTGGTCGATGGCGTCCGCGAGAGCATCGCGCGTCACGGCCGACGCGTTGGCACGCCACAGCCCCAGTGCCTCGTTCACCTGCTCATAGCACCGGTGAATGGCGTCGTGCTGCTCCTCCATCACACCGATAATCGGCGCGATCTCCTCGGGGACCCGTTCCTGCAGACGAGGCCAGATGTGCTTGTCCTCGCCGGAGTGGTGCTGCGCGAGGAGCGCGTTCATCAGGTCGACGTGGCTCGCCACCACTGCTGTGCGCTGCTGATCACCGTCGCCGACACCGCGCACCAGATCGGGCGCAGACCCGAGTTCGCGGCGGAGCATGGTGTGTACCGCGAACATGTCACGGGCGTCGGCCAGCGGTTCGTTTACTGGGATCACAAGTTGTCCTAACTATCTGGGTTCTCACCGGCGTAAGGGCTGGCATCTGTGCATTGCGGGGGCCTGCGGGTGTGGTCCGCCGGCGCTGCCGGTGGACCACACCCCTGGGCCCCGGACGTCAGATGTCTGACCTCGATCAGTTGCCCGTGTTCCGCAGTCGGGCCGCGAACTTCGCCAGGCGTTCGCCCTGGTAACGCGCGGCGTCAAGCTTCTCCTCGCCCGGCGCGCCAGCCCCGCCAGGGTGGGAGGTGCCGTAAGGGTTACCGCCAGCCGCGAACACGACGGGGTCGGTGTATCCGGGTGAGATGATGATCGATCCCCAGTGGTGCAGTGTGTTGTAGAGCGCCAGCAGGGTCGACTCGTTACCGCCGTGGGTGTTGCCGGCGCTGGTGAAGCCAGTGGCGGCCTTGTCGGCCATCACGTTCTGCTGCCACAACCCGCCGGTGGCGTCCATGAACTGCTTCAGCTGTGCTGCGACGTTGCCGTAGCGGGTGGGCGAGCCGAATGCGTAGGCGTCGGCCCAGACCAGGTCGTCGAGGCTGGCGATCTCGATGTCCTTGGTCGCCTCGGTGTGCTCCCGCCAAGCCGGGTTGGCATCGATGGCTGCGTCCGGAGCGAGCTCCGCCACCCGTCGCACGCGCACTTCGGCGCCGACCCTCTCTGCGCCTTCGGCGACTGCCCTGGCGAGCTGGTGCACGGTACCGGTCGCCGAGTAGTAGATGACCGCAACCTTGGTGCTCATGATCGTTCCTTCCCAGAGGGACTTGCTAACCGGATAGCTATCCGCGTACTCGCCGACACTAACCGGATGCCCATCCGCTTGACAAGGAATCCGGTAGCCTCGGCGGCATGAGAGACGAACGCAACACGGACGGCACCGAGCTCGCGCTTGCAGGTCAGCCGCCGCTAGAGCGTTCGGACGCCGCGCGCAATCGCCAGCGCATCCTCGACGCGGCAGCGCAGCTGTTGGCCGAAAAGGGCCCCGAGGCCGTCACAATGAACGTTGTGGCACAGTTGGCCGGAATCGGCGTCGGAACGGTTTATCGCCGATTCGGGGATTTGACCCAGCTGCTCCTTGCCCTTCTCGACCACCGAGAGCGGCAGTTTCAGCAGGCATTCCTCAGCGGCCCCATGCCGCTGGGTCCCGGCGCCCCGCCCCGCGACCGGTTGCGCGCGTTCCTCCATGCACTCGTCGACCACGTCGCGGAGCACCAGACAGTCATGCTCGCCGCAGAAGCCGCCTCACCCCTCGCGCGCTACACCACTGGTCCGTACCTGGCCTGGCACCTTCACGTCTCGATGCTGGTTCGCCGGATTTGGCCCGACGCCGACGCCGGTGTCATGGCCAACCTCCTGCTCTCCCTCTGCCCACCGAGCTTGATCCGGCACCTCACCGCCAGACAGGGCATCACGCCGGAACAAATTCGGATGAGCATCGATCAACTGCTTGACGCCCCGCCACGGTAGACGCGCGAGCAGCAGCAGGACGTCGAGGGCGGGAAGCGCCAACCGCCACCACGACCGCCGGCGGCTCCCGGCGGAGCGGCGACGCGTCCGCGCAGCGGACGGCATTCGGCGTGATCCACCACCACGGTCAGATAGCGGTGGCCCTTCTTATGGCTGACCTTGTCGACACCGATACGGCGCAGCCCGTCGAACCGGTCCACCACAGCGCCGGTGTCGGCCCACACCCGCGCCCGTCACCGACGACGAACCCCGGCGTCATCGCGAGCACACCGCCGCCAGCAACGCGGACACCGCCGCGACGCACCCCCTACGCACCCGCACCCGAGCCACCACCACCGACTCGACCGCATCGAACTCCACGCCCTCGACCACCGCCTGCTCGGCCCCAAACACCTCAGCCCATACCCAGGCAGAACGCACGCCGTTCTCCCGCCCATCAAGTTCTGACCTTCAACAAGCCAGAACCTAGGCAGGACAACGGCGTGCGCCACAAACGACGCGCCCTCATCGGTCTCGGGGACGCTCGCCCGCCGTGACCAGCATGATCACGCTGAAAGGGTTCAGTAGTGCCGGTGCGCGGCCGGCCCGCTGAATTCGAGTTCCTTCTTCTCCGCCACGACGAAGTCGTAGGCACTCTCCGCGTGCACGACCTGGTCGATGCCGGTGACCTCATGCTCGCGAGGAACTCGGAAGCCGATCGTCACCTGGATGATCATCGCCAGCAGGCACGAGACCACCAGGGAGTACGCGGCGACGGTGAGGGCACCGATCGCCTGCTTCCACAACTGCTCGGGGCCGGCGCCCGCGACGAGGCCGTCAGTGACGTCGAAGACCCCGATGAGCAACGTACCGACGAGTCCGCCGACCGCGTGGACGCCCACCACGTCGAGGGAGTCGTCATAGCCGAGCCGGTCCTTCAGGCCGACGGCCCACGCACACACCAGGCCGGCTACGACGCCGATGGCGATCGCACCCCAGGAGTTCACCGCGGCACACGCCGGAGTGATCGCCACGAGCCCGGCGACCGCACCGGACGCCGCACCAAGGGAGGTGAACTTGCCCTTGCGTACACGTTCCCACGTGAGCCAGCCCATCATGGCCGCGCCGGTCGCCACCTGCGTGTTGAAGAACGCGACGCTGGCGGTGCCGTTGGCGGCAAGCGCCGATCCGGCGTTGAAGCCGAACCACCCGAACCACAGCAGACCTGAGCCGAGCATCACGAACGGCAGGCTGTGTGGACGCATCGGATCCTTCTTGAAGCCGACCCGCTTGCCCAGGACCAGCAGCGCGCCGAGGGCGGCCATGCCGGCGTTGATGTGCACCGCCGTGCCGCCGGCGAAGTCTTTGACGCCGAGCTTGTAGATCCAGCCCCCGGACTGCCACACCCAGTGGGCCACCGGGAAGTACACCACCGTCACCCAGACGGCAATGAACAGCATCCACGCGCCGAACTTGGCACGGTCCGCGATCGCGCCGCTGATCAGCGCCGGCGTGATGATGGCGAACATCAGCTGGAACGCGGCGAAGGCGAACACGGGAATGCTGCCGGTCAACGTGGTGCCCGTAACGCCGCGCATGCCGGCCTGGGCCAGGTTGCCGATGATCCCGTGCCCACCCAGGTCGTCGCCGAAGGTGAGCGAATAGCCGTAGGCCACCCAGAGCACGCTCACGATGCCCAAGCTGACGAAGCTCATCAGCAGCATGTTGAGCACGCTCTTGACCCGGACCATGCCGCCGTAGAAGAAGGCCAGTCCCGGGGTCATCAGCATGACCAGCGCGGCGCTGATCAGGACAAATGAAGTGTCGCCCGCGTCGAAGCCTGTTGGCATTTGTTGTGCGCTCCATATCTAGCTGGCCGCCGCGTCGCGGCGGCTCTTGTCGGCTTCGGTGGTGGTTCTGGTGGTGGACGGCGCGTCCTCAGACGAGGTTGGCCTTTTCCAGCGCGGTGCAGCAGGTGTCGACCATGAGACGGGTGACGACGTACGGGTCGACGTTGGCGTTGGGTCGGCGGTCCTCGATGTAGCCCTTCTGATCGACCTCGACCTGCCAGGGGATACGCACGGAGGCGCCACGGTTGGACACGCCGTAGCTGTACTGGCTCCACGGGGCGGTCTCGTGCGCACCGGTCAGACGGGCCTCGACACCGGCGCCGTAGTTACGGATGTGCTCCAGCGGCTTGTCGTCACGACCGAGGGACTCGCAGGCCTCAATGATCGCCTCGTACCCGTCGCGCATTGCCTGGGTCGAGAAGTTGGTGTGCGCGCCCGCGCCGTTCCAGTCACCCTTGGCCGGCTTGGGGTCCAGCGTCGCGGTGATGCCGAAGTCCTCGGCGGTGCGGTACAACAGCCAACGCGCAATCCACAACTGGTCGGCGACCTCAAGCGGCGACAGCGGACCAACCTGGAACTCCCACTGACCCGGCATGACCTCCGCATTGATCCCGGAGATCGACAGCCCGGCTGCCAGGCAGTTGTCCAGGTGCTTCTCCACCACGGCACGACCGTGGATCTCGTCGGCACCGACGCCGCAGTAGTAGCTGCCCTGCGGGGCGGGGTATCCGCCGTCGGGGAAGCCCAACGGGCGGGTGCCCTGGAAGAACGTGTATTCCTGCTCGATGCCGAACAGCGACTGCTGTGCCGCGAACCGCTCCGCCACCGGACGCAGCAGGGCACGCGTGTTCGACTCGTGTGGCGTCCCGTCGATGTTCAGGACCTCACACATCACCAAAAGATTCGCACCGCCGCGGATCGGGTCGGGGTAGGTGGCGACCGGCTTGAGAACCCGGTCCGAGCTGTGGCCCTCGGCCTGGTTGGTGCTGGAGCCGTCGAAGCCCCAGATACCCGGCTCCACACCGTCAGCGATGATCTTCGTCTTCGACCGCAGCTTCGCGGTCGGCTCCGTGCCATCGATCCAGATGTATTCAGCCTTGTATGCCACGTGTCTTCTCTCCTGTCAGTGGGCCAGAGGTTGGCCCGTGAAACGGTGATTGGATGAACGGAAACCGCAGACTGCGGCTCCGCGTACGAGTGGGCTGCCGCTTAGACCACGAGGGCCGCCGCCGATTCGAGCAACGTCACGACGCTGCCCTTTGCGCCTCGTTGGGCATCGGAGAGCGGGGTGCCTCCCCAGCGGTCCTGCACCATCGGGGAGGCGCCGCGGTCCAGGAGGTACCGGACCACATCGAGGTGGCCCTCCGAGGCGGCTAGGTGCAGCGCGGTCCGTCTGTCGTAGTCCATGGAGTTCGGGTCCTTGCCCGTGGCGAGCGCGATCCGCACAAAGTCCAGGTCGCCCTGGCTAGCCGCCCACAGCAACCGTATGGTCGACGCCACTTCCTCCTCGATCTTGCCGCGCCGAGGGTCACGCTTGCCCGAGACCTCTCCGGCGGCGAACGAGTCGTAGACGTGGAAGTTGAAGCGGTTCACCAGCTCCTTGCAGAAGGCGACGCCGCGCACGGAGTTCCCCATCGCGTCGAGGCGGGGGGACCAGACGCAGATGCCCATGACGCCGGGTACCACGATCATGAGGCCGCCGGACACACCGCTCTTGGCCGGCAGACCAATGACGAAAGCGAACTCACCGGAGTAGTCGTACATCCCGCAGGACGACATCAACGACAGGCACTTGCGGACCGTGTCGGCCGAGAAGATCCGTTCCCCGGTAAGGGGGTTCACCCCGCCGTTGGCCAGCGAGGCGGCCACGACCGAGAGCGCCTGGGCGTCGACCTCGATTGAGCAGCACTGGAAGTAGAACTCCAGCGTCTCCATCAGGTCGGTGCCGGTGGGAAACGACTGGTGTTCGCGCATGAAGTAGCCGAGGGCGAAGTTGCGGTCGGCCGTCCGGCGTTCCGAGAGGTAGACGGCGTTGTTGAAGCCGACCGCCCCGCCGCCGGCCAGCTTGCGCCAGGTCTCGGCGACGTGGTCGAAACGGTCGGCCATCTCCCAGGCGGGACGCAGCAGGGAGCAGCACATGATCGCCCCGGAGTTAATCATCGGGTTGTGCGGCAGCCCGTCGCTGTTCAGCGTCAACTCGTTGAACCCGCGGCCGCTGGGCTCCCGACCGACGTGCTGATGCACGATGTCCGCGCCGTGCTCCTCGAGCGTCAGACAGTAGTTGATCGGCTTGCACACTGACTGGACACAGAACAGGTTGTCCGCGTCGCCGACCGCGAAACGCTGCCCGTCGACGGTGCACAGCGCGATTCCGAACTTCTCCGGATCAACACGGCCCAACTGCGGGATGTAGTCGGCGACGTGGCCCCCGTGGACACTCTGGAGCCCTTCGAAAATGGTGGAGATCTCCGCCTGGAGCGCGGCGAAGTCCGGGATGACGAAGTCCCCTCGGATGGACTTCTCGACGACACCGCCTCCCTTCTTGCACAGGCCGATGAAACCGTCGAGGTCGATCCAAGTTTGCCCCTTGTCGCCTACAGCGTGCCGCAGATCGGCCCACACATCGGCCGCGCGCGGATCCGACTCCAAAATGCCAGACTCCCGCAGGCGGACGCCGAGCTCCGCCGCGGAGATCCTGCCCTCGGAATCGACGTTGAAGGAGTTGAACAGCTTCCCGTAGCGCCCAACGGCGAACTCGTCGCTCCCGATCGACTCACCGGGCAGACCTCCGGGCGTCGACTGGCCGGAATCCTGCTGCCGATTTCCGGGCTTCTTGGTCGCGGGCATGACGAAGTTCCAGTTCTGTCCAACTCGGACGATCGATATGTGTACCATCGGTGCCAGGCGGCAACCGGCCGGGTAGCGCACCCTGCCGGTGCTCTTCACACGGATGGCACCGGGCTCAAGGCGCGTTACCGATGTTCGCAGAACCGAGAACGGGCCGGCATCGGGAGAATTCCGCGTCTGTCAACGGCGGCAGGAACCCAAACGTCTCGGATCCCGCCCGGATACCGTGGGAAATCTTCCTAGTGCCCTGTCAGGCAGCCTTGGCCGATACCCGCGACAGCGACCAGGGCCACGTGGCCGTGTCCGGCCAGCCAGTCCAACACACGTGCGTGACCGGGCGTGGTCGCGGAAAGCTGGGCGGTAGCGAGTAGCCCACCAGCGGCGCCGAGCACCGCGGCCGTATGGGTGTCCTTGTGGGTGTCGGCGCCGCCGGTGACCTGCACCCGGGCTTGTTTGAACTCTCGTAGTTAGTGGGGCATCGGTGTCATGTGGTGCACGTCCAGGCGAAGGTCGATCAGAAGCGGACGGTCACGGTCGGCGATGATCTTCGCGGCGTTCGCGAGATCATCCATGCTCCGGACCGTTACCCCCTCACCGCCGAGTGCCTCAGCCACGATCGCCAAGTCGGGCCAGGTGAACAGTGAGATCGCGGGATCCAAGCCACGCTCGACAAACTGAACATGTTCAGCGCCGTACCCACCGTCGTTGCACACCAGTACGATGATGTCGAGCCCAGCGCGGACCGCCGTGGCGAACTCGCCTAGGCCACCATGCATGAATCCGCCATCGCCGCAGACCATGATTACAGGATCGGTCGGCTTACCGGCCGCCGCTCCGACGGCGGCGCCCATCCCCATACCGATGGCCCCGAAATTCAGTGGCAGAACAAACGCCGCTGGGTCTCCGGGGTGGATGTGCCGTAGCGATTCCATCATGAACCTGCCGCCGTCGCTGACCACCACCCGCCGCTTCGGCAAGATGTCGTCCAGGCGTCGCAGGGCCGTCTCCACGTCGACCGTGCCCGGAGCCGTCACCGGTCGTCGCAGGGGAGCGTTCTGCCCGGCCAATCGTTGCGCCATGGCCTCCGTCCGGTGACCACTGGACGGCACCGAGCGCTTTTCCAGAGCGTCCGCCAACGCATCCGCCGCCGCCCCGGCGTCCGCCTGCAGCATGATGCCCTCAAGGCCGGTCAGCACGCGGGTTTCCCGATCAACCACCAGTCCGCGACGGCCGGACAACAGCTCACCATTGACCGTGGTGTAGGCGTTGAGGCTGGCCCCAAAACTGATCAGCAGGTCCGCCGAATCGATGATCTGGCGAGTGACCGGGCCCGCCAGCCCGCCGACGACGCCCAGATCGAATGGATCGTTGCGGAATAGGTCCCTTGCCTTGAGGGTCGTCGCCACAGGCGCGCCGATGCGATCGGCCAACCGCAGCAAGGGGGTACGAGAGGCGACTGCCCCGCGTCCGGCGAGCATGACCGGCCGTTGGGCCGCCGCGATCAACTCCACGGCACGTTGGATCGCCTCCGGGTCTGGGAGGATCCGCTGCGGCTGCGGTAGGTCGAGCGGGACGTCGCGATACTCGATCTCCCGCCACATGTGATCGGCCGGAATGTTGAAAACGACGGGGCGGCGTTCAACCACGGCGCGGCGGATGGCCACCGCCAAATCATCCAGCGCGCTATCGGGTGTCCGCGCCTGCTCAAATCCCGCACCGGTAGGTAGCACCACGTCACGCTGCGCAATATCCTGAATATTGGTCCGACTGCCAGTGGCGGTATCGCCAGCAATGAGCAGCATCGGCACCCGTGCGCGCACTCCCTCGACCAAACCGGTGAGCGTGTTCGTGAGGGCTGGACCGTGCGTGACCGTCACCACACCCAACTCACCCGTTCGGCTGGCATAGCCAAAGCCCATGAACATGGCGCCCGCCTCGTGCGTCGCCCCCAGATAGGTGCCGCCACCTTCGACGAAACTGTGGACGAAGAACATGTTCGCGTCACCGATCAAGCCGAACATCGTCCGCACATCGTAATTGGACAGTGCGCGCGCGAGCGCCGCATGAAACTTCATCTGTATTACCTCCTGGGATGGCCCGCCGACGTCGGTCGTCTTGAAACCGTTGGCGGAGTGGACCTGTATCCGAACGCCGCCGAGCAGACTGGCCCTAGACCGTTGTTCCGGCGTGCGGCGGTCCCGCCTGGAGTGCGTGCAGTATCGCCAGGCGCCACGGTTCGTATACGTAGGCCGCCGAGCGCCGCTATCGATGACACCACCGATACTCACAGGTCCATGAGATGGTGCCATTGGGAATTCTTCCTATTTTGCGCAGATACCCCGTGCGCGCACCCGGCGTACGGTCAATGCCCGAACGGAAGGCCGTGCCGATGCGCTACGGCCGAAGCCTCGGTCCGGCTGGATGCGGCCAGAATGTTCGAGACATGCTCACCGGCGGCCGTGCGCGTGACGTACCGGCCCTGCGCGATACGCCGGTTGCTGCACGCGCGCGACCGGGCGCGATACCTCGGCCTCGGGCGGGGCGAGCCCGAAGGACGCCAGGTCGTCGACAGGCGACCCGGCGGCGATGTGAGGGGCGTCCAGCTTGGCGTTGTGCATTCACCGGTCAGCGCGGCGATGCTGGGCTCCGTGACCCACACGCCGCAGACCGCTGGACCAGCCTTGTCCTGGCCGTCTACACCCGACTGGGTAGCGACTCGCCCCGGCCCGTGTCCGCCGCGGGCTTCGGCGCCTGCGCGGCAAGGCCGTCCTAGCCCTAGTCATCGCGAAGGCGTCGGCGAACCTGCTCGTATCCCTGCGGCTGGCGCACGGGTCGACGTGGTGGAGATCATGATGGGTCGGCCTGCGTCACCAGGTAGTTTGCGGTCACATGACAGCACAAGCCGCCCGGGCGGCGGTCACGATCCGTGCCCTGCGACCGGCGGACGTCGCTGTCGCCGCCGACCTGCTGGTGCTCGCCGCCGGTGACGACAAGCGGCACCGGCTGATCGAGCGGCTCGCCAGCGCGGGGGCCGGCGAGCTCCACTACGCTCTCGTCGCCGAGCGGTCGGGAGTGATCATCGCCGCTGGCAAGATTACCGCCGAGCCGGCGTGGCCGGGCACGGTCTCCGCACTGGTGGCAGTCGCGCCGCAGGAGCGCGGGCAAGGGCTGGGCACCGCTCTCGCTGAGCAACTGGTGGGGTGGGCGGAGCGCAGCCTCGGCCCGGAACATGTTGTGATCAGCTCGCTCCGCGATGATCTTGACGGCGGCCGACGCTTCGCCGAGCGGTATGGCCTGGTGGTGACCCGCCACAGCGTGGGCTGGCGGTTCGACCTGGCCGGGCGCGGCGACGAGGTGGCCGAGCGCGCGCTCCGGACCGCCGCCGCCGCCGGCGTGCGGGTCCGCATCGCCGACTTCAATGCTGAGGAGGCCACGATCCTCGAGTGCATCAGCCGTACGCTGCCCGGTCTGCCGCTGCCCGGCGGCGAGGATCAGGGGGTCGACGTCGCGCAGGCCCGCCGGATGTTCCCGGACGAGGCGGTTGTGCTGCTGGCCGAGCTGCGCGACGTGCCCGATGCCCTGCCGTGCGGGCTGACCGTCATCAACCCCCAGGCTGCGACGAGCGACTGGTATACCGGCTATACCGGGGTCGCGGTGGATCAGCGTGGCCGGGGCGTGGCCACGGCGCTGAAGGCCGCCGCGCTGTGGCACGCGTACCGTGCGGGCGCCAGCGCCCTGACCACGCACAACGATGACGGCAATGAGCCCATCCTGCGGGCGAACCGAGCGTTTGGCATGCAGCCGAGCCTGGGCTACTGGAGCCTGACCCGGCACGACGGTTAGTCGCCTCCTGCGGCTCCAGAGGCCCGGGCAGGCCGTCTACGGGCTGTTCCGCAGGTGGCAGTGAGAGAAGCTCGTGGAGAAACGCGTCCTGTGCGGGGGTTATCAGACGTGTGTCCCGCCGAATCCCGGGTAGCCGCACCGTCGGTCGGCCAATGGCGGGAGACGAGCTTGGAGAACTACCCGGCGGTGGAGGCGCACGGATTGGTCGGTGATCTGCAGACCGCGGCGCTGATCAGCAAGGACGGCATAGTCGACTGGTTCTGCGCGCCCCGTTTCGACTCACCGAGTATCTTCGCCGGCCTGCTGGACCGCCATCGCGGTGGCTACTTCCAGCTGTCGCCCGACGGCGTCGAGTACGCGAGCAAACAGCTCTACCTGCCTGGCACGCCGATCCTGATCACTCGCTTCCACAGCGCGGACGGGGTGGGGGAGGTGCTGGACTTCATGCCGATCACCGGCGAGCGGGCCACCGAACAGCATCGGTTGATACGCCAAATTCGGATGGTGCGGGGAAGCATGCGATTCCGCTCTGACTGCCGGCCCCGATTCAACTACGGGCGGGACCCCTACGAGCTCGAGGTGCACCCGGAGGGCGACATCTTCCGGAGTATGACCCAGACCCAGACCCTGACCCTGACCCCTTTCAAGAACGCCGAACACCTGGTCGACCAGGGCGGCGTCAGGCGGGACGCGGAGGGTGTGTCGGCGACGTACACCCTGCACGAGGGGGACATCACGGGGGTGGTCATCGAGACGGCGTGCCCGCACGTGCCCCGCGCGCTCACCAACGATGAGGTTTGCGAACTGCTCGCCCAGACCCGGGACTATTGGCGGCGGTGGTTGAACCGCTCGGGCTACAGCGGTCGGTGGCGGGAGATGGTCGAACGTTCGGCCATCACATTGAAGCTGATGACGTACGCCCCGACCGGCGCGCTGGTCGCCGCGCCCACAGCCGGGCTGCCAGAGCAAATCGGCGGGCAGCGGAACTGGGACTACCGCTACACCTGGGTCCGGGACGCCTCTTTCTCAGTCCACGCGCTGCTCGGCTTGGGCTTCACGGATGAGGCTCAGCGCTACCTGCACTGGCTCAACGACCGGATCCGGGAGGCAGGCGAGCGTGGCACGCCGCTGCAGATCATGTACCGGGTCGACGGTTCCCCCGACCTCGGCGAGGAGGTGCTCGATCATCTGGAGGGGTATCGGGGCTCTTCGCCGGTACGGGTGGGAAACGGTGCGGCGGGACAACTGCAGCTCGACATCTACGGCGAGGCGCTCAAATCGCTGGATCTCGCCGACCGGCACGGCCTACAGATCCCGCAGGAAGTGTGGCGCAAGACGGCGCGGCTGGTGGACTGGCTCTGCGAGCACTGGGACCAACCCGAGGACGGCATCTGGGAGACCCGGTCGGGCCGGAAGGATTTCACCTATGGACGGATGATGTCCTGGCTCGCTTTCGACCGAGCGGTCCGTCTTGCTCAAGATCGTGGGTACCCCTCGAACCTCGGCCGGTGGATCAGCGAGCGTGACGCTGTCCACGAGCAGGTCATGGAGCGTGGTTTCCACCCAGAGCGCGGCGCCTTTGTGCAGCACTACAAGACTCACGTCTTGGACGCGTCGCTGATCGGGATGCCGTCGGGCGGCTTCATTTCGCCAACCCACCCGAAGTGGCAGTCGACGCTGCGGGCGATGGAAGCGGAGCTCGTCTCCGACAGTCTGATGTACCGCTATAACCCGAGCGCGTCGCCGGACGGTCTGGTCGGCACGGAGGGCACCTTCAGTATGTGCACCTTCTGGTACGTCCAGGCGATCGCCGTGTCCGGTCGACTCGACGAGGCACGGTTGACCTTCGAGAAGATGCTGACCTACAGCACTCCGCTCGGCCTCTACTCGGAGGAGATCGCCCTCAGTGGCGAGCAGCTCGGCAACTTCCCGCAGGCGTTCAGCCACCTCTCGCTGATCAGCACCGCGGCCGTCCTCAACGAACTGCTCGACAAGCAGGGTTGACGACAGACCGGTGCCCGTTCGCCGCCCTGCAGATCTTGAACGGCAGGTACTCCGGCCGCAGCGCGTGGGCTCGCCGTTCATCGAAGGTTGCGCCGTACCGCTTCCGTTGGGAGCGGCGCCGCTCGAAGTGCGGATAGCGCGGCAGTAGTTGCGCCCTTCTCTGAGGCGGGCAGGTCGCTCCCGTGGGTGGGCTTGCGGCTTGGCATGATTGCGTTGGGATCGCCCTGCCGAAATCACCTGCACACCGAAATTTCGATGACCGTTGAGGAGGCAGACATCGGGGTTACGAGACGTCCGTTAGGAACTTCTACCTATGTGATGGGTGCAGCGCGAGGGATGCGATGCCGAAGATCGGTATAACACCCCGTGTTATCTGGATTCCTGGTCTGGCATCCTGTGCTCGGTGTCCCTCTGTTGGTCGCCCTCGACCCTTCGATGGCCGGATGGCATGCCCACCGGCTTGCGAAGTGGAAGCAACAGGTTCGCTATTTGGAGGATCGCTGTGAGACGTACTCAAGATTGAGGTTCCCCGGCGACCTGGTGTGAGCGACGTTCATGCGCCTCCGCTTCCCGCGGTGTTTCTAGCGAGAACTGCTCGCGGCAACGTCGACGGGTGCGCCTGCGGCCGCACTGGCGGTTCAACCCCAGACAATTAGGAGTGGAGCAGTAGAAATGGCCATATCCTTGTTCGCCGTCGGCGATGTCTTCATCGATCGCGGCGATCCGCAGGGCGCATTTCGGACTTCCGGCGAGTTCCTGCGTACCGGCGATGTAGTATTCGGCAACTGCGAGGGTGTCTTCAGCGATGAGTGGGACCGCGCGCCTACCTCTGGGCCGCCGGTCGTGGCGCCGAACGTCAACGCCCGACGGTTGGCCGAGGCTGGTTTCCACGTGCTCTCGATGGCCAACAACCATATCGTCGACGGCGGACACCGGGCTATGCTCAGCGCGCGGACGATGCTTAACGGTCTCGGCATCCGCACTGCTGGCGCAGGGCCAACTTATCGGGAGGCGCACGCGCCGGCAATTGTCGAGCGCGACGGAATGCGGGTCGCATTCCTCGCCTACTCGTCAGTCTTCCCTCGTGGCTACGAGGCCCGCGGACTGGTTCCAGGGCTCGCGGCGGTACGCGCTCACACGCACTACGTCGCGCCTGACCCGAATTACTGGGATCCGGCGGTGCAACCCCAGATCCGCACGGAAACGTTGCCGGAGGACGCCGACGCGCTGGTCCGTGACGTCGAGGCGGCCCGACGGGACGCCGATATCGTCGCAGTCAGCGTCCACTGGGGTGACATGTTCCGCGCATTCGTCGTTGGTGCCCACGAGCGCCGGATTGCGCGCCTGGCCATCGACGCCGGCGCGGATCTCGTCCTCGGGCACCATCAGCACATGCTGCGCGGCGTAGATTTCTACCGCGGTCGCCCGATCTTCTACGGGTTGGGACATTACGTCTTCGACCTGCCCGACCTACCTCGACGGATGGCCGAAGACGGCGTGGACCTGCCCCAGGTGCGACCCGAGGACGACGTGACGCTGCACCGATACCGCGACACGTACGAATTGGGCCCACGTGAAGGCTATCCGCTGTTGCCGTTCCATCCAGACGGGAGGCTGACCGGCGTCGCGGTGGTGCGGGTCGACCGCAGCGGCATCACCGCCGTCGGGTTCTGCCCGGCGGTCATCAACGCGGACAACGATCCCATCCAGGTGGCGCCCGACAGCGAGGATGGCAAGCGGGTACTGGCCTACCTCCAGGAGGCCTGTACCAGTGAGAAGCTCCCTGTCCGATTCGTCACGCCGACGCCCGACGCCGGCCTACCCGTAGGCAGCGTGCAGATCCTCCCCACCGGCGCGACCGTCTGACCGACGGAGCTTCGCGCCGCTTGCCGACTGAGCCTCGAACCGCCCACCGCAGCCCATAGGATCCCTGCCCGTAGTTGATTCGTGAGGTCTCGATCTGATCGGCGGTGTGGGCGGTGCGCGCCAGCGCGTGGCGCACCCCCGATAGCCGCCAGTCGGCCCCTGGCTGCCAGGGGTCCGCGATGAGCACTTCGGGGCGCTTGCGGGGCCGGCCGGGTCCGGGCTCGTTGACCCGGATCGCGTCCAGCAGCGCCATCACCCGGTCCCATGTCCCATCGGCCGTCCACCGCCGGAGCCGTTCGTGGCAGGTCTTCCACGGCCCGAAGCGTTCCGGCAGGTCACGCCACGGCGCACCCGTCCGCAGCTTCCACAAGGTGGCGAGGCTCGTATCCAGACGAATCCCCGCTCGTGCGAGCTGCCGTGATCATTCACGCCCGCGATGCTTACGGCGACGGGGCAGCCCGCGCCGCCCGCAGTTGTGAGGTAGACAACGGGCGGGCTGGATCGCATCTCCGTGAGCCTGAGATCCAGTTCACGGTGGTTGACGTGAAGTGGCCTTGAGGTTCTAGCGTCCTAGCGTTGACCCAGGAAGTGAGGGAGCCGGTGTCCAGCAGTGCCGAGATCGAGGCTGTCGACCAGTTCAAGGCTGCCTTCCGTCGATACCCGACCGGCGTCGCCGTGATCTCCGCAGCGACACCGAGCGGGCCGGTTGGCCTGACCGCCTCCAGTGTCGCGTCGGTATCGGTCAAGCCTCGGGCGCTGTCGTTCTCGGTGATGGGCTCGCCGTCGGCACGATCAATCGTCGACGCGCCGAGCTTCGTCGTCAACCTGCTAGGCCCCGAGCACGTCGGCTTGGCGCGGGACTTCGCCCGCGTCGGCGGACCGCGCTTCACCCCTGACCAGGGATGGAGCGAGTTGCCGGCCGGCGAACCCTTCTTGACGAGCGCGCTCGCCTTTATGCGGTGTACGCCACTGCACCTGGTCCCGGTCGGTGACACGACTCTCGTCGTCGCCTCGGTGCTGGAGGTGGGCCTCGGTCCAGCAGGTGGCCGGCTGATCTACCACGACCGTGAGTTCATCGCCTCGCCGCCCGAATAGGCGTCATTCATTTTGCTCACTGGGCACGACTGGCTCCGACGCGACCGTGTCGAACGGGGAGGTGTGTCCCGATCGCCATGCCGGGCCACCTCGGTGGCAGACCACGGGCCTGCGCGGCCGGCCGGGCCTTCATTGTGGACGCAGTGGAGATCTAGGCTCGCTGTCGAACTCGGCCGTGCCGTGAGGCCGGGGTGGCCGTGGATGCCCGTACGGGTGACACGCCACAATGACCTAACAATGCACTATTAGTAATTATCACCCGTACCGGGCGAACGAACCGATCGGATCGGGATCGGCGATGGAGGTCGATGAGACCGAGGGCAAGGGCGGTCAGCGTCGGACTGTAGCGGTGCCCGACGGGAGTTATCCCAGATCACAGCGGGTGCTGGTGGCAATTCTGGTTAAGATCAACCGGTGGAATCGATTGACGAATTGCTCGCGGCGCACCGCGCGTATCTCCTCGGGTGGAACATCGGTGAGGCCGGAGACGTCAACCTGGTGACCTACCGCAGCGATGTGCCGCACCCGCCGCTCAACGGCGTACTCCGCCTCGTTGGGCGCGACCCGGCGGACGCACTCGTGGAGGCCCGCCGCCGCCTGGATGGCGTAGCGCGGATCTGGTGGGTCGGCCCAGACAGCGACGCCGGCACAGCCGACGCCCTGGCATCCCTCGGCGCCGCCCCCGTCATCACCCTGCCGATCATGGCAGTGCCGATCGACGAGGCATCCGATGCCCCCGCGCCGGCCCAGGTGCGTATCGCGGAAACCTCCGACGTGGACGAGTTCGTCACGGCCTACGCCCGGGTGTCTGGTATCCCGCCGACCGGGGTGCCAGCAGCGATCGCGCGGGAGCGGTCGTTCGTCGGCGACGGGACCCTGATCAGGCTGGCCGGCCGCCTCGATGATGGCCGCATTGTCGGGACGGCCGTCGCCTGGCTCAGCCATGGCGTGCTCACGCTCTACTACGTCGGCACCCACCCGGAGTACCGCCGACAGGGTATCGGCGCCGCAATGACGCGGGCCGCGCTCGACGTGGCCCACGAACGCGGCATCCGCACGGCCTCCCTCTCCTCGACCGTGGCCGGTGAACCGGTTTACCGACGCTTGGGCTTCCGCACGGTGGGCACGTACCGCCTGTTGTCGTTCTGACCACCTCCGGGCGCGCCGCAACCGCCGCAGATTTGCGCCTGGCTACCCCTCTGATTCTGTAGTCAGTAGTGCGGCAGCCGAACGTGTGCAGCGGATATCAGCAGGTATGCGACGAGCCACGAATCGGGACCGAATAAGCGAGCCGAGGCGGGTGGTGGCGGATCGACCCGGCCGCCGAGCGGCGGTTTAACCAACGCCGATTGTCAGTCCGTCACTGGAAAGCCATGCCGGTGCGCTATCGCCGCTGCTTCGGTCCGGCTCGACGCACGAAGTTTGAACAGGATGCTGGAGACGTGGGCGCTGGTCGTCTTGTGCGAGATGTAAAGCTCATCCGAGACGCGGCGGTTGCTGTATCCGCGTACGACCAGTCGCAGCACCTCGGTCTCGCGCGGGGTGAGTCCGAAGGACGCCAGCGCATCGGTGGGCGGTTCGGCTGCCGGCGCTGGGCCGGGGCCCGTGGTCGCCCCGGGGATGGCAGTCAGTGCGTTGATGTCGGCGAGGAGGTCAGCTGCGCCCAGCGACTGGGCGATTTTGTGGGCCTGAGTCAGCCGATCGAGTGCCCTGTCGCGTTGCCGGCTTGCGAGCAAGGCTCGTCCCTCGCCATGGAGTGCGACGGCGAACTCGAAAGGCCGGTTCAGGTGCTCGAAGGCTGCGACGGCAGCTGCCCAGCGCTCGGCGTCGTCGGACCCTTCAGCCCGCTGTAACTCGGCCCGCAATACGGCCTCGAACGCGCGGGAGATCGGCATCACGATGTCGAGCTGCATCAAGGCTCGCTGGATGGCTGCTAGGACCTTGTCCGATTCGCGATCCGGTGCGGAGACGTGACGGGCATCGGCCTCCATCGAGGCGGCAGCAGCAAGGAGCGGAAGCGAGTAACGGGCCGGTCCCGTCGTCAGGCCCTCGGCGTCGGCGCGGAGGAACTCCGTCCGTGCCGTGTCAATGCGACTCTGCCTCCGGGCGACCAGCATGCCGTAGTGGCTGAGGGCGATCGACAGTTGCGGTTGGAGGTCCCTGGTACCCAAGAGATGTTGGGCAAGAGCCAGCTGTTCAGCAGCCCGCACGACATCTCCCCGGACCAGCAGACTGTACGCGCGTCGGCCGGCGATCGTCCCTCGTGGCTTGTACGAGCGGGCCACCGCCGCTGCCTCGTCAAGTTCGGCTTCCGACTCCGACCAGCGTCCCAGCGAGAACAACGACAGCGACAGGTTGATGCGCAACCAC
The DNA here is from genome assembly GCF_040639415.1 of Micromonospora sp. NPDC023888. Lineage (NCBI taxonomy): Bacteria > Bacillati > Actinomycetota > Actinomycetes > Micromonosporales > Micromonosporaceae > Micromonospora > Micromonospora sp. NPDC023888. Next base: position 49,223 of record NZ_JBEZZW010000039.1, on the reverse strand, counting down.
GCCTCATTGTCGGCGAGCCCCAGCCGCCGGCAGGCCTCTATGCCGTGGTACCCCGCCGTGATCGCCTCGTCGGATCTCCCTGCTCCTTCCAGGGTGGAGGTGAGGTTCTGGTTTACTCGTCCCATGATGTCGACCGCTCCGAGCGTCTCGGCCCGTTGCCGCACCTCGTAGAGCTCCTCGACGTTGGTGCCGTCCAGGTCCGACTCGGCTCTCAGCCAGCATCGGCTAATCCTGGCGCTCAATTCGGTTTCCTCAGTGCCGACCTCGGTCGCGCAACGCACCGCCCGATCGGCGACGGCGAGGCTTTCTGGCCCGGGTTGGTGGCGGGCGTACCAGTTCGCGATGTCTGCCAGGAGCGCGGCGTGCAGGGCGGACGACGGCAGATCACAAAGCAGGTCGTTGGCTGTCTGTAGCTCCTGCCAGCCATCCTCCCGGTTCAGATCCTGGACGAGTTGCGATTGCTGGATCCAAAACCACGCGGCGCGTAGGGGTGGCGCGGTGGGGTCGGTCGAGAGGAGTTCCAGCGCGTTTCGGGTCAGGTGTAGCGCACGATCGAGGCTTCCGCTACGTCGCGCGGCGACGACGGCGATGGCGATGAGGTCCAGACGAACGGAACCAGCCCCGACGCGCGCCGAATCCCATGGCGGATATCCGGCTGGTAGATCAAGCGCAGGCAGGCTCAGACACACCTCGTCTGATACATGACCCCACAGCTCAAGCGCACGTTCCAACAGCCGTTGCTGCTCGGCGTAGGCATAGCGACTTCCCGCGGCGCCGGCTGCGGCGACGCTCATCTGTAGTGCTTTGACGTCCTCGTGTGCGGCGTACCAGTGTTGCGCGAGTCGCCCGGTCAGCTCGTCGGCGGGGACAAGCGAGGAATCGGCCTCCAACGCCTCAGCGTACTGTCGATTGATCAGGGCTCGTTCTCCCTGCAGTAGGCTGTCGTTGACCGCTTCCCGCACCAGTGAGTGGCGGAATCGGTATTCATTGTCGTTCGCCTCGACGACGATAATCTGTGCGAGCGTGATGGCCCGTAGCCCGTCGATCAACTCGACTTCGGGCAGACCGGCCACAGCTCGCAGCAGCCGATCACCGATCACCTGCCCGCTCTGCGAGGCCACCTGCGCGATCCGCTGGCTTGTATCGGGTAGGGACTCAAGGCGCGCCAACAGGACGTGATGGAGGTCGTCCAGCCCCATGCCGGCGCGTTCCTGGTAAAGACGAGCGAGTTCCTCCGCGAAGAAGGCGTTCCCGTCGGAGCGGGTGAAGATCTCGCTCAGGACGGCCGGATCCGGCGGGCAACCGAACAGGCCGTCGAGCAGCTTGGCCATTTCAACCCGGTCGAACCGGGCGACATCGATACGGCATACCGACCGCAGCCGGCCCATCTCCGCCAGAAAAGGGCGTAGTGGATGTCGGCGGTGGACGTCGTCGGATCGGTAGGTGGCGACGATCAGTAGCCGCCCGACGTGTGGCGTGCGAACCAGATACTCCAAGAGATGACGAGTCGAGGGGTCGGCCCAGTGCAGATCCTCGATGATCAACACCAGGAGCCGCTGGGACGCGAGCCGCTCCAGGATCCGGGTGGTGAGTTCGAACAGGCGCACAGCGTCATCGTCCCGATGCGGCAGTGGGGTCGCCGGTACCTCAAGCTCCGGCACTATTCGGGCCAGCAGCGCCTTCTCGCCCATGCTTGCCGCATTAACCTCGTCGGGCAATTGCTGCCACAACGAGCGCAGGGCTGCGGTGAACGGCGCGAAGGGAAAGCCGTCCCCCCCGACTTCGACGCAGCGTCCGAGCGCGATAACAGCACGCCCGGGTTCGAGCGTGCCGACGAATTCTTCCACCAGTCGGGTCTTGCCCACGCCCGCCTCGCCTCGCACGAGAACGGATTGACCCTCGCCCCGCTCAGCGGCCTCAGCCGCCTGCGCCAACTTCGCCAACTCAGCTGCCCGGCCGACGAAAATGGGGCTAACCAAGACGCTTTCCACAGCACAAGGATCGCATAGCCCGAAGCGACGCCGTCCAGTAACGTGGCTCAGTCCACACGACAAGACCCGACCGGTGCCATGGACCGAGCCTTATAGGGGCTGCCTTTTCCTATGCGCCGCGGCGGTAGCGACCGCGGCGCACCTCGCGTCCGCATTCCCTTGTAGGTAGAAATCGAGGGAAGGATTACATCGGCGTCGTCCGAACGCCAATGTCGATCCTTCCGGCCGCAGCCACAAACGCGGAGCGGATTACCTCGAACTCCCAGTCCGGACTGCCCCGGTGCATTCCGTTGGTCGTAGCCACGCCGAGCGGTGGCTCAAGCCACTGCACGATCTGCGGCGTGTTGCCCGGGCGATAACGGCCCGCTGCGCGAACGGGCGCCAAGCCCAATGTCATCCTGCCCCGCGGAGGGCTTCTCTGCGGCTGCGCCGTCGATGCCGGCATGCACATCGATGGTGACCCGGTGCCGGAGGGCAAGCCACTCAGCGACGCAGTGGACGCCAAGATGCGTCGGCTCCTGAACCTCTACGACCACAGCCTGATGTACCGCTATGACTCGAGCGCGTCGCCGGACGGTCTGGTCGGCACGGAGGGCACCTTTAGTATGTGTACCTTCTGGTACGTCCAGGCGATCGCCATGTCCGGTTGAGCTTCGAGAAGATGCTGACCTACAGCACTCCGCTCGGCCTCTACTCGGAGGAGATGGCCCTCAGTGGCGAGCAGCTCGGCAACTTCCCGCAGGCGTTCAGCCACCTCTCGCTGATCAGCATTGCGGCCGTCCTCAACGAACTGCTCGACAAACAGCGCTGACGATCGATCCCTGCGCCCGAATCGGTCACCAGGGGATGACGCCACGGGCGTCGAAGAAACCGCCAGTGGGACCGTCCGCGCCGATTTGGGCCATCCGTACGATGATCTCGGCGCCTTCCTCGACGGTTTGGTGCCCGGCGTGGAAGTTGAGATCGGTGGCGGTGAAGCCAGGGTCGACGGCGTTGATGCGCATGCCGGGGAACGCCTTGGCGTACTGGACGGTCAGCATGTTGACCGCGGCCTTGGATGCGGGATAGGTGACGTCGGGATAGAAGTGCGCCGGGTTGTCCGGGTTGCTCAGGTCGCGCATCAGGGACGCGCCGCTGCCGACGTTGACCACGACCGGGGCAGCGGAGCGTTCCAGCAGGGGCAGGAACGAGTGCAGCATCCGGATCTGACCGAACACGTTGGTGTCAAACACCCGGCGGGCCAGGTCGGCGGTGACCTCGGAGACCGGGATGAAGCCGCCGTCGTCCGAGCGCGGCTCAATGCCTGCGTTGTTGATCAGGACGTCCAGGCCTCCGTCGGCCTCGACCTTTTTGGCCGCCGCCTGCACGGAGGCGTCGTCGGTGACGTCGAGCTGGATGAAGGTCGCGCCCAGTTCGTCGGCTGCCGCGCGCCCCCGCTCCGCGTCGCGCGCACCTGCGTACACCTTGTGCCCGGCAGCTACGAGTTGCCGGGCGGTCTCAAAGCCCAGGCCCTTGTTGGCGCCGGAAATAAGGATGGTTGCCACTTTATTCCCCTCGATCGCAGTGACTGAATGGATCTTTTCAAGGACATCGACTGCTGCTTGGATCTTCTCATCAGGAGACGCGGCACCTGGTTGCTTCTCCCGAGAGCTGCCGGCGGTGACGCTCTGCTGTCCCTCGCCGGCGGCGGTGGTTCGGGCATGAGTCCGCCCAGTAATCACGGCGGCCTCGCAGCCGACACCAGCGCCTACCCCGAACTGGCCACACCGCCAAACGGGACGAACCGAGCCAGGCCGGCATCCTCACCGCTTAAAACGAGCGCTCGTTCTATTTCTCTCCCATCATGCGTCGGTGGTGGGAGCAGCGTCAAGTACGAACGTTCGTTTTATGATGATGGACATGCCCCGTGTCTCAGACGAACACCTTGCCGCCCGCCGCCAGCAGATACTGGACGCCGCTGGGCGGTGCTTCCAGCGCAACGGCTTCCACAACACCTCGATGCACGACGTGGTCGCCGAGGCCGGGCTGTCGATCGGTGCCGTGTACCGCTACTTTCCGAGCAAGCACAACTTGATCGTCTCGATCGCCGAGCAGGTGATAGGCGGGGCGGCAGAGGTCTTCGCCGAACTGGCCCAGCACGAGCCGCCACTGTCCCTGGTCGAGGTGCTCGACCGGGCGTTGGCCTACGTTGACGGGCAAGCCGGCCCAAACGGCCAACCGCCGCTCTCGGTACCGGTGTGGAGTGAGGCGCAGCGCGATCCTGCACTCGCCGAGTTCGTCGGCACCACCTACCGCGGCTTCCGCGACCACTTCGTGACCGTCGCCCGCCGAGCGCAGCTGGCAGGCGACCTTCCCGCCGACGCCGACCCGGAAGCGGTCGGCGCAGCCCTCTTCGGCCTGGTCCCCGGCTACCTTGTGCAGCGCCTCCTGACCGGCACGCCGGACCGGACCACGTACGTGAACGGAGTCCGCGCACTGCTTGCCGGCCCACCCACATCCCATCGGTGACACCACGCCCTCAGCCAGACCGGACCCTTTCGTGTTCGACCGGAGGCATGCCCCCGTCCGCGCCGGACGGAGCACAGAAGGACGGTCGGAGCAGCTCTCCACCACAAGGACATTCGTCACAAATCAGCTCGCGGCCTTGGAAGGTCCGTCGTCAGCCGGTCTAGCTTTTGGCCCGCTTGTCAACGACTGGAGGGGTGTGACATGAGCAAGGCGTTGGTACTGGGCGGAGGAGGCATTGCCGGGATCGCCTGGATCACGGGGCTGCTTCACGGGCTGGCCGAAGGCGGCCAGGATGTGACCGATGTCGACCTGATCGTAGGCACGTCCGCGGGCGCGACCGTCGCGGCGCAGCTGGGTAGCAAGCTCGCTCTGCAGGAGTTGTACGCCCGACAGGTCCACGGAGGACGTCAAGCGACCGAGATCATGGGCAACGTCGATTTGGACAACTTCGGCGCGAACCTCAAGGCGGTATTCAACGGTGTCACCGGTTTCCAGGAGACCCGCCGTGTATTGGGCCAATTCGCCATCGAGGCTGAGACGGTGCCGGAGGCTGCACGGCGTGAGGTGATCATGTCGCGCCTGCCGTCGCATGAGTGGCCGACGGGGCTGACGTTGAAGCTCGTCGCGGTTGATGCCAAGAGCGGGGACCTGCAAGTCTTCCACAACGCCTCCGGCGTGAACCTGGTCGACGCGGTCCATGCCAGCTGTGCGGTGCCCGGCTTGTGGCCACCCGTGACAATCGGCGGACGACAGTACGTCGACGGTGCCGCGCGCAGCAACACAAGCGCGGATCTTGCTGCTGGCGCGTCACAGGTGCTAGTTATCGCACCTCTCGGACGGATGGAGCTGTTCCCGTGCGAGAAGCCGTTGGACACGGCCATCGATGAGCTACGCAACGGCGGCACCGAGGTCCTCGTCGTCGAACCGGACACCGCGTCGCTGGCCGCCATCGGCAGGAACCCGGCCGACCCGTCCACCCGCCGACCCGCCGCAGAGGCGGGACGCGCGCAGGGACGCCGTTTGAGCAACTCGCAATTGGCTTGATCGCAGCCCGTCACCTCTGCGGCTTCTACGGCCATCGTGCCGCTGGTCGCCGAGCCGAGCCGAGCCGAGCCGCAACAGCGTCGTAAGCGGTCGCGTGTTGGTTTCGGCTCAGTGGACTAGGGGTGGGGTACTGGACGGCGGCTCGCGATGCTGGGTGGCCGGTTCGTAGTCGTAGGCCATGGCGAGCAGGGTGGGCTCGGTGAACGGCAGGCTGAGAAGTTCGACCCCGATTGGCATGCCGTCGGGGGTGAATCCGGCTGGCATGGTCAATGCCGGGAAACCGGTGTTGGCCGACAACGGGCAGGTGCTACCCGGCTGTCTCTGCGGAATCTTCGTGGCCTGCTGCATCACGGTGGGGTAGAGGACGGCGTCGAGGTCGAGGCTCGCGATGAGTTCGCGCAGCGCGTTTTGCAGCTCGGTGCGGGTCAGCAGCCGCAGGAGGTACGCGTCGGTGGGCTGCGAGCGGCCCAACCGGTCCCTCAGCGAGGTGAGCACGGTTGGCGTGACCTTGCCGGAGGTGACGATGTCGGCCAGGGTGACCCGGTCGCGCGGTCCCTCCAATTCAGCCAGTCCGGTTGGGAAGGTGATCCCGGGTTGGGCGAGGTAACGGTTCAGGTCGCGCTCGAACTCGTCGTTGATCACGTCAGATCCGGCAACCAGCTCGAGGATTCGCTGCTGGTGGCCGATGTCGACCACGGTGGCGCCCTGCGCGGACATGTCGGCCGCCGCCTGCCGGATGAGATCGGTGGCGGGCTGCTCGGCGGGGGTCGTGCCCAGCACGTCGGTGAGGACGCCGATCCGTGTGCCCCGTAGCGCCTGGGTGTTCAGCGACGAGGTATAGCCCTGTGGCGTCTGGCCGATCGAGGCGGCGGTCACCGAATCTTTGACGTCATAGCCGACCGTCGCATCGAGGACCAGCGCGATGTCCTTGACTGATTTGCCGATTGGACCGCCGACGTCTTGGGTCGCCGACATTGGCATGATGCCGTCTCGGCTGGACAATCCGAGGCTTGGGCGCAGCCCGACGAGGCTGTTGTGGGCAGCCGGGATGCGAATCGAACCGCAGGTGTCCGAACCCATGCCGATAGGAGCAAAGCTCGCGGCCACCCCGGCTGCGGTGCCACCGCTGGAGCCACCGGGGTTGCGGGTCTGGTCGTATGGATTGCGGGTCTGACCGCCGAGGGAGCTGACCGTGGTGATGCCGGAGGCGTACTCATGCAGGTTGGTCTTGGCGATGATGATTGCGCCGGCCGCGCGCAAGCATCAGGCATGGCGATGCCCTATAGCGCTGGCCGCTGCGGGAGGGCTGGCCGGGCGGCGTGACGCCGACTGCTGGCGGTTGAAGTTCGCGATCGCGCCGCGGCGCACGACGGCGATCGCGGTGATCGTCACGATTTCGATCGGATCCAGGGAACAGGAGGTCGAAGAGGGTGCCGACCTCCACTTCTAGGAGCCGGCGCCGGTCGGGTTGAGGAAGACGAATCGGATCGCCGGGTTGCGCGCGGTGAGCCGTCGTCTGGCCTCGTCGGCCACGTCCTCAATGTCAGCCGCCCTGACCTGGTCGGCGAAGTCGATCTTCGCGACAACGAGAATGTCGTCGGGACCGAGCTGCAGGGTCAGCAGCTCCACGATGCCTCGCACGTATGGCAGGGCGGACAATTCCCGGCGAATCTCGTCCTGAACTGGCTCCCTTGCTGACTGGCCGACGAGCAGAGCGAGGTTGTTGCGGGCCAGAATGGTGGCCACCACGAGGAGCAGTACACCGATGGCAACCGATGCGATGCCATCCCAGACCGGGTCACCGGTCAGCTGGGCGAGCCCCAGGCCTGCACCGGCCATCCCCAGGCCGATCAGGGCGGCGCTGTCCTCCAGGAACACCGCCTTGATGGCGGTGTTGGGCGTGCGCCGCAGGACCCTGGCTGGGCTGATGCTCCAGCGCTTGGCCCGGCGCCGTACCTGCCGCACCGTCCGTAGCAGGGACACCGACTCGAGGACGAAGGAGACGACCAGTACCGCGTACGAGACGAAGTAATCTCCAGTCTCTCTGGCCGATGCGATGACGTGCACGCCGTGGGTGATGGAGAAGCCGGCGCCGCTGACGAAGGTGAAGACCGCGGCGAGGAGGGCCCAGATGTAGCTCTCCCGACCGTAGCCGAAAGGGCGCCCGGGGTCGGCGCGGCGGCCTCCCCGACGCAGCGCCACGAACAGCAGTACCTCTGTCGTGGTGTCGGCGAACGAGTGCGCGGCTTCCGCCAGCACGGCCGCCGACCCCGAGAACAGACCCGCAACCACCTTGGCCGCAGCGACAGCGACGTTGACGAAACCAGCCACGATCACCGTGCGGAGACTCTGCGACTGCCCGTCCGATTCGGCCATGAAGCCAGGCTATGGGTCGGGTGTCGGCCGGGCGGACAAACCGACAGGCACACGCGGGGCGCCACGGACCACCAACCGCCGGCTGATCTTCGCCAACGACCTCACCCTCCGCAGCATCCGGGCCGTGTGGCAGTGCTGGAGATCGCCCTGCGATCCCTGCCTCGCCGGACGGCCGAACTCCGTCGCTTCGTCGACACCGCCGGTCAGCTCAAACCACCATCCGACTCTTCGACCACATCCAGCGATGGCCACGATGGCGACGCCGACACCATTGCCGCGCCAGAACAGCCCACTACCAGCGAAGACTCCAACTCCACCGGGTGCGGCTGGAGCATTGAGAACTCCTAACGGTCGCTGTGGTGGCTGCTGGTGGAGCGGAGTGACCGGCGACCGCTCTCCTGATCCGGCTCGTTGTCCGCCACCGGATTGCCCAGCCGGGTCACCCAGTCGACGAACTCCGCGTCCTGCGTCGGCAGCGGCTCGCCGTCCGCCGGGGTGCCCGCGCCCTCCCCGTCGGTCCGGGACTTGTTGCGCCGGAACAGGCCCAGCCGCCCGCTGGCCCGTCCCGCCTCGACGACGGATGCCGGGTCGGCCGGCGCGGAGACCGAATCGGTCCCGGCGGGGCGGGCTCGCGCGGCATCGGTCGTGGGCGGGGGCCCGGCGCGCTGGGCGGTCGCGAGAGCGTCCCAGTTCGCGGCCCGGTTCAGGTTGGGCAGGGGAGGCCGGTGCCGAGGTGGGAGCGCCGGTTCGGGCCTCTCTTGCGTGCCGGCTGACTGGGTCGCCTCGGCGTCCGGAGCGGGCTCGGCCGAGGGCGGCACCCGCCGCGCCGGAACGACCGGCCAGGTCGCCTGGACCCGCGTCCGATCGGTCTTCGGTGGCTGGTACATCCGGAGGGTCCCTGGGGCGACGAGGGCCCCGTCAGGCTGCATCCCTCCGGGTTCGGTGTTGTCGGCCTCCGCCGTCCCCGAGCCGTCCCCGCGGGGTCCCGTGGGAAGGTGGGCCGCCGTCGCGGGGGCCGGTTCCGATGTCTCCGGGGTGTCGTCGAGGTCGGCCGGTGTGGCGAGGTCGGCGGGTGCGGCGCAGGCGTCCCGGTCCGCAGCCGGTGCGCCGAAGCCCAGCGGTTCGGCTGCGGTCGGGAGCTTCGCTGCGGTCGCGCCGGCGACCGGCCCCGTGCCGGCCAGGCCGACGGGCTCCGGCTCGTCGGTCGTACCACCAACGGCCGGCCTCATGGCCTGCCGCACGGCGGGGCGGGTGGACTGCGGACGGAGGACGTCGGTTGACTCGGCGACCCGCGCTTCGGCGGTGCGCGGCAGGAGCGGCCAGCGGAACAACGCGGCGGCGGCCGAACCGAGCACACCGGCGGCGACGGCGAGCAGTGCCCCGTAGTACGGCGTGATCTGGTACCGGTCGACGGCGTCGCCGGGACCGGCGGTCAGATAGGTGAACGCGACCAGCACCGTGCCGGCCATGCCGGTCACGCCGTTGACCAGCGGCGGATGCCCGCGCCAGCGGGCCAGCCCGCCGGTCGCCGCGCCGATGAGCAGGGCCACCGCCGGCAGAATCAGGATCGCCAGCCGGTGTGCCGCGTCGGCGTCGAGCCCGGCCGGCTCCAGCACACCGAGTCGTACGGCCGGCAACGGTCCGGCGGTTGCGAGCGACGGGACGACCGAGACGAGCGCCAGCAGCCAAACCACGCCGCCAACTGCTGCCATGTTCCAACCCAGCGGCGGCTTCACCAGTACGGCGATCGCGGCACCCGCGCCAACCAGCGCGCCGAGGGTCGCGCAGATGCCGACGGCCCAGATCGGGTCCACAGAGAAGCGCTCGGCAGCCTGGGCCGGCCGGACGCAGAGCGGCGCCACAACGGTGGCGCCCAGCGCGGCGACGGCGGCGACGGCCACCAATCTGCCCGTGCTCCCCAGTACCCCGAGTCGGCGGGCCAGGCGTGCGGCGACGACGGTGCCGGCTACGGCGGCGTGTGCCGCGAACCAGCCCACCCAGACGAGCTGGGCAGGCCACTGGTTGACGGCGGCGCCGGTGGAGGCGCCGGTGAGCTGGACGATGCCGAAGCTGAACGCAATGCCGAGTTGACCGGCACCGGCGAGCATGCCCACCCCGAGCGCTGTGAGCAACAGGTTACGCCATGTGCGAGAGACCATGTTCGGCACGTTACGCACCTAATACGGCTGTTTTTCCGGAATGCCGGATTTTCGCGTCCGATCGCCGTGCCAGCGGTTACCTCAGTTCGACCAGGCGCGATGGACCTGTGCCGCCCACATTGCTGAGCATGTGGACGGTGTCCAGGTCGCGGTAGAAGACGCCGGCGGTGGGGGAGGCGGCGTCGATGCGGGGACCTCCACGGCCTGCACCGCGTTCTCCGCACCCTGGATCGCCACCATCAGGTACGGGTGGCCCTGCCGGTGCGGCGGCCGCCGCTCACCCGGCTCCAGCCGGCTAGTACGCCCCGCCAAGCTGGCTGGGCACCAAGGGATTCGCCGAAAGTACCGCAGCCGGAGGGGTTCGGCGAGGTCAGTGGCTGCTGGTAGCGAGCCGGATCCCGAATCCGGTAATCACGGTCCCGGTGACGCGGTCCAACAGCCGGCGAGCCGTGGGACGTCGCAGCACCGTGCGCAGCCGACGTGCCAGGAGGACCAGCATGGCAGACCAGGCGGTGCCCAGAAGGATATGCACGCAGGCCAGGAACACACCGAAGGCAAACGGGGAAGCGCCGGAGGGGATGAACTGTGGTAGGAGCGCGACGTAGAACACGCCCATCTTCGGGTTCAGCAGGTTTGTCATTGCGCCGCGACGCCACCCTGGGTAGAAGCCGTTGCCGGCCGTCGCGGGTTCGTCGATCGGTGGGTCGGAGCTGTCTGATCGACGGTGGCGGGTGGCCCACAGCATGCTCAGCCCCATCCAGATCAGATAGCAGGCGCCAGCCCAGCGCAGCACCTCGTAGGCCAGGTGCGAAGCCGTCAGCAACGCGGTGACACCAGCGGAGGTGAGCGCACCCCAGGCGAGGGTTCCAGTTTGGATGCCGAGAACGACTCCCCAGGCACGGCGGGTTTCTCCGAGGGCTGCGGTGCGCAGGATGAGGGCGGTGTCCATCCCGGGAGTCATGGTGAGCAGGCCCACGACGATGACAAAGGACCACAGAGCGCTGAGGGCTGTCACAATGATCAACCTATCGTGGACGGCTGCCGTGGTCAGGGTCGCGTGTGGCCCTACCCCACCGTCAAGGCTATGAAGGCGACGTGCGGCGCGTCCTTCGCGCCGATGCGCGGCGGACGCCCCCTGCCCAGCCGGCGCCCAGTAGTGCGAGTTGATCGGCACCAACTCGGACGCGCCCGCGTATGTCAGGTCGAGATAGTCGACCCCCGGGCGGTACACGAAATGCCACCGCGGTGTCTGCTATCGACAGTTTGTCGACAGCGCTTCGCTATCCGCGCAGGCGGGTCGCGATCCGGTCGGCCTCATCGGCGTCCAGGGGGTAGGGGCTGCCGTGCAAGATTGGGCCGGTGATAACGGCGGGGCCGGTGACCGGCGGCGAGCCATGCTCGGCGGCGAGCAGGCTCGCTGCGGGGTTGGGCTGCCCTGGTTGGGCCCGGCCAGGGCTGACCTCGGCGTGCCACAAGGTCAGGTCGGTGCCGAGCCTGGTGGATCGGATGTTCTCCGAGCCGAGCAGTCGGGCGACCTCCTGCACGAGATCCATCCCGAAGAAGGGTGTCGTCACCTGCTGGACGCCGCCGACGGTCACCAGCAGCAGCTCGGCGGTCTTGCCACGTTCCTGTGCCACCCGGGGATCAGTTGGCCCGCCTGTCGACGCGGTCACGGTCTGGCTGGACGTGGCCTGAGGCTGAGCCGGCCGGGACGCACGCTGTATCAGCACGATGATCCCGCTCACCACGGTGGCCAGCAACGCCACCGCCCCAAAGGGCACGGCCAGCATGAAAGGCCAGCGCCAACCGGCCGCCCGCCCCACAAGCACCCCCGCCACGGGCCCGAGGCCCAGCGCCAGCACCACCACGCCAGCGACGAGGGGCGTTATCCACACGCGTCGTGCACCCATCTGCGCCACCAGCATGGCCGTGACGCCCCACGCCAAGCCGGCCCCGAACCCCGTCACCGCACGGCCGAGTAGCAGCAGAGTGTCCCCCGAGGCCAGGGCGGTCAGCAATGACCCGGGAACCAGCAGCGCGATCGCGGACAACGCGACGGCAGTCGGCCACCGCCGACCGACGAGAGCGCCGACCGCAGCCGCCAGTACCGCCGGCAGCAGGTAAGCGACGAAGATCCAGAGGACTGCCGAGGGCGGCAGAGCCATGTCCCGCTGGATCGCAGCCCATTGCGGCCCGACGGTGACGGCGAGCAAGAAGGCACCTAGCGACGCAGAGAGTGTCGGCCCGATCAGCAGCCAGACCGGGCGGAAAACGTCCGGCCGGTCACCAATCAGGACGGAGCGTGGAGCGTACGGGGGAGCCTGGTTAGCGGTGCTGGGGAAGGGCGCGGTCACCCCGGCGAATATACCGGCCCCGAGGCTCTGCGGAGTGTCGGTGTAAGGGCACTGGCTCGCCGGCCGCCTCCTCGCCGAGGCCGAAGGGAGGTCGGCCAAGCAACGGGAAGGTTCCGGCGGCCATCATCGCGTCCGGATGACCGGCGCCCGCCGCCGCCACCCGGACGAGCACCTGCCCGGGTGGCGGCGGTCCGAAGGTCAGCCGCTCACGCTGGACGACCCGCAGCGGGTCGCCGAATCCGGTCAGGCGCCACGCCTCACCCTCAACCACGCGGTCAGGCGTCCTTTTCCCGGTCGATCGCGTCGAGAAGCGCGGCGAGCTCGGCCGGGCGGGACAGGAAGGGGGAGTGGCCGGTCGCGATGCGGCGGACATCGCGCGTACGGGCGGCCATTCTGCTCTGCAGATCGACCGGCAGGGAGGCGTCCTGCTCGGTGAGGATGTACGTCGACGCGACGGTCTGCCACGCGGCCTCGGTGACCCGGTCGACCCACGGCTGGACGCGCTGATCGACGAGCCGGCTGACGGCCTGATCAGCCACCGCCGCGGGGACGTCGGCGTAGAGCTGAGCGCGCGGGTCGCCGCCGATCGGGAAAAGGCCGTCGGTGTCGTCCGGGTCGGGGATGCCGTGGATCGTGAACATTGATTCGTTCACGTCGGGAACGTAGGCGGCCAGGTAGATCAGATGCCTGACGTTGGGCAGACCGGCTGCGGCCTCGGTGGCTGGGATACCGCCGTAGGAGTGGGCCATGACGACGACCGGGTCGCCGACCGCGGTAATCGCCGTGCGGATCGCCGCTGCGTCGTCGCGCAGGCCGCCATGCGGGTCGGGGCCGGTGGTCGGCAGCTTCACCGCGAGACTCGCGTGTCCAACGGCGTCAAGTTCGCCGCGCAGCAGGTCGAAGGTGGATGGCAGGTGCCAGGCACCCGGGACGAGAACAAAAGTGGTCATGGACAGTTCCTCAGGTCGGGACAGTAACTCGGACGTTCCCACGTCAGAAGTGGATCGGCGATCTGCGCGGCCGCGCGGAGCGTTCAGTGGACGGCGGGATTGGTGTCGCCGGCGGCACGGGAGGCCCGGTAGTCCCGAGGGGGCGCTCCCATCACCCGTTTGAAGGCGGTGCTGAAGGCGGCCTCCGAGCTGTAGCCCAACTCGGCGGCGACCGAGGAGATTGTCCGGTCGGACTTCAGCAGGATCTGCTTGGCCGTGTGCATGCGCAGGCTCAGCAAGTACCTGCCAGGGCTTTCCCCGACGACTGCCTTGAATTTTTCCGTGAAGACCGAGCGTGACATCCGCGCCGTTCTCGCGAGCTCGTCAATGGACCAGGTGCGCGCGACGTCGTCGTGCATCATTTTCAGGGCAGCGTCCACCCCGGGATCGAGCAGCGCCGCCACATGGGCGCGTTCACCGGGAGGTCCAACGGCGGTGGCGGTCAAATGAGCGCGCAGCCCGTGCAGCAGGATGATGCGCGCCAGATGGTCGAGCATGAGCGTCTGTCCCGGCCGGGGGGCGGCCGTCTCGTACGTCAGGAGTTGAATCGTCGCGCGAAGCACGCCGGTGGGGTCCGCGTCGGCGGCGAGGTGTACGACCGACGGAAGTGCATTGAGCAGCAGTTCGCCGTTGGCGCGGTCGAAATGCAGGCGCCCGCCGACCAGGGTGGTGTCATGGCCGTTGCCGCAGTAGCCGACGTCCTCGCCCGATGTCCAGACCTCCTCCGAACGCATTGCCGTGATCCCCGGAGTGCTGGCGAGCTGGTAATCCTGACCGCCGACCACCAGGTAGCAGTCGCCCTGCCGCAGGTGCAGCGGTGCCTTGACGGTCTCCACGGTGAGCCAGCAGGCTCCGGAGAGCACCACTCCGAACTTCACGTGCAGCTGACCGCGGAAGGCGATCGCCCACTCACCGCCGGCTCGCAGCTCAGCGCAGACGGCACCTTCGATGTTCGACAGGGCCAGCACATGGGACAGGGGATCCATTTCGACTCCGGGACGATCGCGAAACAATTCTGGCGCTTCTCGCATGCGTTTCGGGCAACCCTAGAAGCTAATCTTGGATCTGGCAAAGCATAACCCGAAGGGAATAGACGATGAGCGACGATGTTCGGGTGATCGCCGACAAGGCGTATGACGCCCTGATCCAAGGATTCCAGACTGGTTCGTGGGAGAGCTTCTTCGACCTGTTCGACGATGAGGTGGACGTGATCCTCCCGGCGCCGCAGACCGGCCACTTCACCGGCGCCGAGGGGCGGGAGAAACTGGTTGGGTTCTTCAGCGTGTTCGGACCCGGTGCCAGCCGGTTCGACAGGGTTGAGGTGATTTCCAGGACTGTCGCCGAGGATCGCGTCGTCTTCGAGGACTGGGCTCGGGGTGTCTTCTTCAACGAGCCGTACGCGGCCCGGCACTGCATTCACGTCATGGTCCGAAACGGCAAGGTCGTGGGCTTTCACGAATACAACCGACCGCTCGACTGAGCGCGGTCCATCGATCCGCGCTACCGGGCCCAGAATCAACTCATGCTCGGTGGGTCGACCGCCCACACGCCCGTCGAACAATATCGACGGCCGTGTGGGCGGCAGTTCGGCGATGATGCCGAGTACGGCGTCGATCGCCGAAGGTCGAATAGGAGTCGCCGCTTTCTGGCCGGCTGCGGCTACAGGGGCG
This sequence comes from Micromonospora sp. NPDC023888, assembly GCF_040639415.1. Classification (NCBI taxonomy): domain Bacteria; kingdom Bacillati; phylum Actinomycetota; class Actinomycetes; order Micromonosporales; family Micromonosporaceae; genus Micromonospora; species Micromonospora sp. NPDC023888. Next base: position 34,132 of record NZ_JBEZZW010000039.1, on the reverse strand, counting down.
TGACCGTCGCGGTCGACCTCGCCAGCCGAACGTTCGCGCGCGTTCGGCGGTGCCCGGCCCGCGGTCAGCGGTCGCGCAGGGCCGCCGCCAACTCCCTGCGCGACCCGATGCCCAGCTTGGTGAAGACCTTGCGCAGGTGCCACTCGACTGTACGCGGGCTGAGGAACAGCGCGGCGCCGATCTCCGGGTTGGTCCGCCCCGCCACGGCCAGTCGCGCGATCTGCGCCTCCTGTGGAGTGAGCTCGACAGGTACGCCAACCGTCCGCTTGCGGACGGTCTCGCCGGTGGCGAGAAGTTCCCGGCTCGCCCGCTCGGCGAATGCCTCCGCACCCATCGTGGCGAACGCCCCGTGAGCGGCGCGCAACTGGGTCCGGGCATCGGCGCGGCGGTTCTCCCGGCGCAGCCACTCGCCGTACAGCAGTCGGGCCCGGGCCAGTTGCAGACCGAGCTGACCCGGGGCCAGCCGCTCGATCGCCTCGCGGTAGCGGTCCTCGGCCTGCCCGGACGGTCCCGCCAGGGCGTCGGCGAGGGCTCCGACGCCAAGTGCCCAGTCGGTGCCGGCGGCACCGACCCGCTGCGCAAGGCGCTCACGGGCCTCGGCGGCCACGTCGGCGTCCCCGACTCGTACGGCGGCCTCGACCAGCTCGCCGAGCGTCCAGTTGAAGACGGCGAGGTCTTCGTACTCGACAGCCTGACGTGCGGCTTCCAGCGCGGCCGGATACTGGCCGAGCCCGTTGGACAGCACCGCCCTGGCATAGCCGGCCAGGCCGAGCAGGCGACCCTCACCGCGCGCCTCGGCGTCCCTGATGGTCGCGTCGATCAACTCCATCGCGGGCAACTCCCGGCCCCGGTGCGCGGCCAGGGTGAGCGACGCGGACGGATGCGGCGCCATCCCGGTGGCCTGGCCGAGGGCATCGGCCTCGTCGAGCAAGTCGGACGCGTCAGCGAAGCGTCCGGCGAACACCAGGGCCCCCGCGCGGAAGGTCAAGGCCGTGGGGAGCAGCGACACCGCTCCGGTGGTACGGGCGAAGCGGACCGCCTGTTCGGTGAGCCGATACCAGGCCGCGTCGTCCCACACCTCGTGCGCGACCGGCCCGGCCAGCCAGAGCAGGTGCAGATTCTCGTCCGCCGTCATCGTGTCGAGTGCCCGGCGCAGATGCGGCACGGCGGGCGCGTACCCGTCCAGGGTCCACGCCGTGAGGCCGGTCAGGAACAGGCCAGCGGGCTCGTCGCCGGCCGGCACGCCGCGGGCGGCTTCGGCCGCCCGGCGCAGGTCACCGCCACCGAGGCGGCCGGCGTGCACGGCGGCACCCACCGCCGAGAGGTACGTCATCCGCGCCGCACGGAGATCGAGTTCTTCAAGGCGGCGAGCAGCCGCGAGCAGTGGCGGCCCGGCGGCCCTGCCGGGGTTGAGCGCGAAGGCGGCTTGCGCCCGCAGACGCTCCACCCCGGCCTGCTGCAACGGTTCGAGTGGACCCGACTCAGCCGCCGCCAGCAGATCCGGCACCTGATTCAGCTCCCCGGCCTCCAGTCGGGCCCGCGCGGCGCCCAACGCCCGTGCGGCACGCGACTTCGGGTCCGGGGTCAGCTCGGCGGCGCGCTCAAGGAAGGACGCGGCGGCGGACCGGCCGCCCCGGGCGAGCGCCCGCCCGGCCGAACGCTCCAGTTCACCGGCGACCTCCTCGTCCGGCCCGAGGGCGGCGTGCGCCCGGTGCCAGGCGCGGCGGTCGGGATCGTGCTCCGGGTCGGTCGCCTCGGCGAGCGCACGGTGCACCTCGCGCAGCTCGGCGGCCTCGGCCGACCGCCAGGCGGCCGAACGCACCAGCGGGTGACGAAACCGCACCCGGGCCGCGAACTCGACGAGCCCGGCAGCCTCGGCCGGCGCGGCGGCGTCGGGCCCGACCCGCAACCGGTCGAGGGCGCGCCACAGCAAGGTCACGTCACCCACCGGCTCGACCGCCGCGGCGAGTAGGAGCCGCCGCGTGTTCGCCGGAAGCGCGGCGATGCGCCGTTGAAAGCCCTCTTCCATCCGGTTCACCAAGGGCGTCGCGGGCTGTCCGCCGAAGCCGAACGCCAGCTGCGCTGGCGTCAGGCCGCGCGGCAGTTCGAGCAGTGCGAGCGGGTTGCCGCGCGTCTCGGCGACGATCCGCTCGCGGACCCGGTTGTCGACTGGTCCGGACAACACCGAGTCCAGCAGCGCCCGCGCCTCCGCGGCCGGCAACCCGTCGACGCGCAGTTCCGGCAGGCTGCCGAGGATCTGTTCGTCGCCCGGGCTGCGGGAGGCGAAGACCAGCGCGAGCGACTCCTCGCCCAGCCGGCGGGCGACGAAGGTGAGGATGACCTCCGACATCCGGTCCATCCACTGCACGTCGTCCACAATGCAGACCAGCGGCCGTTCCGATGCGGCCTCCGCGAGCAGACCGAGCACAGCGAGGCCGATGAGCAGCCCTTCCGGCGGGTCGCCGGGGCTCAGCCCGAAGGCGGTGGCGAGAGCGACTCGTTGCGGCTCCGGCAATGCGTCGAGGTGACCGAGCAGCGGTGCGCAGAGTTGCTGCAGCGCGGAGTACGCGATCTCGGACTCTGGCTCCACCCCGGCGGCTCGGGTCACCCGACCGGCCGAAGCGTTCTCGCTCAGGTAGTCCAGTAGTGCGCTCTTACCGGCACCCGCCTCGCCGCGGAGCACCAGCACCCGGCTGTGCCCGGCACGGACGTCGCGCAGCAGCCGGTCGAGCGTCTCCCGCTCGCGCCGCCGCCCCCGCAGTACGGAACTGTCGGTGTTACCCGGCACGTCACCCCTCCCCGACGGACAGTACACCGACTGAGATCACCAACCCCGCGTACGACCTGCTCAGGCTGCCGTCCCTCGCGCGTCGACAGCGCGAGGGACCGTGCCGGAGTCAGGAGCCGAGGCCGGCGGCCCGCGCCATGTGGTCGGCGTACCAGCTCGGCCAGTCCGGGTCCTCGTGACCGAGCTTCGCCTCGTGCCGGCCGTGCGCCACAGCGGCGTCACGCAGAGCCTGTTCCACCTCGGCCACCGAGCCGTAGACGACGTGGGTGACACGTCCCGGGTGGCGCGCGGTGACCTCCTGGAGCACGAAGCCGTTGCCGTCTGGGTCACTGAACGACGCGAACGAGCGGTACGACCGCCGATCAGGCTGAGGGCCGGTCACCCGGTCCCGCGTGCCGGCGTGGTGGAACACGCCACCGGCGTCGTGGAAGACCTCGCTCACCTCGATCCCACGGGCGACCAGCTCCGCCCGGGCGGCGACGACATCATCCACCACGAGGTGTACGCCCTGCACCGATCCCGGCGCGGCGTCGGACACTCCATCCCCGATGATCAGCGAGGAAGCCGAGCCGGGCGGGGTGAAGTGCACGACGCGGAAGCCGTCCGGGGCGATATAGTCCACGTCCTGCCGGAAGCCGACCTTCTGGTAGAAATCCCTGGCCCGGTCCACGTCGGAGACCGGCAGGACGATGATTTCGAGCCTGAAATCCACGATCTTCACTCCTCCGCTGCGCAGGATGCCGTTCGACGTCCGGTCCTCACCGTCGCGCACCGGACTCGGGTGTCGCCCCAGGGAGAACCCCTGGCGGGTGCCCTGGGCCTCACCGGCCCAGCGCGATCGTGGCCGCGTGGAGGAATTCGGCGATGACGGTACCGGTGATCGTCACGCTGACCAGCACGTCACGGTCCTCATCGACGAGGAACGTCACTGGCCGCGATCGGGGGTGTCGCGGCGGAGCAGTAGGACGACCAGTGCAGGGCAGGCCGACGGATCGGGCCGATCGGAGGCCAGTGCCTGCGCCAGGGTGCCTCCCTGGGGCCATCGAGCGGCCGAGCCGGGAGAGTCGTCCGGGTAACCGACAAGACCGGCAGAAAGCTGACCCTCGGATGTCTCCCCTCCTTCGCATCTACCTGGTCCGTGGCCTCGTCGCGATCGGCTGGGCCGCTGGATTCTCGGCCGTCAGCGACTCGCTCACCGCCACCACCGTCGTCCTTCTGATCGCCTACCCACTCATCGACGTGGTGGCCTCGCTGCTCGACGCCCGCGAGGATCCCGGCACCCCGGCCCGTCAGCTACAGATCTTCAACACCACGCTCAGCGCCCTCGCGGCACTCGCCCTCGGGCTGGCGGCCGTCAGCGGGATCGGCGCCGTGCTCTTCACCTTCGGCGTCTGGGCGATCGTCTCCGGCGTGGCTCAGTTCACCGTCGCCGTGCGCCGCAACGGCCCGGAACTTGGCCGCCAGTGGCCGATGCTGATCGCGGGCGCTCTCTCGGTCATCGCTGGTGCGACGTACCTGCCCGCCGCCCTCGGCGCGGAACCGAGCCTCGGCATGCTGATCCTCTACACCGCGGCCGGCGGTGTCTTCTTCGTCCTGCAGGCCGCGACCCTGGCCTGGCGGCTCCGCCGGCGGACCGTTCGGGCCTGATCGCGGCGACAGTCACGTTGCGGATCGGGCCGGTCGCCGGCACGCCGCCGGTGTTGATGATTCGGCCCCAGCCACCCTGCGCCATCGCCGGGACGAACGCCCAGGCGCAACGCTCCTGGACAGGCAGAGCGTCTCCGATGGCCCTTGGCGGTGGTGTCTCGATCGCACGGTCAGGCCGGGCAAACTGTCGCCCCCTCACATGGCCCGACGCGCCTTGGCTGGCGAGCTCCGGCGCCCCGGATCGTCCAGCCATTGGGCAAGAGGCCACTGGCCTGTTAGAGTCGAAGCCATAAGGTGCCAGTGGCCTCTAACTTGCCTGGCGTCCCAGCACGGTTACGACGAAGGTGATCCCGGAATGTACGAAAATTCGACGTTCGCAGGCTCCAACGTTCGTCCCGAGCCTGCGCGGGTGCCGCTAGGTAGCTCTGGTGTCGCGGTGCGTCCGATCGGGCTCGGGCTGATGGGGATGTCACAGTTCTACGGCTCGGCGGACCCGGACACGTCGATCGCCACGATCCAGGACGCCATCGACCTCGGCGTGGACTTCTTCGACACGTCGGACTACTACGGGGCGAGCAGCGCGACCCCGGGGGACCCGGTGCTCGGCTTCGGCCACAACGAGACCCTGTTGGGACGTGCGCTCACCGGCCGACGAGACGACGTCGTCGTGGCGACCAAGTTCTCGGCACGTCCCACCCCCGAGGGCAGGAGCGTCTTTGACGGACGTCCCGAGTACGTCAAGGCCGCCTGCGAGGCGAGCCTCCGACGCCTCAACACCGACCGCATCGATTTGTACTACTACCACCGGCTCGACCCGACCGTGCCGATCGAGGACACCGTCGGGGCCATGGCCGAACTCGTCGCAGAGGGTAAGGTCCGCGCCCTCGGGCTCAGCGAAGTCAGCGCGCAGATCCTTCAGCGGGCCACGGCCATACACCCAATCTCGGCCCTGCAGAGTGAGTATTCCCTGTGGGAACGCGGGGTTGAGGCTGAGATCCTGCCGCAGTGCCGGCGCCTCGGGATCACCCTCGTGCCGTACAGCCCTCTGGGGCGGGGCATGCTCGCGGGCCGCTTCGCCCGCGGTGCTGCCTTCGGCCCCGACGACTTCCGATCCACCCTGCCCAAATTCCAGGGTGAGAACTTCGCCCACAACATGCGGCTGGTAGACGCTCTGCGCGAATTCAGCGCTACCAAGGGATGCACGGCAGGGCAGCTGGCTCTCGCCTGGCTGCTGGCCCAGCCACATGACGTCGCCCCGATTCCCGGCGCCAAGCACATCTCGTACGTCCGGGAGAATCTCGCGGCCACGACCGTGCCGCTCAGCGCCGTCGACGTGGCCCACCTGGCGAACCTCTTCGACCCCGCGCACGTCAAGGGCGAACGCTACGGCACCCCGCAAACCCGTTCGAACTGATCCCGGGCGGCACCGGACTCAGTCCGCCACCGACCGGGATGAGATCCACCCGGGCGGAAAGTCGTGAAGCGGTCTGCTCCTTGTTCTCCGACGAGCCCCGTGCATCAGCCGCACCCACCTCGCCGTTGACGGCGGATTGCGCGCCTGAACCGACCTCCGCCGCCGACGTCTGTCCAAGACGCACAGAAATGGATACGAGATGAGCAAGACTTGGTTGATCACGGGCAGTTCCCGCGGACTGGGCCGCCAACTCGCCGAATCCGTCCTCCGGGCCGGTCATGACCTGGTGGCCACAGCGCGGCGTCCGGACCAGCTCAACGACCTTGTCGACAGCTACGGCGACCGGGTCCGTGCGATCGCGCTGGACGTGACCGATTCCACCGCGGCGCGCGCCGCTGTCGAGACAGCGGTGCAGGCGTTCGGGCGCTTGGACGTCGTGGTGAACAACGCCGGTTACGCCGACGTGGCCTCGATCGAGGACATGCCCGAGGACGAGTTCCGGGCGCAGATCGACGCGAATTTCCACGGGGTGGTCAACGTGACCCGCGCCGCCCTGCCAACCATGCGTGAGCAGGGCCGCGGCCACATCATCCAGATCTCCTCGGTCGGGGGCCGGGTGGGCGGCCCAGGCTTGGGCGCGTATCAGGCAGCGAAATGGGCGGTGGGGGGATTCTCCGAGGTTCTCGCCAAGGAGGTGGCACGCTTTGGGATCAAGGTCACCGTGGCCGAGCCGGGTGGCATGCGCACCGACTGGGCCGGATCCTCGATGAGGACGCTTCCGATCAGCGACGCCTACCAGGCGGTCATCGAACCCACCGTCGCCCGCCTGCGCGCCGCGAGCGGCAACCAGCCGGGCGACCCGGCGCGGGTCTCCCAGGTGATCCTCGACATCACCGAGGTTCCCGACCCGCCTGTGCATCTGCTGCTCGGTGCCGACGCGGTGGCGGTGGCACAGGCCGCCGCGGAAGCTCTCGCCGCCTCGGACGCCAAGTGGCGCACGGTGAGCGAGTCCGTCAGCTACGACAACTGACCGCCATCGAAGGAGGCAGCTCGGCTGTCGCTCGAAGCTGCCTCCTTCCGCTCTGACGAACTTGGACGAGAGGAGGAGCCGGCTGCGCGTATGGTGGCCGCCAGCGGTGCCGAGTGTGTGTCGGGGACGTCTCAGAGGTAGAGCCATGAGTACCAGCGGTCAGCCATTGGGCTTCCAGCGTGCCCGCAATCCCGAACAGCGTGAGGCGCGCAGACGCGCGATCCTCGAGGTAGCGGCGCAGCTTCTGGCCGAGATGCCGGTAAGCGACATCAGCCTGCGGGAACTCGCCCGACGGGTCGGGTTGTCGAAGACGAACGTCGTCCGCTACTTCGAGACCCGCGAAGCGGTCTTCTTCGCCCTGCTCAACCAGGCCATCGGCGAGTGGCTCGACGACCTTCCCGGCGAACTGCCACCCGCGACGGTCGCCCAGCCGCCGTCTCCCGGCCCCGTCATGGACGCCCTGGCCCGGTCGATAGCCAGCCGCCCGCTGATCTGCGAACTCTGGAGCTCGCTTGGCACCGAACTCGAACGCAACATCCCCACAGACGCCGTCCGGGCATTCAAACTCACCCACACAGACCTGCAAATTCGCCTCGCCGGGATAGTCAGAGGACGGATCCCCGCGTTGACCCTGCCGGCATCCCGGGAACTGGTGTCCCTGACGGTCCTGCTGATCGCCGGCCTCTGGCCGTTCGCCAACCCCTCGCCGGCCGTCGCGGCAGCTGTCCAGGACCCGCTACTCGCCCACACCCGGGTGGATTTCCCTGACCGACTCAGCCGCGCTCTACTCATCACGGCAACCGGCCTTCTGACGGTATAGCTCGTGCGGCCGCGTAGCTCAGGGAATGCTGAGCCCAGCCCGCAACCATGGCGTGGTCGTTGGATGAAGGCAGTCCGGGCAAGGCTTGAGGCGAGCCGTGTTCCTGCCGCCACTCCAGCACGACCGTCACCAAAAGCTCCTACCGACCAATGGTGGCCAGTGCTCTGACGAGGCGCAGTCACCACGTACCGGATCGGCGATGCGCGCGGATGCCAAGCCCGTGCAGCTTCAGCTGGAGTTGGTCGAATCGGGTGCGGTATCGCCGCCGCTGCTGGCCGGTGGGGTGTTGACGAGGAGCTGCATCAGATCGTGAAGTTGTCGCGTGAGGGCAGGCTGGCTCATGGTGGTCAGTGCTGGGGTCGCGATGACCTTGCGCATCAGCCATACCCCGGCGATCAGAGCGAGCAGCAGTTCCGCGCGTGGCGCGGCATCGGGCCCGGGCAGGATATCGGCCAGACGCCGCCCCACGTGCTTTTCGATGCCCGCACGGATGATCTCGGCGGCCCGTGGATTGGCTGCCGATCGCAGCATCAGCAGGAACGGGTCCAGGTCGTCCGCCTCGGGTGAGGTCCGCGCGGCCAACCTGGTCGCCGTCCGTTCGCTCAGCTCGCTCGGGTCGTCGCTGATGACGGTTGGCGGAGCGAACGAGTGGTCGACCGCCTCGGCGAACAGCTGTTCCTTGGAGCCGAAGTAGCGGTTGACCAGCATCGCGGTCACTCCGGCGCCCCCGGCGACCTCGCGTACGCCAGCGCCGTCGTAGCCCAGGCGGGTGAACGCCTCTATCGCTGATTTCAGGATCGCCTCACGGGTGGCGCTGGCATCGCGCCGTCGCGGACCGTCGCCTGATTCGTCTGTGTCTGCCGTCACGTCTACGAGTGTAGACTACTCCGTTCTGCCATGTCTACAGTCGTAGACATAGCAGCCTGACGCGAGGGGAAGAGGAGAATCTGATGGACCTGCAACTGACCGGCAAGCGTGCCCTGGTGACCGGCTCAAGCTCCGGGCTCGGTGAGGCGATGGTGCGACTGCTCGCCGCCGAAGGCGCCCAGGTGATCGTCCACGGACGGAACGAGAAGCGCGCCGCGACGGTGGCCGAGGCGATCCGGGCAGACGGCGGGAAAGCCGACATCACCCTCGGCGATCTCACCACGGACGAGGGTGCGGACGCGGTAGCCACCGCGGCTCACGCCGGAGGCCCGGTCGACATCCTGGTCAACAACGCTGGTGCCTACAAGCACCTCTCCTGGACTGACGCCACGCCGGACTCCTGGCGCGAGACCTACGAGGGCAACGTCATCTCCGGCGTACGGATGATCCAGCGATTTGTGCCTGCCATGCGCGAGCGTGGCTGGGGGCGCGTCATCACCGTTGGTGGCGGCCTCGCGACCCAGCCGTTGTTTCAGCACCCGCAGTACAACGCCACCCTCGCCGCCCGACACAACCTGGCGGTCTCACTCGCCCGGGAATTGAAGGGCACCGGCGTGACGTCCAACATCGTCGCGCCCGGAGCGATCCTCGTCGAGGCCGTCAAGGACCTGCTGATCGAGATCGCTCCGGAGCGGGGCTGGGGCGAGACCTGGGAGCAGATCGAGCAGAGCGCGACGAACGAGTTGGTGCCCAACGACATCGACCGACTCGGCCGGCCGGAGGAGATCGCCACGGCGGTCGCCTTCCTCGCCAGCCCGCTGGCCGGCTACATCAGTGGTGCCAACATCCGCGTCGACGGTGGCACCATCCGCAACGTCACCTGAGCCTCATACCCATCGCCGCCGCCACGGGAAGATGCAATGTGGCAGCGTCGGCGGGCGTTACCGAACGTCCATGCGGCGCCTGATTGATGCTGCGGGCCTGGCCGGTATCGGCCAGGCCCGCAGCCGTCCGTCCGGGACCACAGGCGCATCAAGAGTGAATCTCGAGTGGCGGCCCCGGATGCCAATCCGGGGCCGCCGTGTTGATTCGGTTCAGTTCAGGCCGCGACGCGGCGGCACTTCGCCGCCTCGGTGTTGTCGCGGCCGCTGTGGCGGGTCACCGCGGGTAGTGGTGGATGGTGCTCGTGGTCTTGCCGTCGACGGACGTGGCTGGGAGGGTCTCCGGGGCTTGGCCCTTTTCCACCCAGTTGACCAGGGCGTCGAGGTCGGCGCCCGGGTTGACCAGCGGACCGGTGCTGAAGAGCGGCGTTCCGCAGTGGTCGACGCCGGGCAGCAGGAAGAGGCGGTAGAAGTTGTCGACGCGCTCGTTACCGCCCAGGGCGGCGTTGACGTGCTTGCGGTAGTCGACCGTGCCCTGGGTCGGGATCAGCTGGTCTGATTGGCCGTGCCAGGTGAGCAGCTTGCCGCCAGCCTTGGCGAAGGTCGACAGGTTGGGGTTGTTGTTGGCGATGATGTCGTCGTACTGCTTGGTCGCCGAGGTGAAGAGCTGCGCGAACGTCTTGTAGGTGAGCTTGGTGCTGTCGAACGACGGGTTCTTCGTCACGAAGTACTTGGCCCACTGGTCGGGAACCGGAAAGGGCGCGCCGGGGTTGGCGATGAAGTTGAACGCGGAGCCCTTGTTCTGGCCGTACCAGAGCTTCTTGCCGGACGGTGAGACCGGGCCGGCCCAGATCTTGTTGACCGCGTCGGCGACCGCCTTGGTGATGGTGATTTCCTCACCTTCACAGACGACCTTCTTGCCGACCAGGCGACGGGCGTCCCACTTGCAGTCCTGCGGGTTGTGGATGACGCCGTCCTTGACGCCGTCGAGGGGATCGCAGGCCGTGACCGCAGCGGTGTTGAAGGCGGCCAGTTCGCACTGCGACGGGGCGACCTTCTCTTCGTTGTAGACGGCCTGCGACCACAGCGTGGCGATCTCGAACCGGTTCCACTCGATCGCCGGCGCGTTCGCGAGGATGCCCTGGAAGTCGGTCGGGTAGTTCTGTGCCTCCGAGTAGCCTTGGCGGCCACCGGTCGAGCAGCCGGTGAAGTACGAGTACTTCACCGTGCGCTGGTAGAACGTGTTGGCCACGTCCTTGCCGATGACCGCCATGTCGTGCACAGAGCGGGAGGCGAAGTTGGTGAGCAGGCCGGTGTTGATCTTTCCGTCGGTGAGCCCCCAGCTGGCGTCGAGGCCGCCCTTGACGCCAGCGTCGGTGGCCGCGCCGACGTATCCGCCCTTGACCGCGCTGATCAGCGGGACGCTCAGATCGCTGAGGTCGCCTGCGGAGTAAGCGCTGCCGCCGGTGGCCTGGAAACGTCCGTTCCAGTTCTTCGCATCCTGGGGGAGCGAGACCTTGATGGTGACGGTGTCATTCGCGCCCGGGTGGGTTACGACGACATTGATGTCGCACCAGGCAGGCACGGCGTTGATCGGCGGATTCTGCGGGAGTCCCGGGGTGGAGGGGAACGTGAAGTCGCCGCCGGCCTTGGAGACAGCCTTGACCGACAGCACCGACGTGCCAAAGGGCGCGGAAACGGGAACGGCGGCGCAGGTGGTAGCGGCGGTCGTGCCGCCGTCGCGGGTAGCGGCGTTGACAGCCATGGGCGTGAGGGAGGCCGCTAGTGGTACTGCCGCGGCCATCAGAATCATCAAGCGTCGCTTCATGCTTAAAACCCTCACCTAACCGGGGCGACCTGACCCCAGGGTGAGGCACTGGTGTGCACCCTGGCCGAGGACCCGAGGCACTCGCGCGCTCCGTGACGGCCCGCGGGATGGCCCAGGTCCCGTCGCCGGGCTGCTTCCCGACCCGGTCCACCGAGGCATTTGTGAGTGGCTGAGCATGGTGTCTGCAGGCACGACCTGCGAAGTTCAAGCATTCTCGATCGGCGTCCGCAGCCCGACCCCGCGGACCAGTATGGTCATGGTCACCGGCTGCCCTCTGGCAGCTGGCAGTAGCGCAACTCCAGGTCGCCGCGACCTGAAGACCTCGCGGGCTGGCGGACGCCGATCTCGGTTGTTCCTACAGGAGGTGGACGCCGGTCAGTTCCTCGCTGAGCGTCCACAAGTGCTTGGCCTGCGCCGGGTCGACCGCGTGTGGCGCGACCCCCGAGAGGTCGTTGAAGTCGCCGAGGTGCGCGGTGTCGGCATCGGTGTCGCGGGCGGGCTCTGCGATGTCGCAGTTCTCGCAGTAGACGCCGCCCATGCCGGCGAGCTGCGGGCTCGTGGCGCACCACACCGGAGTTGCGGCACCCTGTTCGGGTGTCTTGAGCTGCTTGCTCGGGTCGAGGATCGGGCTGCCGTCGGGGTTGGCCATACCGGCCGCTGTCAGCTGCTCGGTCGTCAGATACTGCTTCAGTCCGGTGGCGACGATGCTGCCGGGATGGGCGGCGAAGGCGCGTACAGATTCCGCCTGTCCGCGCCGGTCGAGTTCGACCGCGAACAGCGACATGGCCGTCTTGGACTGGCCGTACGCGGCCCAGGGGTCGTACTCGCGGTGCGTGAAGTTCGGGTCGTCGAACACGACGGGCGAGTGACGGTGACCGAGCGAGGTGAGCGTCACGACGCGAGCACCCGCCGCGGCCCGCAGAGCCGGCCACAACCGGACCACGAGCTGGAAGTGACCGAGATAGTTGATCGACAGCTGGAGTTCGTTGCCGCGCGAGTCACGCCCGAACGGGGCGGCCATGATCCCCGCCGAGGCGACCAGGATGTGCGCGGGCCGGTCGGAGTCGACGAACTTCTTCGCCACGCTGTCGATCGAGGCCGGGTCGCTGAGGTCCATGACCGCGTATTCCGCGGACGCTGCCGCCAATGCGGCCCGGGCGTTGTCGACCTCGCGGTCGAGGACCACGACGTGGGCGCCCGCCGAGCTCAACGCCAGCGCTGTCTGTAGTCCCAGTCCGGAGTTGGCGCCGGTCACGATCGCGGTCTTGCCGGTCAGGTCGACCGAGGCCAGGACGTCCCTGGTTGTGGAGGCAGCGGTGAATCCCGAGCTGATGGGACGCTGTGGCGTCGTCACTGTGTCATTCCTTTCTGCGGACCCCTGAGGGGCGCAAACCTTGGTAGGCACGCCCAACCTCGGCGTCGTGCCGGGGGCAACTCGTCTGGATCCTGAGCACCGTCTCGGTGCGGGAGCGCCCCGGCACGCCCGATGCCGGGGCGCAGCAACCGGGGGAGGGGCAGATCATGTGTGGTGTCAGCCGACGCCCGACCAACCAGGCGTGCACCGTCGGCTGGTCCAGCAGGTGCGGCCGTGCCACGCCCGCACCTCGGAACGTCCGGTCAACCACCGATGGCCATGCTGCGGGCTTCGATGGCTTCGACCGTATTCCTCAACGCCTTGCCCAGCACGCCCTTGCCGACCGAGCCCAGCACAATGCCTGTCAATCGGCCCTTGAAGTTCTTGCCCTCGCGGACCACCACGACGTCCAGGACCGTCGTCCCGTCCCGCTCCGGCCGCAACGTATAGGTGTGACCCGACTGGCCGCCCCAGATGTTGGAATCGGTCGTCGTCATGGTGATACGGCGGGGGTTCGACCAGTCATAGCGCAGACGCTCCCAGATACCGCCCGAGCCTTCCGTGACGTCAGCCCAGCCGGGGCCCTGGCCGTGCACCGTCAGATACTCGTCGGCGCTGTTGCCAAACAGCTCCGAGCGGCCCGGCCCGAAGTCGGTGAGTGCGGCAAGAACCTGCTCCGGCGTCGCGGTGGTTTTCTCAACGAAGTGGATCACGGACATCGCGTTCTCCTGGATCTTCCGCGGACTGACGTCCTCTCAGACTTCCCGACCGCGGAGCCTGGCGAGCCCGTGTCATACCCTGGTTCTCCGTTCCAACTCACTGGTCGACGCCCGTGGCTTGGCCCTTCGTCTCTGGATGTCACGTCGCGTACTGTCCGGCCCGCCCGCGGTGACCATTCGCGGTGTAGTAATTTCGGCTGGGGGACCAACGTGCCGAGTGACAACATGGGTTTCGAACTGCTCGGCCGGCGCCGTGAGCGCGACCTGCTCGATCGGCTGATGCGCGACGTCCGGGCCGGCCAGAGTCGTGTGCTGGTGCTGCGCGGCGAGGCCGGGGTGGGCAAGACGGCGTTGCTGGACTACGTGACCGAGCGGACACCGCCCGATCGTGTCCTGCGGACCGCGGGCGTCGAGGCGGAGACCGACCTGGCGTACGCGACGCTTCAGCTGCTGTGCGTTCCGCTGATGAGACACCTGGATCGGCTCCCCGGCCCGCAGCGGAACGCGCTCGCCACCGCGTTCGGCCTGCAGGTAGGTCGTCCGCCGGACGGGCTGCTCGTCGGTCTCGCCGTGCTCGGCCTGCTCGCCGAGGCGGCGGCCGAGCAACCTCTGGTCTGTGTCGTGGACGACGCGCAGTGGCTGGACCGGATGTCCGGGACCATCCTCACCTTCGTCGCCCGCCGTCTGGACGCGGAGTCGGTCGCGTTGCTCTTCGCCGTGCGTAGTCCCACCGATGAGCAACTACTGGGCGGCCTGCCCGAACTACGCGTCGAGGGCCTGCCTGACGTGGACGCGCACGCGCTGCTGGACTCGGTGCTACCGGGTCTGGTCGACACCCGGGTTCGGGATCGGATCGTTGCCGAGACCCGCGGCAATCCGCTCGCGTTGGTCGAGCTGCCCCGCGGTCTGTCCCCGGCGGAGCTGGCGTTCGGACTTGGTGGGCGCAGTGGTACGCCGCTGGCCGGCCGAGTAGAGGAGGGCTTCCAGCGGCGTATCGCGGCGCTGCCAACCGACAGCCGGCGGCTGCTGCTGACCGCCGCGGTGGAGCCGGTCGGTGACGTGTCGCTGCTCTGGCGTGCCGTGAACCGGCTGGGTGTCGATCCCGCTGCGGCGGTGCCGGCGGAGGCGGCCGGCCTGGTCGAGCTGGGCACCCGGGTACGGTTGCGCCACCCGCTGGTGCGCTCAGCGAGCCGGCGTTCGGCCGAGCCGGCCGAACTGCGCGCGGTGCACCGGGCACTGGCCGAGGTCACCGACGCGGAGCAGGACCCGGATCGACGCGCCTGGCACCGGGCGCATGCGGCGGTGGGGCCGGACGAGGAGGTCGCCGGTGAGCTGGAACGTTCGGCCGGCCGGGCGCTGGCCCGTGGCGGCCGGGCTGCGGCCGCCGCATTCCTCGAGCGGGCAGCCGAGCTCACCGCCGATTCCAGGGCCCGCGGCCGGCGGGTCCTGGCCGCAGCGCAGGCCCGATTCGCCGCCGGCGCCACCGATCAGGTAGCCGGCCTGCTGGCCGCCGCCGAGCTGAGCTTCCTGAACCCGGCGCAGCTCGCTGAGGTGGAGCGGCTGCGGGCCCGCGTGGCGTTCGCCCTCCACTCCGGGCGGGCGGCGGTTCCGCCACTGCTCGAAGCCGCCCGCCGGCTCGAGGCGCTGGACCCGGCTGCGGCCCGGGAGACCTATCTGTCGGCGGTCGGCGCGGCCTTGAATGCCGGACGGTTCGGCGGGGACGACCTGCGGCTCATTGCTCAGGCCGCCCGGCGAGTGTCGGAGGGCGCGGAGCCGGCCGGCCTGCTTCTGGCGGCTTTCACCACGTGGAGTCTGGAGGGCCAGGCCGCGGCCGTGCCGCTTTTCGCCCGGGCGCTGCACGCGGTCACGGTGGAGACCGATGTGGACCTGGCCTGGCTGGTCGGTCTGGTTCTGCATGAGGTGTGGGACGACGTCGCGTTCCAGACGCTCACCGAACAGGCCGTGAGCTTCGCCCGGGAGACGGGCCGGCTGTCGTTGCTGCCCACCGCGCTGACGTTCCGGGCCACTGCGCTGATCTTCGCCGGGCGATTCGCCGACGCGTCCGATCTGCTCGAGGAGGCCGGGGCCCTCGCGTACGCCGCAGGGCCGTCGCCACACCCGGCCACCGCGGTCATCCTGGCCGCGTACCGGGGCCGGGAGGAGCCGGCCGTCGAGCTGATCGACGCCTTGGCGAAGGAGGCCGAAACGGGCGGGATGGGTTGGTTGCTCAGCGTCGCCGGTTACAGCAAGGCGGTGCTGTTCAACGGGCTCGGCAACTACCCGGCGGCGCTGGACGCCGTGCGGTGGGCGGCCGAGCAGGACGACCTGGCCGTTCAGCAGTGGGCGCTCGGTGAGCTGGTCGAAGCCGCCGCCCGCTCGGGTGCGCATGCCGCCGCGGCGCGGGCACGCGACCGCCTCGCCGAGCGGACCAGCCTGGCGACGACGGATTGGGCGATCGGTACGCAGGCCCTCGCTGACGCGCTCGTCGGGCCGGACGCGGAAGCGGACGAACGCTACCGGGCGGCCATCGACCGGCTCGCCACCACCCAGCTCGGCCTGCAACTGGCCCGGGCTCGACTGTTGTACGGGGAGTGGCTGCGCCGCTCGAACCGCCGTGGCGACGCCCGAACCCAACTGCGATTGTCGTACGAGGCATTCACCGTGATGGGGGCGGAGGCGTTCGCCCAACGGGCGGCCCGGGAACTGGCTGCCACCGGCGAGACGGTCCGCAAGCGCACCGGAATACCAGAGGAGCTGACCCCGCAGGAGACGCAGATCGCCAGGCTGGCTGCGGCCGGCCGGACGAACCGGGAGATCGGCGCCATGCTGTTCCTCAGCGCGCGCACTGTCGAGTGGCACCTGCGCAAGATCTTCACCAAGCTCGGCATCAGTTCACGTCGTGAGCTCCGCGCGGCAGTCGGCTCCAGCTCGCCTTGACCATGATGCTGCACTGGTCACGCTGGCGGTCCCGCCACCAAACCCATGCCCGACGAACCCACTACAGACGCCGCCTCAACCTCGAAGTCGAGCCCTGATCCCGAACGGCGGCTGTCGTACTGAAGACGAAGAGGCCCCCAGCCGACGGCACGCCGGTCGGGGGCCTCTTCTCAGGCGATCAGCCTGCGTCAGCCATCGGACTCCGCTGGCGGAATGTAGGCGCCCGGCACATCCTCTGGCGCGAAGATCTTGTCCTCGCCGGGGTACGGCTTCTTCCAGTCGTGTGCCTGGTACCAGGTGAAGTGGTTCATCTGCGCGGGGTTCGCGTAGTCGGGCTTGGCGTCGGGCCCGGTCAGTCGCTGGTGCGACTTCCACCCGTCCCACTGTGCCGCCAGGTGCTGCTTGTCCGCCGGCACCGTCGCCGACGGAGCGGCCGCCGCGAGGGGGTTCTGCGGCGCGGGCACGTCCGGGCCGCAGGCGGGCGGGGTGGCCAGCCCCGCGGTCAGGGAGGTCCGGTTGGGCACGGCGGTGAACGGCGTGTAGTCAGGCTTCTTGGTGAACGCCTGACGCATCGGGCTGGCCGCGCTGTCCTTCTGGTTCATCGGGTGGATCCCAAGGATCTGCTCGATGGTCCGGATCATGGTGATCTGGGTGTAGTAGTGGCTGTCGACGACGCCGCGCTGGGCCCAGGGGCTGATGATCTGGATCGGGGCGCGGTGGCCGTCGACGTGGTCGAGGCCGGCCTGGGAGTCGTCCTCGACGACGAAGATCGCCGAGTCCTTCCAGTACGGGCTGTGCGAGATCGTGTCGACGATTTTGCCGACGGCGAGGTCGTTGTCCGCGACCTGAGCGGCCGCGTTCGGCGGGCCACCGGTGTGGTCGCTGGACAGCCAGAACATGTTCAGGTTCGCCGGCCCGTTCTTCTGGAAGTCACGCTTCCAGATCTCGTGCCGGTAGATGTCCGGGACGCTGGTGTCGTACTTCGGGAAGCCGGGCACGGACACGCTGTTGAGCGACGGAATCGGCGAGGACGAGACCATGCGGTAGGCGGTGTCCTGCCCGGTCGCGGCCATGTTCTTGGTGTCGCAGTACAGGTTCTGCCAGCTGGAGCCGGGCGGCTTGCTCAGGAACTGGTGAAATTCGCCGAAGTCCCGCACGGTCTTGCCGGCCGCCTGCGCGCCAGTCCAGATGAAACCGGTGCGTTGGTGGCCGAGGGCGTCGTCCTCGGTGTCGTAGCTGCGGATGTACTCACCGGCCGTGGACTCGGTGTACTCCGGGTTGTCGGCCTGCATCAGCCAGTTGTGACCCTCGGCGGAGTTCGTGCCGATGTCGTAGGTGTTGTCGTACAGCCCGAACTGCCGGGCCATCTCGTGCTGGTTCGGCGTCACGTTCTCGCCGAACTGCGCCAGTGACGGGTCGCCGTTGCCCCGCGGGTCGTCACCGAGGACCTGGTCGTAGGTCCGGTTCTCCTTGACGATCAGGAAGACGTGCTTGATCGTCGAGGGGTCGCCGAGCCGCTGGGGGACCGGCACGGGCTTCGCCTTGTTGCCCTTGGACAGGTCGACCGAGCCACCGGTCCAGCCGTTCTGGCTGAAGACCTTGCCGGTCTGGGACTTGATGACCTTGTCGCTGGGCAGCGTGAACCGTTGCAGGCTCGATGTCGTGTCGTGGGTGCCGTGCCCGGCGCTGTTGGTGGGGCGGCGGGCGTCAATACCACGGGTGTTGGAGACCAGCACCTGGTTCCCGGCGGCGGTGATCTCCGCGGGAAAGTAGTCCGTCGGGAGCAGCCCGACGTAGCTGACCGGCTCCAGCGGGGTCGTGTACCGGTAGACGGCGACCGCGTTGGCGCGGCCGAGCGTCACCAGGAGGTGCCCGTCGTCGGTGAGGGTCACCGCGTTGGGCTGGTAGCCCACTGTCGTCTCGGGCCACGGCTGGGTGGCGATGGTCTGCACGACCTTGTTGCTCGCGGTGTCGATGACCGACACGTCGTCGCTGTTGGTGTTGGTGACGAACAGCGCGCCGTTCCTGGCGTACAGGGCGGTCGGGTGCAGGCCGACGTCGATGCTCGCGACCGCGGCAGCCGGGTTCGCCAGGTCGATGACGCTGACCGTGCCGGTGGTGGTGGCACCGGTCGCCGGGTCGGCCGGTACCTGCGTGTTGTACGAGTTGATCGTGGTGTCGCCGGGCTTCGCGGGCCGGCCGCCCTCGTTGCTGACGTAGAGCTTGTCGCCGACCGTGACCATGTCGCGGGGGGCGTTGCCCACGGCCCAGCTCTGCTGGATGGCGCCGGTCGCCGTATTGATGGCGACGACCCGGTTCTGGCCGTTCACGGCGGAGTACACGGTGGAGCCGTCGGGCGAGAACACGGCCTCAGCCACCAGCGCGCGCTTCGGTCCGTCCTGCTCGATTCGGATGAACGTCGGGTTGGCGAGCGTACCGTCCGGATTCACTGTGAACTTGGTGTAGCCGTCGGCCTGGCCCAGCCACAGCTGCGAGCCGTCGGGCGAGTACGTGGGGCCTTCCTGGCCCACGTCGTTGCCGCTGATGCGCAGGTTCGCGGCCGCGTTGTTGCCGACGAGCTGCTGTACCTTCCAGGTCTTCAGGTCGACGACGGCCAGGGCCATCCCACCGTCGGTGACCGAGGCCGCCAGGTGGGTGCCGTCCGGGCTGACCGACGACGACATGATTTTGCCGGTGTTGATGACGAGACGCTCGCCGACCGGGTTGATGTACTGGTCGGCGGACACGACCAGGCCCTTGTCGGTCAGCTGGCCGACCTGGTCGGTGCCGAACTGGTGCGTCTGGGCGAAACTGATGCCGGTGCCGGCGGCGACGACGACAGCAGTGGTGCCTGCCGTGACGAGGGGTAGCCGGCGGCCGATGCGTCGACGGAGAAGGCCGAATTGGTCCGTCTCGGCACGCCGACGGCGGCGTGTGACCTGCATGGAATCATCCCTTCGTGGTGTGGAGCAGTTCGACGTTGCCGTCGAACTGCCAGAGCGGGTTCGGTGCGTCCCCGCTCGGGGTGCGCACCAGGAAGTAGCCGTTCACTTCCTTCGGTCCGTCGCCATCGGCCACGAACCGCCCGTCTGGGGTGACGTCGAGCTGATAGATGGCCGTCCCTGCGGCCTCGACGTCGGGGAGATGCCAGGTGACGACGCAACGCCAGTCGTTGCCCGGCCCTTCGGCGGCGAGCTTGCCGCCGCCCTTGTTGCACGTCGCCGTGGCCTTCAGCTGCGCTTCGGTGACATCGGGGCGGTTGAGCTGCTCGGTCTGCACGCGGTAGAGGTGGGCGAATGCCGTGGCGACCGAACGCTGCACCTTGTCCTGCTCGATCCCGGAGCCCGTGGCCGGGGTCGCCGCGGTGACGAGCCCGATCGTCACGGCGAGCAACCCGACCAGCGGCAGGACTCCGACGGTGAACACGCGGCGGCCGGAGCCGTCGTAAGCCAGGTTGGTGAAGTCGCGTCGTAGGAACAGCAGATAGGCAAGCGCTGTCGCGGTCACGGCCCACACCAGGCTGACCACGATGCCGATCAGGAGCGGGCCGAGCTGCGCCGGGCTGGTGAAGAGACCGTTCCAGCCGATGAACGCGTAACCGGGCAGTGCGAGGCGTACGGTGACCGGCAGCGGCAGCATCTGGGCGAGCTGCATCGCGAGCGCGACGAGCGCGGGCAGCAGCAGCCCCATCGGGGACCGGCCCAGCGCGACGGACCCGAGTAGTCCGATCGCGGCGAGGGCCAGGGTCGGGGCGAGTACGCAGACCCAGGCGAGCAGGGTCTTCACGGCGGCGTCCCCCGGCGTCAGCAGATGCCCGTCGAGGCCGACCAGCGGCTGGTTGCCGACCGACACGACCCCGCCGACCGCGCTGGAGACGGCCAGCCCGGCCACGAGCAGCATGATGACGGTGAGGCTGGACAGCGCCTTCGCGGCGAAGATCCGTCGAGGTGACCGGACCGCCACGAGCAGGTGGCGCCAGGTGCCGAGCCGGTCCTCGGAGGCGAACACGTCGCCAGCGACCACCGAGGTCAGTAGCGGGAGCGCCCAGGTGCCCGAGAAACCGAGCGTCACCAGTGGCCCGGCCCACCCCGTGGCGTGCATCCAGCGGCCGAAGAGGGTGTCGACGGGCAGCGAGCTCTGCTGGCTCACCGCGGCGACGAACAGCGCGGGCGCTGTCCAGCAGGCGAGGACCAGCAGCCGGATCCGCCATTGCGATACCAGCTTGAGCAGCTCGAAGCGGTAGCCGCGCGCCACCGAAACGCGGCGGGTGCCGACAACGTGGTCGGCGGCGATGGTCCCGGTCATCGGATGGCCTCCTGCTGCTCGGTCAGGGCGAGGAACGCGGCCTCGAGCGGCGACACCAGGGGCGCGAGCTCGCGCACCGCTATGCCCGCGTTCACGAGCCGCGCCACCAGTTCGTCGAGGGCGGGCACCAGAGCGCGCACGACGAGCACCTCGGCGTCGCGCGCCCCGGCGTCGACGTCGACGTGGATTCCGGCCGTGTCGGTAGCCAGCCGGTGAGCGGCCTGCGGGTCGGAGGTGCGCAGCCGGTAGTCGAGTTCACGGTTCTCGGCGGCCAGCTTGTTCAGCGGGCCGGAGAAGACGACCCGTCCGGTGGCGAGGATGGTGACCTCGGAGCACAGTGCCTCGAGGTCGTCCATGCGGTGGCTCGAGAGCACGACGCTGGTCCCGTCCCCGGCGAGCCGGGTGAGGACGTTGTGTACGTGCTTCTTGCCGGCCGGGTCGAGGCCGTTGGACGGTTCGTCGAGCACGAGCAGCCGCGGCTTGGTGAGCAGGGCGGCGGCGAGTCCGAGCCGCTGGCGCATGCCGAGGGAGAAGCCGCTCGCCCGGTCGTCGGCGACGTCGGTAAGCCCGACCTGGTCGAGCACGCCGTCGATTCCGGCGGTCCGCGTGTCCTGACCGCGCAGAGCGGCCAGCGCTGCGAGGTTCTGCCGGGCGGTGAGCGAAGGGTAGAGGCCGGGCCCGTCCACGAAGCCGGCGACGCCGTCGGGCGCGGCGAGCGCCCGAGCGATCGGCGTACCCAGGATCTCGAGGCTGCCGCTGTCGGAGACGGCCAGGCCGAGGAGGAGTCCGAGCAACGTGGTCTTGCCAGCCCCGTTCGGCCCGACCAAGCCGTGGATCTGCCCCTGGCTTACATCCAGATCGATGCCGTCGAGTGCCACGACGTCGTCGAAGCACTTGGTGATTCCGCGAGCTCGGATTGCGAGACGTGCGTCCATGTGGCCCTTCTTTCGTCGCCTCAGGCAACGTAGAGAGGGGCGTACGACGCGGGCAGGGACAACTGGCTGAACGTTCATGGAACGAACGACGACCGGGCCTCCGATTGCCCTCCGGGCTGCTGGGCTGGAGCGGAGCCGACCACAGCTCCTACGTCGACGATCGCGGGTTGTCCGCCCGAGCCGTCGTCGCCGGGCTGCGAGGTCGACGTGCTGAGAACCCGGCTGTGAGGCCGCACGGGCACGACGGCCGCGATGCCACACAGCGCCGATCGGAGTCCGGTGCATGGTCCGACGGGCGCACGCATCGCAGCTGGCCTATATCATTCAGTGACCATGACGAAGGTGAATTCCCTTACGTGGCTAGGCTTTCGGGTGACCGTCACCGGCTTGGTGTCGCCGATGGCCGGGCGGTCCACAGGTGTGGCGGTTCGGACCAGACGCGCTCGGCGTGACCGGGGTGCCCGTCGGTGAGGGAACGAGTCGCGAGTGGACGGATAGAGGTCTCCGTGCTCGGCCCCGTCCACCTGAGCCGGGACGGTGTCCCGGTCTCGTTGGGTCCACAGCTCACCACGCTGCTCGCCATCCTGGTGTCGGAGCTGGGCAAGCCGGTGCCCAGCCGGCGACTGGTGACGCTGCTGGCTGGCGATGACGTGTCCGAGGCCGCACGTGCCACCCTCCGCAGCCACATCGCGCACCTGCGGCGCGCCCTTCAGCCGGGGCAGCGGGGACGGCCCGGCAAGGGGCTCGTCGTCACGGTCGGCCACGGTGCCGCGGCGGGATACCGGCTGGACCTGGACCCGGCATGCATCGACGCCGTTCAGTTCGAGGAGTCGCTCCGGGAGGGGCGCCGGCTGCTGGCGCTCGGGTCTGGCGAGCAGACCGCCCAAGCCGCCGAGATCCTGCGTACGGCGCTCGACCGCTGGTGCGGCGAGCCCTACGCCGACCTCGCGGACAAACCCTTCGCGCTTGCCGAGATCGCTCGACTGCGGGCGGTCCGCCGTTCGGCACTGATGGCCTACGCGGAGGCGCTCAACGAACTGGGCCGGCCCGCCGAGGTGGTGGGTGACCTGACGGGTGCGGTCGCCGCCGATCCGGTTGATGAGGGTCTGCGTTGCACGCTGGCGCTCACCCTGTATTGCGACGGCCGGATCGACGAGGCGGCGGAGGTGTGCCGCAACGGCCTCGCGCTGCTGGGTCGTCGGGGAATCGACGCCCCGGATCTGCAGGACCTTCAGCGTGACATCCTGCGCCGGGAGGTGCGACGACCGGCGGGTGGATCGATCGTCCGGCCGCCCACGCCCCAGATGCTGCCCCCGGATCTGCCCTGCTTCGTGGGGCGAGTACAGGAACTGTCCGCCGCCGAGGCTCGACTGACCCGCCGTGGCGAGCAACGGAGCGCCATTCTGCTGGTGCTCGGTCCTGCCGGGGTCGGCAAGACCAGTTCGACTCTGCACCTGGCGCACCGGCTGGCCCCGCGGTTCGCGGACGGGCAACTCTATGTCAACCTCCGCGGCTTCGACGCCACCGCGACGGCGTTGGCGCCCACCGAGGTGCTGCGTCTCTTCCTGGAGGCGCTGGGCGTGGTGCCGGAGCGAATCCCGACCAACCTCACCGCGCAGAGGGCCGAGTACCAGGCGCAGTTGCGCGACCGCCGGGTGCTGATCGTATTGGACAACGCCCGAAGCGCCGACCAGGTCCGACCACTCCTGCCCAGTTCGGCCACCTGCGTCACGCTGGTGACCAGCCGCAACCGGATGTCTTCCCTGATCGCCGCCGACGGTGCCCACCCACTCACGCTCGGGCTGTTGAACGAGGAGGAAGCCGGCCAACTGCTCCGCGACCGGATCGGCGGTGACCGTACCGGCAAGGAGCCCGAGGCGCTCTCCGACATCGCCCGGCTCTGTGCGGGCCTACCGCTGGCCCTGTCCATCGCGGCCGCGCGGGCCGCCGTCAACCCGCAGTTCACCCTGCAGGCCCTCGCCAGCGACCTGGGTGGGTCCGGCCTGCTGGACCGGCTTGCCGACACCGACCTCTCGGTGGACGTACGTGCCGTGTTCTCCTGGTCCTACCGGGCACTGACCCCGGCGGCCGCTCGGCTGTTCCGGTTGCTGGGCCTGCATCCCGGCCCGGAGGTCACCGCCGCGGCAGCGGCCAGCCTGGCGGGTGTGCAGCATCGCGTCGCCAACGCCCTGCTCGCCGAGCTGAGCGGTGCCCACCTGACCGGCGAACGGGCTCCCGGCCGATACGTCCTGCACGATCTGCTCCGGGCCTATGCGCGCGAACTGAGCGAGGCCGAGCCGGAACGGCACGTCGCCCAACGCCGGTTGCTGGACCACTATCTGCACTCCGCGATCGCGGCGGACAGGATGCTGCTGCCCTATCGGCAACCAGTCGAGGTGGCCGCCCCCGAGGCCGGCGTGACGCCCGAGGACATCGCCGGGGGAGACCCCCTGGCCTGGTTCAGCAGCGAGCATCAGACGCTGGTTGTCATGGTCGATTTCGCCGCCAAGTCCGGCTTCGACCGGCACGCCTGGCAGCTGGCCTGGGCCACGGTGACCTTCCTCTCCCGGGGCAGCCACTGGCACGACGTACTGGCCATCCAGGCCGTGGCCCTGTCGGCAGCGACTCGTCTCGAAGACCGATCGGCTCAGGCCCAGTGCCGCCGAGAGCTTTCCCATGCGCTCTCCGGGCTCGGGCGCTTGGAGCAGGCGCGGGACCAACTGCACCGCGCGTTGGACGACACCATCGACATCGCCGATCCGGTCGGCCAGGCGTACACCCACCTGAGCCTGGGTTGGCTGTCTGAGCTGCACGGTGATCGCCGGGCCGCGATGCACCACGACCAGGTCGCACTGGGCCTGTTCAGGCGAAGTGGCGATCGTGGCGGGCAGGCCCGGGCACTGAACGCGGTGGGCTGGGACCACACGCAGGTCGGCAACTACCGGCAGGCCATCAGATACTGCCGCAAGGCGCTCGCGGTGCAGGCGGAACTGGGCGACGATGCCGGGGCGGTCAACACCTGGGACAGCCTCGGTTACGCCTACCAGCACCTCGGCGAGTACGCCATCGCCATCCAGTGCTACGAGCGGGCCCTGAGCCTGAACGTCGGCCACCGCTTCAAGGAAGCCGAGGCCCTGGCGCATCTCGGTGACTGCCAGCATGCCCTGGGTGACCTGGAGAACGCCCTGACCAGTTGGAGGCGGGCGTACGCGATCATGACCGAGTTGCGCACCGCGGACGCTGACTCCGTACGGGCCAAACTGGAAATCTGCGGTACCGGGCCGATGTCGGCGGCCGCCGGTCAGGCCGAGGGCGAGGGTCGGGCGTTGAGGACCACGCCCAGCACCCGCTAGTGCTCTGTCCATCGGGTCCGGTTCAGGCGTCTGCGCACGGTGCCGAGGACCCGTGCCATCGGGAAGTAGCCGAGCTGGCGGGAGTCGAGGCTCGCCGACCGGTTGTCGCCGAGCAGCGCCAGCCGGCCCGGCGGAATCCGTCCGCCAGCGACCGCCCGCAGGGCGGATCCGGGTGGTATCGGATCCCCGGGCAACGCCACCACCCGCTTGATCATCCACCGTCTACCCGCGATCTGGGAGGGGCTGGCCCTCGTCGGCAGTGGTGCTGTCCGCCACCGTCCGTCGGGGGTCGGCTGCTCGACCACCACCACCTGCCCCACCCTCGGCTTCGTCGTGCGCCGGACCAGGACCCGATCTCCGTCGTGGAACGCCGGCTGCATGCTCACGCCGCGTACGGTCACCGCGGCCAGCCGACGTGCCAGCATCGCGAGCAGGCCTATCCCTGCGCCGACCACTGCCGCCAGCAGCGCGGAGCCCCGTACCCATCCGACCTCGGGCCCGGCCACCGTCAGTACCGTGCCGGCGGCCACCAGCACGAGGCCGAGCAGTGGCGGGACGTCGAGAGCGTGGGGCCGGCCGGACCGGCGGACCCGCACCGGCCGCCCCGATGCGGGTGCTGGTGGGCCGGGAAGCTGGTCTCCGTCGTGGCGGTGTGGCGTGCCGGTCTGCTCCATCACTGTTCTCCGGGAACGGCCACGAGGTTCGCGTGGTCAGCCTGATAGCCGGACGACTGCATTCGGAACAGCCGGGCGTACTCGCCGCCCGCAGCCATCAGCGTCGGGTGGTCACCCTGCTCGACCACCTGCCCGTCGGCCAGGACGACGATCAGGTCGGCGTCCCGGACCGTGTTCAGCCGGTGCGAGATGAGCAGACTCGTGCAACCGCGCCGGTGCCGTCGGAGCACGTCGTGGATCTCCTGTTCTGCCTCGGCATCGAGCGCCGCCGAAGGCTCGTCGAGAATGAGCAGGTCGGGCCGGCTGCGCAGGAGCGCCCGAGCCAGGGCCAGGCGCTGCCACTGCCCATCCGACAGTTCGGCACCCGGCTGTTGCGCGGCGCCCGTGTCGTCGAGGAAGAACGACCTGGACAGCAGCGTGTCGTAGCCGGCGGGCAGTTCGGCGATCCGGCGGTGGATGCCGGCCCGGGCCGCGGCGTCCTGGATCCTGGCCCGGTCGTCGAAGGCATCGAGGTCGCCCAGAGCGATGTTCTCGTGGGCGGTCAGGTCGTAGTGCATGTAGTCCTGGAACACCACGCCGATCCGGCGCCGCAGTTCGGCGGCATCCACGTCGCGCAGATCTGTGCCGTCCCAACGGATGCCACCTCGGGTCGGGTCGTAGAACCGGCACAGTAGCTTTACGAGGGTCGACTTCCCCGCACCGTTCAGCCCCACCAGGGCCACCGTCGAACCGTGCGGAATGCGCAGGTCGACCCCGCGCAGTACCCAGGGGTGGTCCTCGGAGTACCGGAACCAGACATCGTGCAGCTCGATCCCGGCGCGCAGCGTCGGCAGCCGCCGGGCCGGCACCGGCACCGGCAGATCCGGTGGAGCCGTGGTCACCGCGAGGTAGTGGTCGAACATCAGGATGGCCTGGTGGCAACGGGCGAGCTCCCGGGCCACTGTGGCCAGTGACCCCTGCACCCCGGCCACGGCCGTGACGAAGATCGTGATATCGCCGACGGAGAGCGTGCCCCGGCGGGCGGCGACGACCGCCCACAGGACACCGCCGCCCGCGACGGTGGCGGCGAGGACGCCGAGACCGCCCTGCACCAGCAACTCGCGCCGGTCGACGGCACGGCGTGCGACGTTGGTGCTGCGCCGGTCGGCGAGCATCCGTCCGCGCAGCAGGTCACCGAGGCCGAAGAGTCGGATCTCCTTGGCCGCGGCCACCGTGGACATCAACTCCCGGTAGAAGAACTCGCGCCGCTCGGTGGGTCCGATCGTCCAGAGCATCCGGGCGCGTCGCCGAGCGAGCAGGAGTTCGGCGATCACGGTCGGGGCGGCTGCGACCAGCACCAGCCCGGTCATCACAGGATTGATGACCAGCAGGGAGCCGAGGAAACCGGAAACCGTGACCGTGGCGCGGGTCACCCCCACCAGCCCTTCGACGACCTGGACGGGGCTGGTGCCACCTGACTGTTGGGCCAGCCGGAGGCGGTCCAGGAACGTCGGATCCTCGAAGCGGCGCAGGCCCACGAAGCCGGAGACCGCCCTGAAGAGCAGGTCGTGCGCCCGTAGTCCCGTCGCCCGATCCATGTCCGCGCGCAGGTACTCGGTGACCTGCGGGGTCACCCCGGTCAGCAGGCTGGCCAGGGCCAGACCTCCGGCCAGCCAGGCCAGGACGGTCAGTGCGGTGCCGCGTACCAGGCCATCCAGTACGAGCTTCGTCAACCAGGCGGCGAGCACCGGCAGCGTGCCGCCGAGCAGGGCAAGTCCCGCATAGCCGGCCAGGCGCAGCGGAGCGGCCCGGGCGGTGAGCGTCGCCGCGGCCAGCATCCGGGCCGCCGTGCGCGACCCGGCTGCCGGAGCGGTGCTGTGCTGCCTCATCCGACCGCCACCGCCGCCGGCCCGTCCACCTCCACCCGGTTGGCGCCAACCACCAGCCGGTCCGCGTCGTCGCGGTCGACCCGCAGCAGGGTCGGGTACGCCCGCACACCGAACGCCTGGCTCACCGGGCCGTCGCCGCGCTCGACCACGACCCGCGCGACCGGGGTGAGCTTGGTGAGGAAGTCGGTGGCCTGGTCGGGTTCCCCGATGACGACCGCCAGGGGCGTGCCCTGGCCGGCGGGCAGCCCACGAACGTGCGACACGAATGCGGGTAGCTTGTCCTTGCACGGGCCGCAGGTCGGCGAGAAGAAGCCGACCAAAGTGCCAGAGCCGAGTAGCCCCGGCGTGACCGGTTCACCGGCCACTGTCGTCGTCTCGAACTCACCGATCTCCTGGCCCACCTCGAGGTCGGGCGATGGGGAAACGACCTCGGCGAGCAGCGCGCCGTGCTTGCGCAGTCGCTGGACGACGCCAAGGGTCAGGATGAGATCGAGCGCGCAGAGCAGCCCGACGAGTACGAGCGCCGCGACAAGAATGGGCATGAGTCCTCCTGGAAGGCTTCGCCGAGGCTCGCCGGCACTCGCCGCGAACCCCGCCGAGGGATGGAAAGAGTGAGCCGCCGGCCGGCGACTCCTTTGTGGAGCCGCCGGTCGGCTCGGCTGACTAGTAGCAGGCGACGGTGGAGCAGCCGGCCCCGTCGCAGCAGTACGCGTCGCAGGCGCCGTAGCCACACTGCCAGCAGCTGGAGAAGTACTTCCACCGGCAGCCGGCGGCAGCCGCGGACGCCTCGACCTCGGGTACGAATGCCCCCAGCAGCCTGCTGCCCATCCTCTCCATGAATTTGTACATCCCGATCCCCTCTTTCGATTTCCTGGACGCCGGGCGTGTCCCGTGCGTGCTGCCACCATCGCCGGGCCGGGTGCAACCGGCGTGGAAGCCCGGTGGAAGCGGGGCGCTCAGCCGGCCTTACACGCGTCTTCCACCCCGGCCGGCGAGGATCGATCGCGGGACGGCAGGGCGGCCTTCAGATGGTCCCCGTTCGAACGTGCCCAGCCGGGCCGGCGGATCCGTCGCGGCCCGCGACCGAAGGGGAAGGGGCGATCTCACGATGCGCTATGTGGAGGTTGGCACGAGGGCTCTACTGGCGGTTGTCTTCGCGGCGGCGCTGTTCGGCAAGGTGTCCGGCCGGGCGAGCTGGTCGGCGTTCGTCCAGTCGCTTCGGCAGATGGGCTTGGTGCCCTCGGGGGCGGTGCGGCCCGCTGCGGCGGCCACCGTGGTCGCCGAATCGGCCGCGGTCCTGCTGCTGGTGGTTCCGGGTCGGTGGTCCGGTGCCGCCGGGTTCGTGGTTGCGGGCGTACTGCTGGCGGTGTTCACCGGCGCCGTGGCGCTCACCATCCGACGTGACCGGCAGACGCCGTGCCGCTGCTTCGGTGCCTCGGACACCCTGCTTGGACGGCAGCACGTCGTCCGCAACGCCGCGCTGACCGGGACGGCGCTGCTCGGCCTGGTCGCGTCCACCTCGGCCGGTGAGCTGCACCTGGCGGCGGCACTGTTGGCCGTCCTGGGCGGCGCGCTCGCGGGGACGCTGGTCGCCGTACTCGATGATCTCGTGGCCCTGTACCGGTCACCCGTCTGACGCGCCGCGCCCACGTCTCGGCCGCTGCCGGTGGCGGGCGTCGGCGAGGACCCACGGCAGCCTGGATGCCGGCGGCGCCCAGAAGGTGAAGGTGAGCTGGCCGAGCGCGTCGAAGTGGACTGCCCGTCGCCGGCCCGCCGGGCGTCGCCCGGCTATGACTGTCAGAATCGTCTATGAGGAGCCGGTTGGCGGAGGCGAGGAGAAGGCATGAGTGACTGGAACGATAAAATCATCGCTGAGTTTCGCGCGAACGGCGGGCAGGTCGGTGGTCAGTTCGCTGGCGCGCCGCTGCTGCTGTTGCACACGGTCGGCGCCAAGAGCGGCGAGCCCCGCGTGCACCCGATGATGTACCAGGAGGTGGACGGCGGTTACGCGGTGTTCGCGTCCAAGGGTGGCGCGCCCACCAATCCCGACTGGTACTACAACCTG
Organism: Micromonospora sp. NPDC023888; assembly: GCF_040639415.1. Classification (NCBI taxonomy): domain Bacteria; kingdom Bacillati; phylum Actinomycetota; class Actinomycetes; order Micromonosporales; family Micromonosporaceae; genus Micromonospora; species Micromonospora sp. NPDC023888. The sequence continues at coordinate 4,647 of NZ_JBEZZW010000039.1, read as the reverse complement.
CTGGCTCACCCGCAGGCCCACGCGGAGATCGGTACGGACAAGGTCGAGTTGGTCGCCAGGGTTGCCACCGGGAACGAGCGGGAACGGATCTGGAGCGCGCAGAAGGCCGCGTATCCAGGCTTCGCCGACTACGAGCGGAAGACCACTCGCCAGATCCCAGTCGTGGTACTGGAACCTGCGCCGTAGGCAGAGACGGCACAACCTGATCCGCGCTAGATCGCCGATGCCGGCCCTCGTTGCCCCCCGGGCCCATCGCCACCCGTCCGAACCGCTGGGACACGTGCCAGCGCGAAGGTGTAGTCCAAGCGACGCCATTCACCGGCGACCGTACGACCGTCGGGGGTTGGGCCTCCCGGGTTGGTGAACTCGACAATGAGCGGCTGCTTGACGCCGAACACGGCATCCGAGCCGAGGTACGCGCTATCGGTGGTGAAGAGCTGGGTGACCAACTGTTCGTGCCCGGCGGCGTCGATGAGGAAATGCACGTGTGCCGCCCGGTAGGCGTGCCGGTTCGTTGCCGCCAACATCTCGCCCACTGGCCCGTCGGTGGGGATGGGGTAGTCGGACGGGAGGATGGACCAGTAGCGCAGCAACCCGTCGTCGTCGGTCCGGAAGCGGGCACGGAGGACCGGTCCCTCGACCTCCGGCAGTTGTACGTCGTAGAAGCCGTCCTTGTTGGACTGCCAGACGTCGACGACCGCGCCGGCGAGCGGCTCTCCCGCGTCGGAGACGACGCGTACCTCGGTGAAGAGTGGCATGCCGTCGAGTCCCGCCCCGATGTCCGCGCCCTGCGGGGTTTCCGGTGGTCCTTGGACGTAGAACGGACCCAGTACCGCCGAGGGGGTGCTTCCGGTGTTCCGCGAGTTGCCGAGAATGTCCACCGCGCTCGAGACACCGAGACTGTCGGAGAGCAGGATGAACTCCTGCCGTTTGGCGGAACTCATCTGGCCGGTACGGGTGAGGAAGTCGATCCCGACCATCCACTCCGCCTCGGTCAAACCGTTCTCCGCGACGTAGCCGTGCAGCTGCCGAACGAGGCTGGTGAGCAGCACGCGCAACCGGGGCTGCGGGGTGTCGGCGAAGCTGCGCTCGACCTCGGCGAGCAGCTGACGCAGTTCGGCGCCGGGGTAGCGGCGCCCGTCGCCGGGTTGCCGACCGTGCCAGGCTCCGGTCAACAGCGCCAGGATCCCTTCTTCGGTCACCGGGCGGGGGTTCGGGTACGAGGACGCGGCGGCGAGCGACGCGGCGCGCGTCAGGTCGCCCTCCGCGAGCCCCAACGCGGCGAGCGCGGTCGGGCCGCCGAGCGAGCTGATCAGGTCGCGTAGTCCAGCCGGCGCGTCGGGCACGCCGAGTGCATCCGCGATCCGGCGCATCGCACCGGGAGCGGCCGGAGCGTTGTACGCCAGCGCGTGCGGCAGGAGGACGGTGTGCGTCGCGGCGTGCGGCAGGTCGAACATGCCGCCGAGGACGTGACAGAGTTTGTGGTGCAGACCCATCCCGCCAGCAGCGAGGCAGGTCCCAGCCAGCCATGCCGCCTCCAGCAGTTCGGTGCGGGCGTCACGGTTCTGGGGATCTTGCACGACCACCGGCAACGCATGCCCGATCGCGGTGATCGCCCTGATGGCGAGGGCGTCGGTGACGGCGTTGGCCTGGGCGGAGTAGAGCACCTCGGCCGCATGGGCGAGGGCGTTGACCGCGCTGGTGACGGTCAGCCCGACCGGCATCGAGAGGGTCAGGTCGACGTCGTAGATGACCGTTTCTGGCCGGATCTCCGGGGCCGAGCGAGTGGTCTTGATGCCGTCGGCGGTCTCACCCAGCACCGGGGTGATCTCGGAGCCGGCGTAGGTGGTCGGTAACACCACCTGGTCCAGCCCGGTGCGCAACGCGAGCGCCTTGGCGAGCCCGATGGCCGACCCGCCCCCGATCGCGACGAGCACGTCGGCGTCGTGGGCGCGCAGGACGCCTAGCGCCCGATCGGTGACCATCACCGGCGTGTGCATCTGGGCGTCGTCGAAGCGGGCGATCGCCCCGGCGGGGAACTGTGCCTCGACGCGGGCCGCGGCCTCCCGCATCGCCGGGGTGGTGATCAGAAGCACCCGGGAGCGGCCGAGTCGGCCCACCTCGTCATGGACCTGATCCGTCGACCCGGGTCCGAAGACCACCCGGGTCGGGGCCGTCTGGTAGACCACGTTGTCCATGTCCTGGCTCTTCCTCGCAGGCTGCGGTTAGCCTGCCAATTCTGCGTCCCGTCCGGCCTCACGGCCTGCACCAGCAGGTCGGAATGGCTGCACGAAAAGGACGCCGTTCAGCCGGCGCGGCGTAGCGCCCCGGGCGTGGTTCCCAGCTGCGTCCGCATCACGCGGGTCAGGTGCTCCTGGTGGGCGAAGCCACACCGCACGGCGACCTCGGCGATCGGCGTACTTCCGGCGCGCAGCATCCGGACCGCCTGCTTCAGCCTCAGTCCCATCAGGTAGCGGTGCGGCGTCTGCCCGGTGGTCGCCTTGAAACTGCGGGTGAGCTGCCGGACGCTCAGCGACGCGGCGGCGGCAAGCTCGTTCAGCGGCAGCGGACCGGCAAGCCGAGCATTCATCAGCTCCCGGACAGCGGCGAACTGGCGATCGGCAAGTCCGCGTGCGGTCGGCGGAGGCCCCGAGCCTTCCGACGTGCCATCGCCGTACCGACGGACCAGGTGGGAGGCCAGGCACCCGGTCAGATGGTCGAGGAAGGTACGGGCACTCGGCGTCCATTCCCTGATCAAGCTGTCCAGCGCCAGCACCAGTTGTCCGACGAGCGGGTCGACCAGACCGTATTCCTCGGTGAGCCGGAACTCCGTCGCCCCGACGCCGCGCAGGGCCTCGTCGGCCAGGTAGACGTGGACGCTGTTCAGCTCGCCACCGAGCTCGACCGTGAGGTTCTGGCCCGCCGGATGCAGGAACAGGCCTCCGGCGGGGACCTGTCGGCGGAGATACGACCCGCCGACCCGCCGACCCACGGTGACCGGACCGTCGAGGTGCAGGATCAGCAGGTGGGTGTCCGTGCCGGCGAAACTCTCCGCGAACGGGGACTCGACCTGAGTGGAAACGAGGAGACCGGGCCAGCCCAACCCGGCGCTCGACCGTTGGGCCCGCACGCCGGGCAGGCCGAGCATCCCGTGGGTTTGCGTGAGCGCCAGTTCCACCGTCACCTCCAATGACGTCGCACGAGCCTTCAACAGGTTAGGTCGGCATGGGGAAGGGGCTGATCAGCGGGCCAGCTGCCGAAGCATTTCCAGCGACACCGGAGCCCGTGCGGGTTTCCGCCGGCGCCAGAACCGGCCGCGCGTGACAACGCCCGACCGGAGACCTCCACCTACGTCGTGCGGCCTGGACCGGAAGGCGTGCCCGCAGCTTTCCTGCCCTGGACCGGACGTCTCGCCTGTTGATCGGTTGAGGCGAGCCTGTTTGGCGGTGTGTCCTCCCTCAAGGTGAAAGCTGAGTGATTTTCCTCTTCTGTCCAAGACTTCCGCTGAGCGCCGTTACGGTGAGGTTTGGGCGATCAGGCACATCGTCGCGCCACTGAGCCCGGCTGCTGTCGGTTGCACACGTCGCTCGGCCGTGCTCGCGGCCGGTCGCGGCTTCGGCGGGGTCGCGTTGGCGTCGTGCGGATCTGCCCGCGTTCGGAAACCACTGACCAACGAGGGGGAAGAGACATGCTCGGTATCTCGCTACGTCGGCCGAAGACCATCGCCGCAACGCTCGTCGCCGCAACGCTGGTGACGGTGCTCGGCTCAGCCGCCCCAGGCGTGTCCGCGGACGGCGGTGCGCATCCAACCCCCGACGAGGGGCATCGCACCAGGCCGACAATCGTCCTGGTCCATGGCGCCTGGGCTGACGGATCGAGTTGGAGCGGGGAGGTCCGCAGACTTCAGGCACGCGGTTTCGAGGTCCAGGTCGCACCACAACCCAACCGGGGGCCGACGATCGACAGCGGTTACCTGAAGGATTTCCTGTCCACCATCGAAGGTCCCATCGTGCTCGCGGCACACTCGTACGGCGGCTTCGTGGCAAGCGACGCCGCGACCGGCAACAAGAACGTCAAGGCGCTCGTGTTCGTCGACGCCTTCGCCCCGGACAAGGGGGAGACCGTGGAAGAGCTCACCGCCGGCTCCGGCTCGGTGCTCGAGCCGGCCCTGACCGACCCCACGAGCGTTTTCAAGCTCGTACCGTTCCCCGGCGCCCCGGAAGGTGCTGTCGACGCGTACGTCCTGCCGAAGATCTTCATCACCGGATTCGCCAACGGTCTGCCTCGGCGGCAGGCGGAGGTGCTCGCCGTCTCCCAGGTCGCCCTGGCCACGAACGCCCTGGCGGAGCCGGCGACGGAGCCGGCGTGGAAGACGATCCCGGTGTGGGCTGTGATCGGCACCGAGGACCGGGTCATCCCGCCGGCCCGTCAGGAGGAGATGATGGAGCGGGCGGGGGCCGACATCACCCGGATCGACGCCGGCCACCTGGGCCTGATCTCGCATCCCGATGAGGTCACCGAGGTCATCCTGGAGGCGGCCCGGACGACCGCCTCCAGTCGCCTACGGTGCGTTGGATCCGAGCATGGACGGTACCCGGACAGCCGAGTTGAAGCACCCCCCCAACGACCGCCCCAGCCCAGAAGAAT